>NZ_JBDXXH010000009.1 GCF_040373385.1 Nitratidesulfovibrio sp. | reverse complement strand
CGCGGTACTGCGACGGGGCCAGGATGTCCTCGTCCAGTTCGCCGTAGAAGAAGTCGCGCGGGATATCCACCAGCACCGGGCCGCGTTCGGCATAGGCGATGCGGAAGGCGGTGCGCAGGATGTCGGCGGCGCGCTTGGGGTGCGGCACGCGTAGCGAGGCCTTGGTGATGGGCTTAAACAGATTCCAGGTGTCACACTCCTGAAAGCCGTCCCAGCCCACCGAGATGCTGCCCGCGCTGGGGGACAGGACGACCATGGGCGTGTGCGCCATGTTGGCCGTGGCCACCGCCGTGACATAGTTGGTGATGCCAGGGCCGTTCTGGCCAATGACCACGCCGGCCCTTCCGGTCATGCGGGTGAATGCGTCTTCCATATGCCCGGCGGTCTGTTCGTGACGCACCGAAATGAAATCGATGCCCGCCGCCGGAAACAGGTCCAGCAGGTCCATGAAGGCCGACCCGAGGATACCGCTAACATGCGTAACGCCTTCCTGCACAAGAACTTCAGCCATTGCTTCACTGGGGGTCATCTTGGGCATGATATGCTCCTTGAAAATAGGGAATGCGCGCTGGCGGATGTCCGGCCGGTAGACACCCGTCCCCCCGTCATACGGATGGAGCCAGTGCGTTACCTATTTCTTGCAAAACATGGTCCCGCGGCGATGCCACACAATAACCTATTGAATATTAACAGTTATCTTCATGATTTTTCCTGTTTCCCATGGCATACGGACATGAAGCGTCCAGACATCCAGACAGTTCTCGCACAGTCGTCCGACCGCTCCGACAGTCCACCCTCGCAACGCCCCTGTGTCCCCTCCATTCACCTTGACACGGCGGCCACGTCGGGGCACCTCCCCCCGTACCGGCCCATGCTCCTCATGCCCCGCATGTCTTGCATGACCGCCACCACCGCCCCCGCAGGAGACCCCGTGGCCCGAAAACGCCCCCGCAAGCCTTCCCCGCCGCTGCCGCCGCCGCGTGCTTCCGCGCGACTGTACGCACGCATCGCGCCCCGGCACATCGCCATGTTCCGCTTTCTGCTGGAGGCACAGGACAACCTGGGCTACATGACCGTGCTTGACCGTGGGGTCGGCGGAGGCACGGACGGCGTCCCGAGCGGCCCGGCCGGTCCGGACGGTCCGGTTGCCGCACCTCATGACGGGGCCACTGAACGTGGTGCCGAGGTTACGGAAACCACGGTGACCGCCCCCGCCCGCAATACCTCCGGCACGGGCGCCGACGCGGTGCTCAAGATCGTGTTCTCGCCCCATCAGGAACGGGAGATGCGCGCCTTTCTGGACGGCATGCGCGCCACCATTCCCTTCACGGTTTTCGAATCGCCGCTGCGCACGCCGGCCCCGCCAGCCGGGTAGAACCTGCGGAACAGGGCAGGCGCACGGCGGTCATCCGCCGCATGAAAAACGACCGGGGCGCACCCTATGGTGCGCCCCGGTCGTTTCAGCCTGCCATCCCCGATCGCCGGGGGCATCCGGCAACACTGGCCGCGAAAAACCCCTTTCCCCTCCCTCTTCTCAGAACAGCGTGCCCTGCTCCCCTGCCCCGCCGCGCAGCGCCTGCATGCGCCGGATGTACGCGCCCACGTCGAACTTGGAGCGCGCCCCGTTGTAGGTCATGGAGCGAATGGTGCCCTGCACGGGCCGCTCGCCCCACGGACGATCATGTACCCCTCCCATGGACCAGGCGATGCCGGTGTAGCCGTTGCTATCGCGGCCATCCAGAAAATAGCGGTCGTTCAGGGCCACGGCGGCGCGCACGGCATCTTCGGGCGTGGGCGACCACAGCAGTATCTGCTTGGCCCAGTACATGCGCAGGTAGCCGTGCATGCGCCCGGTGACCACCATTTCGGTCTGGGCCGCGTTCCACAGCGGGTCCGCCGTGCGCGCGGCGACCAGTTGGGCCTCGTCGTACAGGGCCGGGCGCGGGTCGCTGCGGTGCTTGTCCAGGGTGTTCCGCGCCCAGTCGGGAAAGCAGGTGGTGGCGTCGTAGTCCTGCGCGTGCAGGCAGAAATTGTCGGCCAGTTCGCGCCGCACGATCAGTTCTTCCAGAAACGAGGCCCGGCAGTCGTCCGGCGCGGCCACACCATCCGGGCTGGCCTGGGCCACCAGCGCGGCCCGCTGGGCGGACAGCATGCCGAAGTGCAGGTACGGCGACAGACCGGACACGCCGCCCGCGTTGGGGTCATTGCGCAAATGGTAGCGATGCAGGCGGGTGCGGACAAAGTCGTCCAGTGCGGCGCGGGCTGCGTCCTCTCCGGACGCGATGTCCGGAATGCCCGGCAGCGGCCCCACCTCGGCCACGGTGCGGTCCACCGAAAGGCCGTCGCGCAGGGACGCCCAGTCCACGTCGGGGACAGGCAGCGACCATGGGGGCACCGGCCCGGAAGACACGGATGGCAGCGGGGGGATGGACGTCAGGAATTCCGGCAGCAGACGGTGGATTTTCGGGCGCAGGGTGCGGGCCGCGTATTCGCGTTTGGGCGAGGCTACCCGGCAGGGCACCACGTTGCGGCCATCCACCTCGTGCAGGGGGCAGAATCCGGCCAGCCCCCGCGCGGCAGAGGCCAGCCAGGCCCGCTTCATCCGCAGCACGTCGAAGTCCGTGACCACCAGCGCGGCATGCACCGAGCGGGCATAGCCCACCACTTCTTCCGGCGGGTTGCCGCGCAGCACCACCAGGGGGATGCCCGCAGCCGCCAGATGGCGCGCGGTTTCCTGCATCCCGCGCAGCAGAAAACCGAACTGGCGGATGGTGGCGCCCAGAAAGCCGTTTGCCAGGCACCACACCACGGCCAGCGGCGCGCCCAGCCGAGCGGCCTCCGCGTGGGCGTGCAGCAGCGCCCAGTTGTCGCGGGCGCGGTGCTCGCGGTGCATCCAGTACAGCACCGGGGCACGGCCCGGATGTCCGGCGCGGCCCGCGCGTGCGCCAGGGCCTGCGGAAACGGCGGGAGCAACGTGGTCTGCGGGATGCGCAGGCCCACCATGCATGGCCACCACGCGGCGAGGGTCCATGACCGATGAAAGGCCCGACGGCGGGTACGCGTCCTGCGGCGCCATGACATCCTCCCTGCCCCAATGGACTGCCGACCGATGCGCCCCGCGCCCGTATTCACACGCAGACCGGGCAGACGGGGCCAACGCCTCAGCGCGTTTCCAGCGTCTCCATGCACGACTTGAGGTCGCAGATCATGTCCAACACGTCCATGTTGTGGTTGACGCGCCAGTAGAACTCCTCGACCTCGAAGGGTTTGGTGAGAAAGTCGTTGGAGCCGTTCTTGAGGAATTGGGCGGTGAGCGGGCCGGACCCCACCGAAGACACCCCGATGATGGCCACGCGATCCATCTTGTGGCGACCGCGCAACTCGCGCACCAGTTCTATGCCATCCATGTTGGGCATCTGGTAGTCGGTAATCACCAGGCGGGTATGCGGGTTCTGCTCGAACACGGCCAGCGCTTCCACGCCATCCCCGGCCTCCAGCACACGAAAACGCTGCACTTCCAGCAATTTTTTGATCTGGGCGCGCTGGGTGCGCGAATCGTCCACCACCAGCGCGGTGATGAACTGGTTCTTGAACACCCGCTCCAGGCTGGCCACCATGGGGTCCATGTCCTGGATGGAGCCCTTGAAGAAGTAGTCCACCACGCGCCGCTCGATGAACCGCCGGCGGATATCGTCGTTGAAGGTGGCGGTCAGCACGATGGACGGCACCTTCCAGGCCAGGCACAGGTCCACGGCCTCGCCGTCGGGGGCATCGGGCAGGTTCAGGTCGATGACGGCAATGAAAATCTGCTGGCCATTGTCGCGCAGCAGGGTCTCTGCTTCCTGCATGCTGTGGGCAATGAGCGTGTCGAACTGGGTAAGCGCCTGAATCTGCTTGCGGATGATCTTGGACTGTACGTTGCTGTCCTCGATGATCAGCACCGTATGCGGCGCTTCTGCGGTCATGTTCATGCGGCCTCCCCGGCGCGTCATATGTCGGTGTGTCGACCGGATGCTACACGCTCGGCAGGGGCTGCGCAATGCCGCACGACCCGACGCGCACGGAAATCAGAGAATAAAGACATTATGTTACAGATTGTTGCCCGCATTTCCCGTGGGGGTTTTCCCTGCCGGACAGGGCAGGTACAGACCGAGGGAGGCCGAGCGCTCGCGCTCGACGGGCTACATGCCGAGGGGCAGGCAGAAAACTCCGGATGCGGAGAATGGAAGGCGATGGAGGCCGCGCGGAAGGCAGCCCCGGCGGTGCCCCTACCGGACGCCCAGGAACATCCGGGTGGCCAGCCAGTCCATGACCAGGGCCGGGTTCACCGGGCTGGGATTCAGGGACAGGGCCTCCTGCGCGGCGGCCAGGGCCTCGTCGCAGCGGCGCAGCCGGGCCAGGTCCATGCGCTCTGCCAGAAGGCGGCCCAGAGGGTCGGCGGCACGCCCGGCCAGCACGTCGGCCAGGGCACGCTGGCAGTGCAGCACCACGGCGGCGGCAAGCGGGGCATCCAGATCACCCTTGCGGGATGTCCGTTCCATCCAGCCGCCACCGGTCTGGATGAATTCCACCAGCGCATCCAGCCAGTCGCGCACCGCAGGGGGCGGCGGGGTGGCATCAGTGGGCCAGGCCAGCGTGAGCACGAAACTGCGCGACACCAGAGTGGGCAGCAGCCGCTCGCGCTGGGGGGCCAGCAGCACGAAACAGGTGGTGGGGCGGGGTTCCTCCAGCGATTTCAGCAGGCCGTTGGCCGCCTCCACGCGGGTGTGGGCGTCCACCAGCACCACCACGCGCCTGCGGCCCTCGCGCGGGGGTTCGCCCAAAAGGCCGCGCAGCGCGCGCACGTTCTCTATGGAAAAGGAACCTTCCTCGGCGCTGGGCTTGTTGCCGTCCAGCACGATGAGGTCGCGATGGCCGCCCCCGGCCATGCGCGTGCACGACGGGCAGGACAGGCAGGGACGCCCGCCGGGTGAGGCATCGTCCGGCGCCTCGCAGTTCAGCAGCGCCGCCCAGTACAGGGCCAGGGCCATGCGCTCCGGTGCGGTGCCCCCTTCGGCCAGCACCACCTGCGGCGGCGATGCGGCCAGCGCGTGCAGGTGGCCCACGGTGCGTTGATGCCGGGGGGCCAGCAGCGGGGCCACGGCCTCGCGCGGGTCTTGCGGCGCGGGCGGGGCGTCCGTTGCGGTGGCAGCGGCGCGGCCGCGCTTGGGGGCACCACTGGAGGGGGACGTGTTGTTGGCCATGGTACTTCCGATACTGGGGTGATGCGTGTTCCGAACTGCCGGGCCATGCTACCCGAAGGCGCAGGGGGCCGTCCATGCCCGTTGTCGCCCCGGCCACGCGCGGGTGCGCATCCGCCACGCAAAAGGGGCGGCCCGCGCCGCCCCTTCCGAGTGGATATTCCGAACCGGGGGCTACCAGCCCCGGCTGATGGTCTGGTCGCGTTCCGGCCCCACGGACACCAGGCTCACGCGCACGCCGGTCAGTTCCTCGATGCGGGCGATGTAGGCGCGGGTGGGCGCGGGCAGGCTTTCCCAGGTGGTGCAGCCGGTGATGTCGTCATCCCAGCCGGGCATGGTCTCGTACACCGGGGTGACGTGGGCCATGCCGTTCTGCTCCTGCGGGGCCACGGTGATGGTGCCGCCCTGGTATTCGTAGGCGGTGCAGATTTGCAGTTCCTTCAGGCCCGACAGCACGTCCAGCTTGGTCAGGGCGATGTCGGTGGGGCCGTTCAGGCGCACGGCCTCGCGCAGCACCACCGCGTCCAGCCAGCCGCAGCGGCGCTTGCGGCCGGTGGTGGCACCGAATTCGTGCCCCTTCTGCTGCAGGTAGTCGCCCGCCTCGTTCAACTGCTCGGTGGGGAAGGGGCCGGCGCCCACGCGGGTGGTGTACGCCTTGACGATGGCCACGATGCGCTCGAGCTTGGTGGGCGCGATGCCGCTGCCCGCCGACGCGTTGCCCGACACCGTGTTGGACGAGGTGACGAACGGGTAGGTGCCGTGGTCGATGTCCAGATGGGTGCCCTGGGCGCCCTCGAACATCACGTGCTGCCCTGCCGCCCAGGCCGCTTCGATCTCGGCGGTGACATCGGCCAGGTGGGGCACCACGCGCGGGGCCACGGCCATGACTTCATCGAACACCGCGTCCACGGTCATGGCTTCGCCGCCGTACAGGCCGGCCAGCAGGGCGTTCTTTTCCAGCAGCGCGGCCTCGATCTTGGCGCGCAAAAGTTCGGGCATGGCAAGGTCGGCGGCGCGGATGCCGATGCGCGACATCTTGTCCTCGTAACAGGGGCCGATGCCCCGGCCCGTGGTGCCGATCTTGGATTCGTTGGACTTGTGGCATTCGCGGGCCACGTCCAGCGCCTTGTGGTAGGGCATGATCACGTGGGCCTTGCGGCTGATCATCAGCCGCGCCGGAGAAACGTCCACGTCCTTGTCGCGCAGGGTTTCCACCTCGCGGCAGAACACCGCGGGGTCCAGCACCACGCCGTTGCCGATGAGACATTTCTTGCCCGGGTGCAGGATGCCCGAAGGAATGAGGTGCAGGATGTACTGCTTGTCGCCCACCAGCACGGTGTGCCCGGCGTTGTTGCCGCCCTGGAAGCGCACGATCACGTCGCACTTGCGGGTCAGCAGATCGACGATCTTGCCCTTGCCCTCATCGCCCCACTGGGCGCCCATCACGACCACGTTTGACATTTCCCACTCCTTGTGACATTGAGTGCCACCCTGCGGCTCCGGCTCTTGCCGAAGGCGCGCAGAAAAGGCATCATGTCTTATCCCGTGACTTCTTGGAAGTCAACGGAACTGCTGCCGATCCGGCATCGGCGGCAAAAAAACGTCCGCACGCGGACACGCCGGAGCCTTCGGCGGGGCCATGCCCCACCGGAAAAATGGCGCAAATGCGCCGCTCCGCGCCACGCCGCACAACCCACGGCCCGACGGCCACCCCCCGCGCACGGAAGCACGGCCCGCCACAGGCGAACGCCCCTTCCGCCCCCACCGACCACACAGGCCGCCCGCGCATCCGGCCATCCCTCTACTCCGCCTCGCTGCTCTCCACCCGTCGGCCTACCGTACCGCATGCACGATCACATATTCACCACCAGGGAACGCTTTGCGCTGTTCGGCCTTGCCATTGCCCAGGCGTTCCTGCTGCTGCTCATCCTGCTGCCCGCGCCGCGCGACTCCGACGTGCTGCGCGTGGCCGCCCCTGCCCGCGAACGGGTGCTGACACGCCTTTCGCCCTACGGCCCCGGCTTCGAACAGGAACTGCTGTCCGCCTTCTGCACCCGCTACGGCTACGAGCTGCGCTGGGTAAAGGCAGACAACCGTGACGAGGCCCTGCGCCTGGTGGCCGACGGCTACGCCGACGTGGCCGTGGGCTTCGGCTCCGCGCCCGATGGGAACGGAGACGACGACGGGGGCATCTCCGGCCCCGCCGCGTTCGACGCGTCCGGCTCGCCAGCCGACGCGGACGCCGCGCCCGGCGTCTCGCTGACCGCGCTGCTGACCCGCCTGGCCACCGGCACGGACCCCACCCCGCTCACCGATCTGATGGCGGGACCGGCCTACGACCACGCCCGCCCGGTGCTGGTCCGCTGGTCGGAACAGGACCAGCCCGCGCCCGTGAACGCCGTGCTGCGCGATACCGACGCCGCCGGTTCTCCGCGCGACGGCCAGCCCGGCGACGGGCTGCGCTCCGCCCTTTTGCTGACCACCTGGGAAACATCCGCCGATCTTCCCGCCGGTGCGGCCATGCCACCCGTGCAGGGGCTGCTGCCGCCCTCCGGCGGCCCGTCCCTCCTGTCCGGCGCCCGATCCGGCGTGCAGCCCGACGATGCTGCCGTGGACGCCGCACCCGCCGCCCCCTCCCATGCCATGGTGGACGGCGATTCGTGGCGACTGTGGCAGCCCTTCATGGCCGAACCCACGGCGGGCCGGACCATGGGCAAGGCCCTGTCCTATCACTGGTACTGGCGCGGCGACGACGCCACCCTGGCCCCTCGGCTGGCAGAATTCTGGCGCGAGCACACCGCCCCGGCGGATACCCTGCTGGACGACCTGACCGAGCGCTACTTCGGCTTTCTGCCCGAATCGCTGGGCGTATCCGACGACGGCGAATATGCCGGGTCCTCCGGATATGCGGACATTTTCGACCTGATGGACCTGATGACCGTGGTGACCGAAAAGCTGCCCAACCACGCCCCCGCCATCAGCCGCGCCGCCGTCCAGAGCAACATCGACCCGCTGCTGCTGTCCGCCGTGATCTTTCAGGAGTCGCGCTTCAATGCGTCCGCCCGCAGCAAGACCGGGGTACGCGGCATCATGCAGCTTACCCAGAACACCGCGCTGCTGCTGAAGGTCAACCGCATGAACCCCAGCCAGTCCATCCGGGGTGGGGCGCGCTACCTGCGCATGCTGTGGGACAGCCTGGACGACCTGAACCTGCAACCGTGGGACCGCTGGTTCTTCACCCTGGCCGCCTTCAACCAGGGGCCGGGGCACCTGCGCGACGCCATCCGGCTGAACCAGGACCTTGGCGGCTCGGGCCGCACCTGGCGCGAACTGAAGGACACCTTTCCCAAACTGGCGCGGCCCCGCTACCACGTCCGCACCCGGTACGGGTACTGTCGTGGCTACGAGGCCGTGGCATTCGTGGAAAGCGTGCGCTACTACTATTACATACTCAACGGGCTAGTCGCCCTCTCGCGGCCGGAAGCTGAGCACCTTGCGCCGCTTCTGGACGCCGTCCCCGTCCGCTGGCCCGCCGTCTAGGGCAGGATCGTCCTTTTCGGCTACGGGTTCGAGGTTGAAGGCCATGCGCGGGGGCACCCCCACGGGTTCGCCCTCGGGCCGGGCCGCGGCGGCCCAATGGTGGTTGAAGAGCTGGTTCTTCCAGCGCACCGCCTGGATCAGGCTGAGCACCAGCGCCGCCTCTTCCCACCGTTTGGTGGGTTCGAAGCGGTCCACCACGGTGGCGTAGCGGTCCCACAGCGACATCAGCGACGCCTCGTCGTAGGCGTTCAGTTGCTGTGCCAGCTTTTGCAGCATGCGCTCCATGGGGTCATCGCTCCTTCATGCGGGGTGGTTGGGGGCGGCCGGAACGCGAAAGCGCCCGTGCGATTGCACTGGCCGCGCCGTGCCCCGCAGGCTACGCCAATCCGGATGCCGGTTCAAATGGAAATTGCCCGCCCTTGCGGGCTGTGCTAGCATTCCCGCTGTCGCAGCCCGGAAGGCGACCGCGCCCCGCCCCGTGGCGGGGCGTTGCGCATGCCGCGCCGTTTCCGCCCCCGATAACGCCCTTTCCGCCCGGCCTCGCCGCCGGGCGCAGGCCCGCCGTACCCGGCACGCCGCACCCGGCCCCCTTGCGCGCCGGATGCCCGTTGCGTTGCCGGACCCGCGCCGCCCTTGCCGGAGCCCGTCATGACTTCGCCGAAGCCCGCCAGCCTCAAGGACATGTACCGCACCCTTCAGGACGATCCGTTTCCGGATTCCCTTACCCTGACGCTGGGCGACACCACCCTGACCTACCGCAAGCGCACCTGGACCATCGACGGTGAACGCAAGGGCCTGCGCTACGGCGAAAACCCCGACCAGCCCGCCGCCCTGTACGAACTGGCCGAAGGCGGCCTGACCCTTGGCGGCGTGGCCTTTCGCGCCGCCGGACAGGGCCTTGTCTCGGCCATCGCCGAAGAACACATGGTCCAGGCAGGCAAGCACCCCGGCAAGACCAACCTGACCGACGTGGACAACGGGGTTAATATCCTTCAGTACCTGGCCGCGCGCCCCGCCGCCGTGATCCTGAAGCACAACAACCCGTGCGGGGCCGCCTGGTCCAATGATGGCGTGGCCGACGCGCTGGACAAGGCCTACCAGTGCGACAGAATCGCCGCCTTCGGCGGGGCCGTGGTGGTCAACCGCCCGCTTTGCCGCGCCGCCGGCGAGCTCATCGCCGCCAACTACTTCGAGGTGGTGGCCGCACCCGACTTCGAACCCGGCGTGCTGGAGCTGCTGCAAACCCGCAAGAATCTGCGCATCCTGCGCATGCCCGGCCTGGCCCGCCTCGAAAACTTCGCCGATGCGCCGTTCCTGGACATCAAGAGCCTGACCGACGGCGGCATGGTCATCCAGCATTCGTTCCGCAACCGCATCCGCACCGTGGCCGACTTTCTGCCCGCCGAAGCCACCAGCAAGGACGGCGTTACCGTCACCGCCCGCGCCCCCTCCAAGCAGGAGGCCGACGACCTGCTGTTTGCCTGGGCCGTGGAGTCGGGCGTCACGTCCAACTCGGTGATCTTTGCCCGCCACGGTGCCACCGTGGCCATCGGCACCGGCGAACAGGACCGCGTGGGCTGCGTGGAACTGGCCATCCACAAGGCCTACACCAAGTACGCAGACTCGCTGGCCTTCGCCGCGCACAACTGCTCGCTGTACGACCTGAAGCAGAAGGCCGCCGCCGATCCGGCCCTGGCCGACTCGCTGGCCGCCATCGAACGCCGCACCAAGGACGAACGCGGCGGCCTGCCCGGCACCGTGCTGGTCTCCGACGGGTTCTTCCCCTTCCGCGACGGCGTGGACGTGGCCCTGGCACAGGGCGTTGCCGCCATCGCCCAGCCCGGCGGCTCCATGCGCGACCACGAAGTGATCATGGCCGTGAACGAGGCCAGCCCGCAGGTGGCCATGGTTTTCACGGGGCAGCGATCGTTCAAGCACTAGGGCGTGCCCGCAACGTGTTCTTTCGCCCGCTGGCTTCGTCAAACTGCGCCTGCCACTCCGTCGAATACGAAAAGAGTATACTCCGTCATGTCAGGCTCGTTTTCCTCGCCAGCGAACGAAATCTCCACGTTGCAAACACGCCCTCCCGTGCGCCACACCTGACGCAGGCAAAACCAAGACAACTCCTTGTCCTGCAATTGCCTTTCTTCCTTATACCCCGCAGCGGTCTTCCGCTGCGGGTGGCTGGTGCGGGGGCGATGCAAGGAATTACGAGTTTTGCCCGCCAGACAAGGCGAATCAAGGTTTTTGAGCGCAGATCGGCAGCCGTTAGGCGAGCGCAACGCGCGAGCCTTACGGATGGCGAAAGCAACGCTGTACTCTTGTACGTGAGCATCAAAAACCTTGATTCAACGCCGTCTGGCGGCAAAAGGCGACAGCCGTTAGATGAGCGCTTGCGCGAATCTTACGGATGACGACCGCAGAGCGCGGATTCCGCCCGCAGCGTACCCGCGCTGACAGGACGCACCGCGCTGAACCATCGGTGTCACACCGCAACCGTCAACGCGCCTTCAGCCTCTCACTGAAACAAACCAAGCGGGAAACATGGCGGCACCATCCGGCATCGTGCGCTACCCCGGCCCGGGGTGCATCGTTGAATTCATGCAGGGCAACCGCCCCATAACGGCCTGGGTGCTCGAAGAACAGGCAGGCAAGCTGCGCCTGCTGCTCGCCAACCGCCGCGAAACCAAGCTCACCACCAACCGCCTGCTGCCCTGGTCCGGCCCGGTCTACTCCGGCGAATACGGCCGCCAGCAGATCATCGACCTGCTGGAACTGCACCGCCAGCGCCGCGACGACCGCGAAACCGCGCTCGACCCGCTGGAGTTGTGGAGCCTTGCCCAGGGCGAGGTGGACCGCGCCTCGCTGGAATGGTTCGCGGAACTGCTGTGGGAAACGCCGGAAGTGGACGACCTGGCTGCCCTTGGCCGCGCCATGCTGGCCTGCAAGACCCACTTCAAGTTCCAGCCGCCCGACTTCGAGGTGTACACCGCCGAAAAGGTGGACACCCGCATGGCCGAGCAGGAAGCCGCCAGCCAGCGCGAAGCCCTGGTGGCCGCCGGGCACGAATTCGTGCGCGTCCTGTGGGACGTGCACTCGCGCCGCCGCACCCTGCCGCCGGAAACCTCGCCGGAACGCCCCGCCCCGGACATCGCCGAACAGTTGGCCGAGTTGGTCATGACCCGCCTGGCCGACCCGGACGACCACGACACCGAGGCGCTCTGGAAACAGGTGACCAAGGGCCTGCCCGACGACCCGCACCTGGCCCTGCACCTGGCCAAAACCTGGGGCCTCGTGCCGGAGCACCACAATTTCTGGATGGACCGCGCGGGGTACGACCCCGGCAACGCCTGGGCAGCCAACCACTGGGACGACATAGACGCCCTGTGCGGGGCCGTGGAATCGGCCCGCAGCCAGCCGCTGGCCATGCCGTTCATCTCCATAGATTCCGCCACCACCCGCGACATCGACGACGCCTTCCACATCGAGGCGCGCGGTGACGGGGGCTTTCGCCTGTGGCTGGCCCTGGCCTGCCCGGCCCTGGCCTGGCCCTACGGCAGCGAACTGGACAAGGCGGTGCTGCGCCGCGCCACCAGCATCTACCTGCCGGAAGCCACCCACCATATGCTGCCCGAAGAACTGGGCATCGGCTTCTTCAGCCTGCTGGCCCGGCAGGACAGGCCCGCGCTGGTGCTGGCCATGGACGTGGCCCCCGACGGCGAACTGCAATCCTGCGTGCCCAGCGGCGCGTGGGTGAACCTGGCCGCCAACCTCACCTACGAGGCCTGCGAGGCCTGCCTTGCCGCCGTGGCGCCACCGCAGGCCCCCCCGAACCCCGACGACGACCTGCTGGCAGCCATGCTGGCGGGCGACCCCGATGGGCCGGACCCCGCAGCCAGCGCCGCCACGCCCGCCCCCCTGCCGGACAACGCGGCTGCCCCCCACGCGGACAGGCTGGCCGTGGCCGACAGGCTGGCCCGCGCCCTGCAATCGCACCGCATCGGGCGCGGCGCGGTGATCATCGAACGCGATGACCCCAAAGTGACCCTGTCCGGCGAAGGTGCCGCCACCGTCGTGGACATCGCGGACCAGCCCGCCACGCCGCGCAGCCAGTCCATCGTGGCGGAGATGATGATCCTCGCCAACGCCGGGGTGGCCCGCTGGGCCGGGGAGAACCGCGTGGCCCTGCTGCACCGCACCCAGGACGTGGGCATTCCCCGCGAATACGCCGGGGTGTGGCGCGCCCCGCACGAGGTGGCGCGGGTGGTCAAGGCCCTGGCCTCGTCGCTGCTGGAAACCTCGGCCCGGCCCCACGCGGGCATCGGGGTGCCCGCGTACAGCCCGATAACCTCGCCGTTGCGCCGCTACCCGGACCTGATCAACGAAACCCAGGTGCTGCACGCCCTGGCCACCGGGCAGGGGCGCTGGACCCGCGACGAACTGGACGCCATGCTGCCCCTGCTGAACGCCCGGCTGGACGCTGCCGGGCAGGTGCAACGCTTTCGCCCCCGGTACTGGAAGCTGCTGCATTTTCGCCAGAAGGGCGACAAGACCTGGTGGCACGCCGTGGTCACCGAAGAAAATGATGCCTTCGTCACCGTCAGCCTGCCCCGCGAACAACTGTTCCTGCGCGGGCGGCGCTCTACCTTCGGCGACAAGGTGAACCCCGGCCAGCACTTCCGGGTGCGGGTGGGCAAGATCCACCCGCTGAACAACGAAATTCAGATACTGGACGCGGAAGAAGAGTGACGGCATTGTGGCCGGGCGCAGTGCGCGTTCCCAACGGGACGGCGTACGCTCTGTCACGATGACCGCCACAACGACATTCCACCCGCCCGTCACCCCCCGCAGGAGGCACGACCATGGGTAACCTGCTTTGGATCGCCATCGCCTACGTCATGGGCTCCATCCCCTTCGGGCTGGTGTTTGCCCGCACCTTCTGCGGGGTGGACCCGCGCACCGGCGGCAGCCGCAACGTGGGCGCCACCAACGTGGCCCGGCTGTGCGGCACCAAATGGGGCGTGGCCACCCTGCTGTGCGATGCGCTGAAGGGCGCGCTGCCCGTGGCCATCGCCCTGTCGTTCAGCGATTCCGCGCTGTTCCACAGCCTGACGGCGCTGGCCGCGCTGATAGGGCACCTGCACTCCTGCTTCCTGGGCTTCAAGGGGGGCAAGGCCGTGGCCACCACGGTGGGCGTGTTCATTCCGCTGGCCTTCGGGCAACTGGTGCTGGCGGGCATTGCCTGCCTGCTGGTCATCTGGCGTTCCGGCTTCGTCTCGCTGGGCTCGCTGACCCTGGTCACGGCCCTGCCGGTGTTCCTGCTGCTGTACGGCAAGTGGAAGCTGCTGCCGCTGGCGCTGGTGGTCATGGCCCTGGTGTACTGGAGCCACCGCGAGAACATCGGACGGCTGGCGCGCGGAGAGGAAAAGCCCTGGCAGAAGAAGCACCACGACGCGGCGCCCACCGGCGGCCCGGCTGACGACGCCACGTGCGCCGCGTCCACCGACCGGGCAGACGACCAGGCCCACTGCGGGTGCGGCTGCGCCGCGCACGGAGAACCCGGCGCCACGCCGGAAAAGTAGTTTTCACGGCGTCGCCCCGGCTCTGTCGCCGGTGCCACGGCATGGCGCCACAACTGCTGCATTGCACGATTCCAAGGAGACCGGCCCCCATGTCCTGTCCCACATCCTGTTCCGCACCCGGTCACGACTTTCCGACCGCGCGCACGCGGATGGAGTACGTCTGCCTCGGCTGCGGAGAGCGCCGCGGCATCGACGAACTGCTGTACACCTGTCCCGGTTGCGGCGGGGTGTACCTGCTGGAAGACCTCGCCTTCGACAAGCTGACGACACTGCGCACCGGCCCCCAATGGCGCGCCCTGTTCGACGCCCGCGCCGCCACCCGCACCACCGCCCTGCGCGGCATCTTCCGCTTTTACGAGCTGATGGCCCCGGTGCTGGAAGAAGAGGACATCGTGTACCTGGGCGAGGGCAACACCCCCATCGTCGAGGCGGCCCCCGCGCTGCGCGATGGAGTGGGCATTCCCTTCGCCTTCAAGAACGACGGCCAGAACCCCAGCGCCTCGTTCAAGGACCGGGGCATGGCCTGCGCGTTCAGCTACCTGAAGGCGCTGGTGCGCAAGCACGGCTGGGACGAGGTGCTGACCGTGTGCGCCTCCACCGGCGACACTTCCGCCGCCGCCGCGCTGTACGCCTCTTACGTGGGCGGGCCGGTGAAGTCGGTGGTGCTGCTGCCGCACGGCAAGGTCACCCCGCAGCAGCTTTCGCAGCCACTGGGCAGCGGGGCCACGGTGCTGGAAATTCCCGGCGTGTTCGACGACTGCATGAAGGTGGTCGAGCATCTGGCCGAAAACTACCGGGTGGCCCTGCTGAATTCCAAGAACAGCTGGCGCATCCTGGGGCAGGAATCGTACGCCTTCGAGGTGGCCCAGTGGCACGGCTGGGACATGAAGGGCCAGTGCGTGTTCGTGCCCATCGGCAACGCGGGCAACGTCACGGCCATCATGGCGGGCTTCCTGAAGCTGCTGCGCCTTGGCATCATCGACGCCCTGCCACGGGTCATCGGCGTGCAGTCGCACCATGCCGACCCGGTGTGGCGCTACTACAGCCAGCCGGACCCGGCCAAGCGCAACTACGCCCCCGTCACCGTGCAGCCCAGCGTGGCCCAGGCGGCCATGATCGGCAACCCGGTGTCCTTCCCGCGCGTGAAGGCGCTGGCGGACAAGTTCATTGCTGAAGGGGGCGAACGCGCCTTCTCCGTGGTGCAGGTGACCGAGCAGGAGATCATGGACGCCATGATCCGGGGCAACCGCCACGGGCACATCGCCTGCACCCAGGGCGGCGAATGCCTGGCCGGGCTGATCAAGGCCCGTGAACTGGGCCTGGTGTCGCCGGGCGAGCACGCCGTGCTCGACGCCACCGCCCACAGCCTGAAGTTTGCGGGCTTTCAGGACATGTACTTCACCAACAGCTTCCCGCCCGAATACGGCGTGACCCCGGACCCCAGCCTGGCCAACGCGCCCGCGCTGGTGGTCAGCCCGGAAGACAAGGCGCGCCTGTCGCCCGAGGCCTACACCCTGGCCGCCGCCGAAGCGGTGGTGGCCAAGCTGGGGCTGGCGAAGAAGGCATAACGTCGCATTCCGGGGCACGTGCCCCGCCGGTTCCCAGCACATCCGCGCAAACCACGCGGCGCACGGAAGAACTCCGTGCGCCGCGTTTTCATTCCTGCGCCGGGCAACCGCAATGCGCATTGCGGTTGCCTCCCCGTGCCATGTCCTCCCGTCCCCTCCGTTACCCCCCCTCCCGCGATCCCACGGTTCCGGCAGCCCGCAACGTGGCGCACGCGCCTCACGCCCTTGCGCTGGCGGGCTTCTTCTGGCACTGGCAAGTGAACGTTTACGAGATTCCGCGACAAGGAGAACGCATGGAGTTCCTGCCCATCAAACGGGCGCTCATGAGCGCCACGGACAAGAGCGGCCTGGCCGAATTCGCGGCCTTTCTGGCGGGCAACGGCGTGGAACTCGTCTCCACCGGCGGCACGCGCCGCATGCTCGATGAGGCGGGGCTGAAGGTCACCCCCGTCAGCCGCGTGACCGGCTTTCCCGAAATTCTCGGGGGCCGGGTAAAGACGCTGCACCCGCACATCCACGGCGGCGTGCTGGCGGACAAGGATAATCCGGAACATGTGGCCACGCTGCGTGAACTGGGCATTGCCCCGTTCGACCTGATCTGCGTCAACCTGTACGACTTCGCCACCGCCGCGGCCAAGGGGCTGGACCTCAAGCAGGCCGTGGAGGAAATCGACATCGGCGGCCCGTGCATGCTGCGCGCCGCGGCCAAGAACTACCACTCCATCCTCGTGTTGCCGTCGCCCGCGTACTACGGGCGGGCCATGGAGGAGATGCGCGGCAACTCCATGCGCGTGGGTCTGGAATTCCGGCGCGAGATGTCGGTGCTCACCTTTGCCGCCACGGCGGCCTACGACCGCATGATCGCCGACTATCTGGCCGCAGCGGCAAGATAGGGCCGAGGACTCCGTTTCGACTGCCGACCGGGCGTCCGCAAGGGCGCCCGGTTTTGCATGACGCCCCCACATCCCATACCGGGGCCGCCAGTCCGCACCAGTCCGCACAACTCGGGGCCAGTGCAGCAGTCGGGCAGTCGGGCCGATACGGCGCGCCTCCCGGCGGGAAGCGCCCGTTACCTCCCTGCCCCGCTTCCCCGCGCCGCCTCTTCCGCGTATGATGTTCTTTCGCGCCGGTCAGCCGACCGCGCGCACCACATTGCATTCCGCCAGCGCAGGAGCACTCCCATCGCCAAGGTTCTCGGCAACACCCAGGGGCTCAAGCCCAGCCACGTCAAGGCCCTGACCCGCCTGTACCAGCGCCGCTTCCCGTCCGTGGGGGGCTACTCGCACGAACAGGCCCGCGAACTGGCCGCCTTGTCCCGCAGCGTGGGGCGGCAGGTGGCCGTGCTCATAGACCGGCAGGGCCGCGTGGCCATGGTGCTGGTGGGCGACACCGGCGCCATCACCATTCCGGAACTGCCCCGCGCCCGCACCGGCTCTGGCCGCCTGCGCGGTCTGCGCCTGCTGCACACCCACCTCGGGGCAGACCTGCTTTCGCAGGAAGACCTGATGGACCTGCTGTTCCTGCGGCTGGACGGCTTCGGCGTGCTGACCGTGAACGAATGGGGCGAACCGCTGACCTTCCAGCAGGCCCATCTGCTCCCGCAGGCAGAAGACGGCAAGGCCTACCGGGTACACCCGGCCCAACCCTGGGACCGCGTGGATACCGACGTGGTGGCCCAGGTGGAGGCGCTGGAAGCGGAAATGGCCCGTGCCGTCAGCGACGCGCGCGCGGTGGCCCCCGCCCGGGCGCGCGGCACCACGGCTATCGCCGCCGGGGCCGTGCCGCAGGGGCGCAGCCATGCCGAGCACATCGCCCATACCACCGCCCTGGCGTCCGAGGCCGAAGGCCCCGCTGCCGTGCTGGTCAGCGTGTCCACGGCCCCCCGCCCCCTGCAGGAACTGAATCTGGCCGAGCTGACCGAACTGGCCCGCACCGCCGGGGTGCGCTGCGCGGGCACCCTGATCCAGCGCGTACCCTCGCTGAACCCAAAGTTCATCCTGGGCAAGGGCAAGCTGGCGGAACTGGAGGTGCTGGCCCTGCAAGGCAACGCCACCATGATCATCTTCGACGGCGAACTTTCACCGGCCCAACTGCGCAACCTGGCAGACGTCACCGAGCGCAAGGTGCTGGACCGCACCCAGCTGATCCTGGACATCTTTGCCCAGCACGCCACCACCCGCGCGGGCAAGTTGCAGGTGGAAATGGCCCAGCTAAAGTACACCCAGCCCCGCCTTGTGGGAAAAAACCGCGCCATGGACCGCCTGATGGGCGGCATAGGCGGGCGCGGCCCCGGCGAAACCAAACTGGAAACCGACCGCCGCCGCATCCGCGACCGCATCGGGCGCATCAAGGACGAGTTGGAAACCCTGCGCCGCCAGCGCGCCTATGCCCGCGCCCGGCGCGCCAAGCAGCGGGTGCCGCTGGCCTCGCTGGTGGGCTACACCAACGCGGGCAAGTCCACCCTGCTCAACGCCCTGACCAACAGCACCGTGCTGGCCGAAAACAAGCTGTTCGCCACGCTGGACCCCACCACCCGCCGCCTGCGCTTTCCGCACGAGCGCGAACTGATTCTGGCCGACACCGTGGGCTTCATCCGCAACCTGCCCAAGGAACTGCTGGAAGCCTTCCGGGCCACGCTGGAGGAACTGGAAGCGGCGGACCTGCTGATCCACGTGGCCGACGCGGGCCACCCCGAACTGGACCGCCAGTTGGGCGCGGTGGACACCATCCTTACCGACATGGAACTGCACGAGGTACCGCGCCTGCTGGTACTGAACAAGTGGGACACCCTGGACGACGCAACGCGCGAAACCCTGCGCGCCGTGCACCCGGACGCCATCACCCTGTCCGCCGCCACGCGGCAGGGGCTGGACGAGCTGGTGGCGTCCATCGCCGCACGCATCGACTGGGAACGCGACCTGCGCCCCTGCGGCAAGCGCGCGGGCAAGGGCGCTGGCGAGGACGGGAATGCCGATGCCGAGGGGGACGACAGCCAGTGCCCGCCCGACAACGATGCCCCCGATCACGAAAATGCGCCCGACCACGAGGACGCCACCGCCGGATACGAATGGCCGGAGA
The DNA here is from genome assembly GCF_040373385.1 of Nitratidesulfovibrio sp. Classification (NCBI taxonomy): domain Bacteria; kingdom Pseudomonadati; phylum Thermodesulfobacteriota; class Desulfovibrionia; order Desulfovibrionales; family Desulfovibrionaceae; genus Nitratidesulfovibrio; species Nitratidesulfovibrio sp. Next base: position 177,000 of record NZ_JBDXXH010000009.1, on the reverse strand, counting down.
TGGAGTCGGACCGGCTGAACTGACGGGCGGCGCGCCGCGTGGCCGCCGCCCCGTCCCACCCCACACGTGCGCGGCGGGGCTCCCCACGGTGGCTCGCGCCGCATGCGGCACGGCCCTGCATCGTGCGGGCGCACAATTCCATGTGACGGGGCACTACCACCACACGGTACCCAACACCCCGCGCTCATTGCACATGTTTTTTGCAAAAAAATATCCTTTTCTTGCAGCGCATTACAAACACAGCACGACAGCACTGCAACATGAACGCATGCGCATATCCAACTCCACCAATGGATGCACCATGTTGCGTAACGAGAAGCTGCGTCACGCCCATGTTGCAACATTGCCGCCGCAACGCCACACCCCCTTTACAGCCGACACGCCGGGGGCTAGGGTTTAATCACCGGCGAAAGACATCGTCCTAGCCAGTGGGACGGTATCCCGCCGGAGTATGCAGCGGCGCCGAGGGCGTCGCGAGGTCCGCAACAGGTGCACAGAGCGCTCGCAGTCTGCGACGACCGCAGACGGAGCCCGGCCGAGCCACGGCACGACGCACGGAACGCGGCTAAGGTGAGCAAGCGGAGAACGCCATCGGAGGACTGTTCTGGCAGAGATTTACCCCCATAACGGCAAAGCGAGTTGCCCCCAATGAATAGGGACACGGAAGATAATCCCTAACAGGCGTGCAGCAGAGATCCCGGCGCAGAGCGCGGAATCTCCCGGATATCCGGAGCGGCACGCCTTTCCTTTTGCCGTTTTCCGGCCACCGCACCCGCCAACCGCTGTTGTTCACCGCCCCTCATGCCTTTTCCCCCCCCCGATTCCCTGCCGTTTCACCAACTCCCCACGGGCAATGCGGCCCCCCGCCGCCCCAGACCTTGCAATATCGCCCGCCGCCGCCCTGCCGCACTTTTCTTTGCCGTCCGGGTGCAGTAAGCACACGCAGACCTTGCCACGCGACGCGAAAGCGCCTAAATCATACCCAGACGGTAGGCAATAACCCCACTCACGTGGGGTATTTCGTGCCGCCGTTCCGACTTTGCGAAGTCACCCTGGCTGCATGGCGTCACCGGAAATGGTCGATTCCTCGCAGCCATCTTGACGACCGCCCGCGCCTGGGGCAGTGCACCCCCTTGCGGGCCCGGACTCTTCCGGACGTTCCGTACCGCGTCGCCGCCGCTGCCGCCTGCTTCGGCCAGCCCCGGCGCACCCGCGCAAGCCCGAACAGACGCGCGACCCCATGCCGCGCGCCGCACCCCGCGCCGTCATCCGCGCGCAGCCCACGGAGGTTTCAGCATGTCCAAGCACGTCGTCGTCATCGGGGCCGTTGCCCTTGGCCCCAAGGCCGCCTGCCGGTTCAAGCGCCTCGAACCCGACGCCAGGGTCACCATGATCGACCAGTCGCCGCGCATTTCCTACGGCGGTTGCGGCATTCCCTATTTCGTCTCGGGCGAGGTCAACAACATCGACGCGCTGCAAGCCACCCCCTACAACGTGGTGCGCGACCCCGACTTCTTCCGCATCAACAAGGGCGTGGACGTGCTGACCGAAACCCGCGCCGTGTCCATCGACCGCGCGGCCAAGACCGTGCAGGTGGAACACCTGCGCACGGGCGAGCAGCAGACCCTTTCCTATGACAAGCTGGTGCTGGCGCTGGGCAGCCGGGCCAACAGGCCGCCCGTTGAAGGGCTGGACCTTGGGGGGGTTACCGCCGCCACCAACCTGGAAGAAGCCGAACTGATCCGCAATGCCATGGCCGCGGGCACGGTGAGCAACGCGGTGATCGTGGGCGGCGGGTTCATCGGCCTTGAAATGGCCGTGGCCCTTGCCGACATGTGGGGCATCGGCGTCACCGTGGTGGAACTGGCCGACCGGCTCATGCCGGGCTTTCTGTCCTCCACCCTCACCCGCATGGTGCGCCACGACCTGGAAAAGAACGGCGTCACCGTGCTGACGGGCGAAAAGGTGGTGCGGCTGGAAGGTGAGGACGGCACCGTGGCCCGCGTGGTGACCGACAAGCGCACCATAGATGCGGAACTGGTGATCATGGCCGCCGGGGTGTCGCCCAATACGGCCATCGCCAAGGCGGCGGGGCTGGATACCGACCCGCGCGGCGCGCTCATCGTCAACGACCGCATGCAGACCAGCGATCCGGACATCTATTCCGGCGGCGACTGCGTGACCATCCCCAACCTGGTCACCGGCAAGCCCGGCTTCTTCCCGCTGGGGTCCATGGCCAACCGCCAGGGCCGCGTGGTGGGCACCAACCTGGCTGGCGGCAACGCTACCTTCCCCGGCGCGGTGGGCAGCTGGGTGGTCAAGCTGTTCGAAATCTCGGCCTGCGGCGCGGGCCTGACCATCGAAACCGCCCTGCGCGAAGGCTATGACGCCATCAACGTGCACGTGGAGCAGTTCGACCGCGCGCACTTCTTCCCCGAAAAAACCATCATGTCGCTGGAACTGGTGGTGGAAAAGGCCACCCGCCGGGTGCTGGGCATCCAGGGCGTATCCACCCTGGGCGACGCGCTGACCGCGCGCATCAATGCCGTGGCCACCATGCTGGCCGACAAGCCGACCATCGAGGACATCAGCAACGCCGAAATCGTGTACTCGCCGCCGTTCGCCTCGGCCATGGACATCCTGAACGTGGTGGGCAACGTGGCCGAAAACATTCTGGAAGGCCGCGCCAGGGTCATCGACCCCGAAGAGTTCGAACGGCTGTGGAACGAGCGCGACACCAACGACACGGTGTGTTTCATCGACACCCGCCTTTCGGGCAATGCCGTGCCGTTCATGGAAAAGTACCCCGACCACTGGAAAAACATCCCCGAAGAACAGATCCACGACCGCCTGGGCGAAGTGCCCACCGACCGCACCGTGGTGCTGGTGTGCAACACCGGCCTGCGCGCCTACGACGCCCAGCTCATGCTGGCCAAGGAAGGCATGACCAATACGGTCAGCGTGCAGGGCGGCATGGTGGCCATGAACAAGATCGGGGCGGATATCTAGCGCGCAGGATACGGGGCACCCAAGACTCGCACCAGCCTCCGCATCCATTCCGCAAAACAATACGGCGGGCAGGAAACACGATTCCTGCCCGCCGTCATTTTTTCATGCAGGGGGAAATCCCACGAGGGACCTCCTGCTTTTCCTATCCCGGTACTCGCCCCCGGAACAACTGGCGCAGGTCCAGCAGCAGCACAAGGCCCACCACGATGCACGCGGCCCCGGCAGCCATGGCCGGGGTGATGCGCTCGCCAAGGAACAACGCGCCCCAGCCCATGCCGAACACGGGTATGAGCAGGGTGACGGCAAGCGCGCGGGCCGGGCCGGCATCCTCCACCAGCCGGAAGTACAGCAGATAGGCCACGGCCCCGCAGACCAGGGCCAGGGTGACGATGCACGCCAGCACCAGCGGGGTGAGCAGAGCGGGATTGTGCAGGGCGGGCGCGGGCCACAGGGGCAGCGCGGGCAGCAGGGTCAACGCCGCGCCCAGTTGGCTGCCCGCCGCCACCGCACCGGGGCGGATGCCCGCGCCGTGCAGCTTGATGTACGTGGCGGCCAGTCCGTAGCACAGTGGCGCGGCCAGCCCGGCCCCCACAGCCAGCAGCATTTGCGGGGTTGGCTGCACCGGCCCCACCCCCACCATTACGGCCACCCCGGTGATGCCCAGCGCCAGCCCGGCCACGCGGGCCGGGGTGACGCGCTCGCACAGCCACACCGCCGCGCAGATCACCCCGAACAACGGCGCCGTGGCATTGAGCACGGCGGAATACGCCGCCGGAATGTGCAACGCGGCATAGGCGAACAGGGCAAAGGGCACGCCGGAATTCACCGTGCCCACGATGACGAAAAAGCGCCAGTTGGCGCGCAGCCCCATATCCATGCCCACGGCGCGGAACCAGGCGAACAGGGTCAGGCCCGCCAGCAGCACGCGCAGTTCGGCGGTCAGCAGCGGCCCCAGCGCCGGGGCCACCAGCCGCATGAACAGGAACGATGAGCCCCAGATGGCGGCCAGCAGCAACAGGCGAAGCAGATCGACGGGACGCATGGTTCCTCCCGATGAAAGATATGTGCCCCCATCCCCGATCGAGCGAACGAACGCGGCGGAGGGGCTGCACTCCGGCGCGCACTGCGCCTGCCGGAGCTGCCGGAAATGGCGATATTGGGCAATGTCCGGGGGCTGAGTGGGGCGGGCGTGCGCCTTCCACGTCGTCGTCGCCGGGCCTTGCCTGCGCATGCGGCGGGCAGGCCGATGACGCTGCCGTTTCCATCCCGTACCGCCCCAGTCCGCCTCGTGGCCTGCCTCATGTTCAACCGATGGATAGCGAACAACGGAGACGGGGCACACCAGGCCGAGGGACGGCAGGAGGACGGGGCACCACCCTCACCCGATGGGCATTCGGGCGGCTTCGCGGCGCAGCAGTTCGGCTTTTCGATCCAACCCCCAGCGGTAGCCGGTGAGCGCGCCGTCGCGGCCCAGCACGCGGTGGCAAGGCACCACCACGGCCACGGGGTTGCGGGCGCAGGCGGCAGCCACGGCGCGTACGGCACTGGGCCTGCCGATGCGGGCGGCAAGCTGGGCGTAGGCCAGGGTGTCGCCGGGGGGCAGTTCGCGCAGGGCACTCCACACCGCGTGCTGAAAAGCGGTACCCCGCACGTCCAGCGGCAGCGCGGGATGCGCGCCGCCGTGCTCGACAAAGGCGACCACCGCGCCCAGCCACTGCCGCACCGCATCGCTGGGGGTGTGCAGTTCGGCGCGGGGGAAACGGCGTTGCAGGCCGGAAAGCAGGGCCTCTCGATCATCGCCGATGTCGATGGCGCACACGCCATCCGGCGTGGCGGCCATGACCAGCCAGCCCAGCGACGTGTGCGCGGCGGCCACGGCCAATTGCTGACCGGGTGCGCCCTTGCGGTAGCGGGCCGGGGTCATGCCCAGCATGCCGTGGGCATCCTCGTAGACCCGGCTCGGCGAGCCGAACCCGGCCTCGTAGATGGCCTCGGCCACGGGCACGCCACGCTCCAGCGCGCCACGCAGGCGCTGTTCGCGGCAGGCCTGCTGGTAGGCGCGCGGCGATACCCCCACCAACCGGGTAAACACCCGCTGGAAATGGCTGGGGCTCAGGCCCGCCGCCGCAGCCAGCTCCGCCAGGGGGACTGGCTCGGCACGCTCGCGCAGGGTGGCGCAAGCGGCCCGGACCAAGGCCAGACGCGGGTCGTCGGGCCGGCGGGCCTCGCCAGACACAGCTGACGCGCCAGGCGCAGCGGTCACCGCATCAGCGGCGGTATGGCAGGTAGTCGTGTCCATGACGGCAACATAGTTCCGCCGCGTGCGCTTTTCCATCCGAATCTTGCGCTGTCCCCCACCGGGCGTGATAATTTTCGCACCTCCTTGCCTCGCCCTGCGCCCTGCCCGCAGCCCGCGCCACGCCTTGCCTGCTCCTGCATGACCACACGCACTACCGTGCGCCCCCCGGAATGAACCCTCCGCCGCGTGGACGGAACCGTCTGATATGCGTATGCAGGGACATGGAGAACTGCCGTGCGTGCTGCTGGGAGCGCGTTCGGCAACGCTCCGGGGGCGCTTCAGAAGATCGCTTCTGGGGGGAGGACGCCTTCCGCGAGACTCTGTTGGTATTGCCGTTGGCGGGCGCAACCTGCGTCCCGGCATGACCGTTCCGGACTGGGCCCCACCCGTTCGCCCGGTCCACCGGAACGCCGCCATGGGGACTGCCGCACGGCGGCCCAGGAGGTACCATGGAAGACGAGGCTGGATACCTGGCAATGCTGGAACGGCAGATGGACGAGGCCATGGCGCGTCTGGCCGACACCTGCCGCGACGAACCGGGCTGTGCCGCCCCGGAAGGCCACGGCGCGAAGCACGCCGCCCGCACCGCCTGCGAGCAGGCCGAAGAAGCCGCCCGCTCCACCTACGAGCAGGAATGGGCCAAGGTGTGGGGCGTGGTACGCCAACGCAAACACAAGGGAGGGCGCTGACCGCAAACCGTTACGACGAGGCACACCGAGTTCACGACGAGGCACGCCGGGATTGTCCCGGCTGTTCCCCATGTTCGCGTTCACGGTGCCCCTACACGCTCCTCCGCACTCCGTCGGCATGGCACCTGCCGCAGCATGGTTTCGCACACCCGCAACTCCACGCCACGAGCCGCCATGCACTACCAGTACCTCGCCCCCGGCCTTCAGACGGAACTGGAAGCCCTAACCATTGACGACGTCATCGACCACCTGCGCAATCACCTGGGCAATTTTCTGCTCGATGCGCCGGTTTGCGTCAGCTACCTGAACCGGCTGGCAGCCGAACCCGGCGGCCTGAGCACGTCCCGCCAGATGGACTGGCTGCGCTGGCTGGTGCGCACCTTTGCCCGGTTGCGGCCCTTTGACGAGCAGGCCGTGACACTGGCCGCCCGCGTGAACGGCACGCCGGAAGACACCCCGCTGCATCGGGCCCTGGCCAAGGTGCGCACCCCCGAAGCCCTGCACCATCGGGTGGAGCAGACCGCCAATCAACCGCCGGAAGAAGCGCGCGACATGCTGTTGCGCCTGTTCCGCGAAATGCCGTTTTCCGTGGACATGGCCGAACGGCTGCTGCATCTGGACCTGCAACTGGCGCTCATGCCCGGTGACGGCTGGTACGAGGGGCTGCGCTGCCCGCCCCTGCTGCGCGGCCTGCTGGAGCGGGAGCGCTTTCGGGCGTGCATGCTGCACGGCAACGACGCCACGGCGCTGGAACTGCGAAACCACACGCATGCCGTCGGCGCGGACGACCCCGGCTGGCTGAACTGCGCGGCGGAACTGGCCGTACGCACCGGCGACCGGGCGGCGGGCATGAATTTCTACAGCACGTCCCTGCGGCTGGACCCCACGCAGATTCCCGTAGCCTTGCGCCTGCGAGAACTGGAGCAACCGTTCGTCACCCCGCCGGACGCCCTGGGCTCAGCCGTCGGCCCCGTGGCCGTCTTTCTGTACTCCTGGAACAAGCGCGACCTGCTGGAACAGACCCTGCGCTCACTGGCGGCGTCGGACACGGGCGGGGCATCCATCACCCTGCTGCTGAACGGCTGCACCGACGGCTCTGCGGAAATGGCGGCAGCGCTGAACGCCAGCCTGTTCGGCGGGCGCATGAAGATCATCGAGTTGCCCGTCAACGTGGGGGCTCCGGCGGCGCGCAACTGGCTGCTGCACACCCCGCGCGGGCGCGAGGCGGCCTTCGTGGCCTTTCTGGATGACGACGTGGAGGTGCCCGCCAACTGGCTGTCCACCCTGGTTTCCGTACTGCGCGCCAACCCGCGAGCAGGGGTGGTCGGTGCCAAGGCGATCTTTCCCGGCGCGCCGCGCCGGTTGCAGTACCTGTACCGCACCGTGTCCGTGGCACAGCCGGGGCTTTTGCGCATCAGCCTGGGCGCGCCCAACTTCAATTACGACGGCGGGTTCTACGACTACGTCCGGTCCACGGCCAATGTCATGGGCTGCTGCCACGTGTTCACCCGCGCCGCGCTGGATGCAGTGCGCGACTTCGACATCCGCTTCTCGCCCTCGCAGATGGACGACATTGCCCACGATATGGACCTGTGTCTGCACGGCTTCGAGGTGATGTACTGCGGCCTTGTCTCCTGCGTACACCACCAGATGTCGGGAGTGGGCATCGGCAACGTGCATGTCGGCCGCATGGGCAACGTGCTGGGCAACGACGTGAAGTTCTACTACCGCTTTGCCAACCGGCTGGACGAACTGCGGGGGCTTACCGCGCGCCACACGGTGCCCGATACCCCGCCGGTGGCGTAGCGGTTTTGCCCGCCCCCTGCCGACACGGCCCGGCCAGACAACGCCACTGCCCGTGGGCCCAGGCATGCGGACAGTGTATTTCCACGTCCGGCTACCCCCGCAGCGACAGCCGGTCGAGGCTGACCGTCGACAGGTCCACCACGGCCAGCCGGCCATGGGGACCGCCCAGTCGCGGGGGCTGGCCCAGCGCCAGCCGCACCGCCTCGGACAGCACCAGACCTGCCGCCACCAACAAGGCCGGGGGCTGGCAGCCCAGCACGTCTTCCGCCGGGGTTGCCGCCGACTGCCCGTGCGGAAAGAACATTCCGGCCAGCCCGCGTTCGCCGGGCAAGGCCGTGGCCACCATGGCCGTCCACCCGGCCACGCTGGCGGCGATCAGCGGCACACCTGCTGCGGCGGCCCCGGCCTCGGCAGCAGGACGAAACGCCACGCCCCCCAGCGCGTCGATGGCCACGTCCGCGCCCGCATAGAACCGCGCAAAGTCCGCCCCTTCCAGCCTGCCCCGGTGCACGTCCAGTTCCACGGCGGGGTTCACCTGTGCCACGCGGCGGGCGGCAGCGTCCGCCTTGGACACGCCGAGTTCCGCTTCCGTGGCCAGCAACTGGCGGTTCAGGTTGGTGGGCTCGAACACATCGTTGTCCGCCACCCGAATATGCCCGACGCCCATCCGGGCCAACCCATCCAGAATGTGCCCGCCAAGGCCGCCCAGCCCCACCAGGGCCACGCGGGTGCCCAGCAGCCGGGCCTGTCCCGCGCAATCCAGCGTGGTGAAGTTGCGCAAGTAGCGTTCCGGAACCAGCCCCTGCTCCAGCGCCGCGATTTCGACATGGCGCAGGCCTGCGCCTGACTGCCGGGCGATGGCCGCCGCCGCGCCATGCGCAAGCATCCGCACCGGCGTGCCGTCGGACAGGGCGCCGGGCACGGCGGCCCGCTCCAGCGCTTGGCGCAGCATGTCGGAAGAACCCATGGAGATATCCTTAAGAAATAAGGTGGCCTTGGGACGGGCATGCGCCGCGTCCGGCATGTGCTGGGATTCCGGCCATGCCTTCAGGGACATGTAAACAAAAAGCCCCGCCACCGTAAGGTGCGGGGCTGATGGACGGTTGGTGCGGCCCGGCTTCTGCCGACGGCAACCCCCAGAGCCGCTGCGCGGCGGATGCCGCCACGGGCCGGATGCCCCTCCGGACATCCTACATCTTGCGAAAACCCAGCAGCACCCGGTACGGCCCAGGAACGCCGGGCGGCGCCAGCGCCACTCTGTCTCCGCCGGACATCACGGCAAGATCCGGGCTGACCGCCTTGCCGTTGACGAAGACCACCTCCACCTGCTCCGAGGCGATGTCGAGCTGACGCAACAGTTCCGGCCCCGTGGTGCCCGGATGGACGCGCACCGGCAAAGGTACGGACCAGCCGCGCTGGCGGAACAGCTCCGCAAGCCCCATGAAGGCCCGCAGTTCTATGGTGTCCTGCGCGGCGTCTTCCCCGTTCTCCCCGTCCGTCCCGTCTCCCGCGTGGTTTCGTCCGATCGCCTCGCGACCGTTCGCATTGTCCGGCATGGTTCCTCCGCCCTGTGCCTACCCGCCTCCCACGGCCGGGAACAGTCCCAGCCGGTCGTCTTCGGCAAGGACCTTGTCCATGGGGGCATGCAGGCCGTTGACGAAGATCACCGCCACGTCTTCCGGCGCGATGCCCAGGGCCAGCACCACGTCGAGCACGGTTCCGCCCTCGCGCAGGGAAAAATCCTCCCCGCCCGTTGGCTGGAAGCGTTGCAGCGTGGCGTAGCATTTCACGGTGATATGCATGGTTGGTCCGCTTTCCCGTCATGCCGCGTGGCCGCCCCCCCAAGGGGCGACCACGCGGCTGCGTGTCGCTAGAAGGCCAGCACGCTGTCGATTTCCTCGTCCGTGAAGTCCCACACGGTGTTGTGCGGGGGGCACGGCTCTTCGAAGAACTCGGGCAGCCGGTCGTGCGCGCTGGTGAACCCGGCGCGGCGGTTGAAGTCCAGTTCGGCCTTCAGGATGGCCGTGCCGAGGGCGGTCACGTCGTCGCCGGTCAGGGACAGATCGTAGCGCGCATTGATCATGTCGACCAGCGCGTTGAACCCGTCGGGAATGTCCAGGATGGCGAAGGCGATGAACAGGCACATGCCGGTGGAGTCCACGGCGGCGGTGGCGATTTGCAGGTTGCGCGAAAGCTCCACCTGCCCGTCCTTGCCCAGCGGGTCGACAAAGCCGCCCACGCGCAGGATGTTGGTGGCCACGGCGTACCCGGCGGTGTGGTCCGCGCCCATGGGCGTGGTGGCGTACGTCAGGCCCACGCCCTTCACCGCGCGCGGATCGTAGGCGGGGATGGCCTGGTTCTTCACCACCGGCACCCGGGTAAGCCCGTACATCTGGCCCACGGCTGCGGCGCCGCTCCCCAGAATGCGGCCAAGCGGGGTGCCCTGGCGAATTTCCTTGATCAAATCCAGCGCGGCCTTGGCATCGCCCCACGGGATGACCCCCGCGTCCATGGCCACGGCCACGGCCACCGAGGTTTCGATGGAGTCGATGCCCACCTCGTCGTACTCGCGGTCAGCGTAGGCGATGGTGTCCAGATCGTCAATGGCGGCGTCCGCCCCCAGCGCCCAGATGGTTTCATACTCGAAACCGCTGGTGATGTACTTGCCCTGCTTGTCCACGTAGTGCTGCGAACAGCGGATGACGCACCCGGCATGGCAGCCGTGGGTGGTCTTGCCTCCGCGTTCCTCGATGGTGGCGGCCATGGTTTCGCCGCCGATGTTGTTGGCCCACTCGTTGCGGCCCCGGCGGAAGTTTTCCGTGGGCAGGCCGCCCGCTTCGTTCAGGATGTTCACCAGCACGTTGGTGCCGTACTTGGGCAAGCCCTGACCGGTGACGGGGTGGGTGGTCAGGGCATTGGCGAAGCGTTTGGCCGCGCTCTTGAATTCCTCGGGCCTGGCGATGGGGACGGCGGTTGCGCCCGCATCGTCGATGACCACCGCCTTGATCCCTTTGGACCCCATGACGGCCCCCAGCCCGCCGCGCCCGGCGCTGCGGATGTTGCCTTCCGGATCGGCGAAAGAAATGTTGGCGGCGGTCAGGCGCATCTCGCCCGCCGGGCCGATGAGCGCAACGCCCACCTTGGGGCCGTACTTGTCCTGCAACACCTTGATGGCGTCATAGTTGCCCGCGCCCATGATTTCGGCGGGGGCCTCGTCAAAGGTCACGCCGTCCTTGTCCACCTTGACCACGACGTATTTGCCGTCCGTGGGCAGGCCTTCGAACACCAGGGCCTTGATGTCCAGACGGGCCATCTTCTGCGAAAAGCTGCCGCCGCTGTTGCTTTCCTTGATGCCGCCGGTGAGGGGGCTTTTGGCCCCGCAGGAAATGCGACCGGAGTTGACCGCGCTGGTGCCGGTGAGAAAACCGGGGGCGAAGACCAGCTTGTTGTACTTGCCAAGGGGATGGCAGGTGGGCTTCACCTCGTCCGCGATGAACATGGATGTCAGGCCGCGCCCCGCAAGCCCGGCATACTTTTCGGGACACGCCCCGATCTCCGCCGTCTTCGAACCCATGTCAATGCGTATGAATTTCGCCATGTCAGCCTCCGTTGCTGTGTAAGGACAGGCGCGCGCCGCAAACCGGCAACGCCACCACGCCATGCGCCTTGCCTGCGCGCGAACGCACACGGCCGCATGGCCGACAACACCACATCTGCAACACCAGAACGGGACGCGCGGACGAAAGGCTGTCGCCCGCGCGGCGCCCCGTTGCGTACAGGCGTGACGCAACACCTGCCTTCACTCTGACTATTTACAGCATCCATGCGTGTCAATTTATGCCTTTCATGACATAGAATGCATTTCCGTCGCATTCCGGAATGCATGATTATGCCATGAAAGACACAACAACACTTCCTGCATGCTCAACACGCCGCGTACATGACGACTACACACAGCATCTGGCAATATTTCTGCCTCACCCGACTCCGCTGGCACCGCAACGCCGCACCCTGTCGTTCGCCGTGGTTCGTATGGCTCCGTATCGGTAAGAAAAGCCCGCAACCCGCCAGCAGCAAGGCCCAGGCGTTCCTGCCACTGTCTGGAGGCATGACCGGTGATCGTCCCCGCCCCCGCGCACCCGGCACAAAAAAAATCCCGCCCCTCGCCGAACAGGCGGCGAGGGGCGGGAAACGACCGGATGCAGAAAACCGGGCTAGCTGCCCGTCTTCAGCATCTCCCAATACTTTTCGTAGATCTCCAGCGCGTTGCCCACGCTGTTGGTGAACTCGGCGTTCTTCAGGTCCGCGTCACTCGGCGAGGTGATGCGGCTCTTGGCCAGTTCGGGCGCAAGGATCTTCTGCGTGGCCACGTTGGGGGTGGAATAGTTGTATTCCTCCACGCATTCCTTGGCCACTTCGGGCCGCAGCAGAAAGTCGATGAACTTGTGGGCGTTGTCCTTGTGCTTGGCGCCCACGGGAATGGCCAGGCTGTCCACCCAAAGGGGCACGCCTTCCTTGGGGTAGACGTACACCAGGTTCTTGTTCTCGCTGGCGGCGATGTAGGCATCGCCGTTCCAGATCAGCCCGGCGGCCACTTCCTCACTGATGAAGGCCTGCTTGCTGGCGGTCACGTCGAACACGCGCACGGCGGGCAGCAGCTTCTTCAGCCAGTCGTAGGCGGCCTTGATTTCGGCTTCCTTGGTGGAGTTCACCGAGTAGCCCAGCGCCTTCAGGGCCACGCCCAGAGAATCGCGCTGGTCGTCGGACAGGATGACCTTGCCCGCGAATTCGGGACGGTTCAGGTCGTTCCAACTGGTGATGGAGGCCGGGTCCACCACCTTCTTGTTCACCATCAGCCCCGACGAGCCCCACATGTAGGGCACGGAATATTCGTTGCCCGGGTCGAACGGCTGGTCCAGCACCTTGGGCGAAAGGTTCTTGAAATTCTTCAGCCTGGTCTTGTCGATCTTGGCCAGCAGACCATCGTCGCGCATCATGGAGATGAAGTAGGTGGACGGCACGATCACGTCGTAGCCCACGCCCTTCAGCAGCTTGATCTTGGCGTACATGGCCTCGTTGGATTCGTAGGTGGTGTACACCACCTTGATGCCCGTCTCCTTGGTGAACCGGTCAAGCACCGACTGGGGCACGTATTCCGACCAGTTGTAGACGTGCAGCACCTTTTCTTCCGCCGCCACGGCGGGGCCCGCGAACAGCGTCGCCGCCAGCACCGCCAGGGCAAGGCCCACCATCACCAGCGCGGCGCGGGCCGCGTGCAGCTTCGTGCGCATCATTTCCTCCTCGTCCTGGTAAGGGTTTGTGCCAGCAGCACCAGCACTATGGTTACCGTGAACATTACCGCCGACAGGGCGTTGATGTCCGGCTTCACGCCAAGGCGTACCATGGAATAGACGCGCAGGGGCAGCACCTCGAAGGTGGGGCCGGTGACGAAAAAGCTCACCAGCACGTCGTCCATGGACAGGGTGAACGACAGCAGCCACCCCGCCGCCACGGCGGGCGCGGCCAAGGGCAGCAGCACATGGCGGAAGGCCCGCCACTCCGACGCGCCAAGGTCGCGCGCGGCCTCGATGAGCTGTTCGTCGAACTCGGCCAGGCGCGCCAGCACCGTCACGGTGACGAAGGGCAGCGCCAGGGTGACATGGGCGACCAGCAGCGTCCAGAAGCCCAGCTGCACCCCCATGGCGATGAAGAAGATGAGCAGCGAGATGCCCATGACGATGTCCGGCGACACGGTCAGCACGTAGATGCAGCCATGCAGCACCTTGCGCCCCGGAAAACGGTAGCGCCGGATGCAGATGGCCGCCAGCGTGCCCAGCACCGTGGCGATGGTGGCGGCCAGGGTGGCCACGGACAGCGAGTTGAGCGCGGCGTCCACCAGCGGGCCGTTGGCGGCCAGGGCGGAATACCACTTCAGGGTGAAGCCCTTCCATTCCGTGGTGTAGCGCGCATCGTTGAAGGAATAGACGATGACCACCAGGATGGGCACGTACAGGAAGGCATAGACCAGCCAGACCAGGCAGGTACGCAGGGTGCGCAGCTTCATCCTACGCCCTCCCCCGCGCACCGTGCGCCATGCCGTCGCCACCGGCTTCGCCCTCTCCGTGCATACCGTCGGGCGTACGGCCCGCAGTGGCAGCCCCGGTGTCCGCGCCCTTGCGCTCGCGCAGGGCGACCCGGCGGTTGCTGAGCCAGTAGCCGATGATCATCAGCACCAGCAGCGCGGTCATGATGGTGCTGGCGGCGGCGCCCAGCGGCCAGTCGCGCGCCACCAGGAACTGGTTCTTGATGAAGTTGCCGATGAGCATGCTCTTGGCCCCGCCCAGGATTTCCGGAATGTAGAAACACCCCAGCGAGGGCAGGAACACCAGCATGCACCCGGCCACGATGCCCGGCAGGGTCAGCGGCAGGGTAACGTGCCAGAAGGCGCGCAGGCTGCTGGCCCCCAGGTCCTTGGCCGCGTCCAGCAGCCGCTTGTCCAGCTTTTCGATGGATGCGTACAGCGGCAGGATCATGAACGGCAGCAACGTGTAGGTAAGCCCCGTGAACACGGCGAAATCGCCGTACATGAACGACACCGGCTCGTTGACCAGCCCCAGCGCCAGCAGCACGTCGGAGGCGAGGCCCTGCGACTTCAGGATGATGATCAGCGCATAGGTGCGGATGAGCGAATTGGTCCAGAACGGAATGACCACCAGCAGCAGCAGCCATGGCCGCAGCCCGCGCCGGGCCGTGGCCACGGCGTAGGCGAACGGATAGCCGATCAGCAGGCACACCAGGGTGCTGGCGGCGGCCAGCCACAGCGATTCGCCCAGTATCCTGATGAACACCGGGTCGGCAAGGCGGGCGTAGTTGTCCCACGTGAACACCAGGCTCACGAAGTCCGATTCGCCCCGCTCCAGAAAGGTGACCAGCAACAGGCCGAGGTTGGGCAACAGGGCGAACAGCCCCAGCCACAACCAGACAACGGCGATGCTGGCAGTGCGGAAGGGTCTACGCTGCGTCATCGGGCAGCAGTACCTCCCATCCGTCCACCCAGCTTACGGCAACGCGCTCGCCGGGGTTGTAGTTGATGTCCTCGTCGTCCTCGTTGAAGAACTCCGCCGCCATCAGGCGCTGCCCGTCGTCCAGGGTGATGACAAGGTCCACCGTGGCACCCTTGTACACCGATTCCTCGATGCGGCCCCACAGGTGCGGCCAGTCGGGGGTTTCCTCAACCGCAATGCGGTCGATGCGCAAGTCCTCCGGCCGCAACAGCACCTGCACCGCATCGCCGGGGGCCAGCCTGCGGGGCGAGCGCACCGGAAACACCGTGCCGCCCACGGTGGCGTCGTACAGGTGTTCGCCGGGCTTCAGGTCCGGCGGCAGGGCGCCGTGCTCCGGCGTGCCCGGCGCGGGCGGGGCCAGCGGGGTGCCCGGCGCGGCGGACCAGTCCAGCCGCACGGCGTCGATGCGGCCCGGCAGCGCGTTGATGTCGCCCACGAAGCGCGCCACGTACATGTTGGCGGGTTCCTCGTAGATTTCCTTGGGCGCGCCGATCTGCTCTATGCGGCCCTCATTCATCACCACCACCCGGTCGGACATGGCGAAGGCCTCTTCCTGATCGTGGGTGACGAACACGAAGGTGATGCCGAGCTGCCGCTGCAAGTGCTTGATTTCCAGTTGCATCTGTTTGCGCAGCTTGAAGTCCAGCGCGCTGAACGGCTCGTCCAGCAGGAGCACCAGCGGGTTGTTGATGACCGCGCGGGCAATGGCCACGCGCTGCTGCTGCCCGCCGGAAAGCTGGCGCGGCTTGCGGTCGGCGAAGTTTTCCAGATGCACCATGCGCAGGGCATCCAGCACGCGGCGGGCCGTTTCGTCCGCCGCCACGCCCTGCATCTTCAGCCCGAAGGCCACGTTGTCGCGCACGGTCATGTGCGGAAACAGCGCGTAGTTCTGGAATACGGTGTTCACCTGGCGCTGTTCCGGGGGCACGCGGTTGACCACCTGGCCGTTGATGCGCACCTCGCCCGCCGTGGGCTGCTCGAAGCCCGAGAGCAGGCGCAGGATGGTGGTCTTGCCGCAGCCCGACGGCCCCAGCAGGGTCAGGAACTCGCCGTTGCGGATGGTGAGGTCTATGGAATCGAGCGCCACGGTGTCTTCGAACGTCTTGGTGACGCCGCGCAACTCGATGATGTGATCCTGTTCTGCCATCGTCGCCTCTTGGTATGCTCTCTGTCGGGGGCTGCCCCCGGAATCCTGCGAACCATGAAACAGGGAGATCGGGAGACCGGGTGCGCTGCATGGCGGCAGCGACTGGCACCGTCCACATGCAGGGCCGCATTTGGGTCCGGATGCCAGTCCGGCTGTTAGTCCGGACTGCCGGGCCATGTCGCGGCCCATGCCGCACAGTCTGTGATGCGTGATTCCGGAAAATGCGTCCCCATGCCTTCCGGCGCTGCGGGCCGGGTGCCGCATGCAGCCACCGCCCCCGCCACATGCCACCACAGGGTGTGCACGGGGACGCGGCGCGGGCAGTGCGGGTGCGCCGGGGCGCATCGCACCGGAAACCGGCACGGCAAGGCTTCGGGGAATGGATGGGGACGAATCGCTACGCCACGGGATGCAGGGCGCGCCGGCTACCGATGCGCAGGGGCCGAGGGGCCGGCATCGCCGGCCACGGGCGTTCGGGCGTTTCCGGAGCGGCGAAGCCCCAGATTGCGCACCCGGTGCACTGGCCGGGATGAAAGGATGACCTGCGAGCAGCGTATCATGCGTTCGTCTTCCCTCATGGGGGGGGCATGAAGTGGCGTCATGAAATGGCGTCGGCAAGTGACGCCATGCGCCGGGTCGGGGACTGGCCGCGCGCCCTAGGCGGGCGCGGGCTGGAAGGCTGTCGTTCGGGCCTTGTGTGCCATGCGTGGGGCGGGGTGACAAGCAAAAAAACACCCCTGCGCGCACCCTGCCCCACAAGAGAACGCGCAGTTGCGAAATCGGCCACCCACCATCCCCGTCACTGCCCCCCCGCAGACCCCGCTGCATCGGGCACCGCATCCGACAGGCGCACGAAGCGCACCCCGCGCCGCAGCAGTTCCGGCAGGGCCGCGCGCAGCCCCGCGCCGCTACCCGCTTTCGGCTTGTTCATGTGCAGCAGCAGGATGTCGCCGTTGCGGGCGGCCAGCAGGTTGCGGGCAACGGCAGGCGCGGGCAGCGTGGCCCCGGCGTCCGCCGCCACGGAGCATCCGGCAACGGTCTGGCCAAGGTCCGCCGCAATGCGCACGGCCACCTCGTCGCAGAACAGGGTGGCGGCCCGGTAGAAACGCGGGCGCCCCCCCGTAAGAACGGCCAGGCGCCGGGCGTTGGATTCCACCTCGTCCACGAATTCAGCCACGGACCGGGTGCCCCGGATACCGTAGGCGATGCACCCGGCCACCGAGGCGGGGCGGTGCCGCGCGCCATGATTGGCGATCTCGAACAGCGGGTCGGCGGCAAGATCTGCGGCTTCGGCGGGGTGGGCGGCAAGCCACGGCCCGGCCAGAAACAGGGTTGCGGGCACGCGCAGTTCGCGCAGCAGGGCAATGATGGACCCATCATACCCGCCGCCGCAGGCGTCGAATGTCAGGGCCACGGTGACCGGCCCGGTTTTGGGAGCGCCGGAGGTGCCAGATGTGCCGGATGTGCCGGATGTGCCGGATGTGCCGGAGGTGCCAGACACGGGCAGGCGGGTGAGCGTGCCAGGCAGGGCAGGCCCCCACCGGGAGGGCTGCTGACCGCCGTACCGGGCCGCAAGGCGCGCCGTCAGTTCCGGCAGGGACAGCGCGGCAAGCGCCGGTTCCGCCGCGCTGCCGATTCCCGCAGCATCTGCGCTTGGCGCGCACAGCAGGAACAGCAGCACGATCAACAGAACGGGCAGGCACCGCGCGCGGCAGTCTGCTCGGCCATGGCCGGGCAACGCTGCACAGAACGGCAAAGGACACCAAGAAGCGATGCGCGCGGGCAGGGGCATTCGGCCCGCCACGGTCCACGGCGCGATGCGCCCCGGCACGCCAGCGGCGGTCACGGGCTACCCTTTGCCCACACCGGGCAATGCGCACTGACCACAGACGCGGCCCACGGCCACGTCGCCCAGTCCCAGCGCCACGGCAACCAGGGTGCGCGCGCCTTCGGCGGGCAGTTCCAGCCCGGTCCACAGGCGGAACTGTTCGCGGCCCTGCTCCACGAACATGGCCAGGCCGTCCTGCATATCCCAGCCCGCTTCGGCGGCCTCGGACAGAAAGCGGGTGCGCAATGGATTGTAGACAAGGTCGTAGGCCAGACCGCGCCGTCCCGCCCCGACAGCCGCAAAACCCTGCGCGGGGAAGGCGGTGTCGCCCTGCCGCTCGCCGGACATGCCCATGGGGGTAGTATTGATCACCAGATCCGCGCCCCAGGCGGCGCGGGCATCCCAGTCCACCACTTCCACGCCGAATTCGGCGGCCAGCGGGGCAGCCTTTTCCGCGTTGCGCCCGGTAACGGCCACCGTGCCCACCACGCCTTCACCAGCGGGGCCAAGCTCGCGCAGACCGGCCAGCACGGCGCGGGCCGCGCCGCCGTTGCCCAGCACCAGTGCCTTTTCGCACCGCCACCCTGTTGCCGCGCGCTGGCGCAGGGGGGCCAGAAAACCGGTAACGTCGGTGTTTCCGCCCAGCAACTGGCCGTCGTGCCAGTACAGGGTGTTCACCGCGCCCACGGCGCGGGCGCGTTCGCTGATGCCGTCCAGCAGGGGCAGCACGGTTTGCTTGTGGGGAATGGTGACGCTGGCCCCGCGTATGGGCAGGGTGCGCACGGCGGTGATGAAGTCGCCCACGCGGCCCGGCTCCAGCGGCCAGGCCATGTACACGGCGGGGATGTCCAGCAGGCCGAAGCCCCAGTTGTGCAGCAGGGGGCTCATGGTATGGCCGAGGGGATGGCCGATGATGCCGTAGAGTTCGCGGGGCAGGAACGGATGTGCGGGCATGGGACGGCCTCCGGCGGACGGCCCCTTTCACACAGGGGCAAATGTCCAGAACCACTGCGAGGCCCCTGCCTTTTATATCCAGACTGACCGCCGCAGTGGCAGTTTTTAGGGGGGAGCCTCAGCCGTTATGCGAGTCTTCGAGCATTACGGATGAGGACAGCAAAGCGGGGTCCGGGGAGGGAGACCCTTTTCGCTCTGCGGTCGCCATCCGTAAGACTCGCGCGATGCGCTCGTCTAACGGCTGCCGCAAAAGGTCCCCTCCCCGATATTTCTCTTTTCTGTTGGGTTAAATAACCTTGTTCAGCGAATACTCGATGATGCCTTCGGCACCGGCGGAGCGCAGGCGCGGGATGAGGTCGCGCACAAGGTCGTTTTCCACCACGATTTCCACCGCGTACCAGGTGCTGTCGCGCAGCCCGGCCACGGTGGGCGAATTGAGGCTGGGCAGTTGGTCGAGCACGGCATCCAGGTTGTGGGCGGGCACGTTCATCTTCAGGCCCACCAGCGAATCGGCGCGCAGCGCGCCTTGCAGCAACAGGTCGATCTGCTCGATCTTGGCGCGCTTCCACGGGTCGGCCCAGGCGGCCTTGCCCGCGATGAGCACGGTGTTGGTCAGCAGCACTTCGGCGATGATGCGCAGGCCGTGGGCCTTGATGGTGGTGCCGGTTTCGGTGACCTCGACGATGGCGTCGGCCAGGCCTTCGACCACCTTGGCCTCTGTGGCGCCCCAGGAATACTGCACCTTGACGGGGATGCCCGCGTCCTCGAAGTAGCGGCGGGTAACGCCCAGCAGTTCGGTGGCGATGGTGCACCCGGCGAGGTCTTCCGGCCGCACGTAGGGCGAATCACCGGCCACGGCCAGCACCCAGCGGGCCGGGCGGTTGCTGACCTTGGAGTAGATGAGGTCAGACACGGTGACCACGTCGGCCCCGGTTTCCAGCAGCCAGTCCTTGCCGGTCAGCCCCACGTCGAGCACGCCGTCTTCGAGGTAGCGGGGAATTTCCTGCACCCGGCAAAGGCGCGCGGTCAGTTCCGGGTCGTTGATTTCCGGAAAGTAGTTGCGGTGATGCTTGCGAATCTTCCACCCGGAGCGGGCGAACAGGTTCACGGTGGCTTCTTCGAGCGAGCCCTTGGGAATGCCGATCTTCAGCATGTTGGCGCCGGACATTATTTGTAGACCTCCTTGGGGTCGAACACGCGGGGCGAGCAGATGACGGGTTCTCCGGCCGTAAGCTCTCGGTAGAAACAGCTACGGTACCCTTCATGGCAGGCCGCGCCGCCCTTCTGTTCCACGAGCAGCAACACGGTGTCGCTGTCGCAGTCCAGGCGCACGGCCTTGATATGCTGGGTATGGCCCGACGTACCGCCCTTGTGCCACAACCGGCCACGGCTGCGGCTGAAGTAATGCGCCTCGCCGGTGGCGAGGGTGGCGTCCCATGCTTCTTCGTTCATCCAGGCCATCATCAGCACTTCGCCGGTGGCGGCGCACTGGGCGATGGCGGGCACGAGACCATTCATCTTCGCGAAATCGGGGCGGAAGCCTTGTGCGGCGTCGGAAGCCTGAGCCATGTGCGATGTCCTCGCGCGGGGGAATCCCCAGGGGGGTTGCGGGGTAAGGCCCCAAAAAGGTTGCAAAGGCGCGGCCTGCGCGGTGGCAGACGACGGCGGACACCGCGTTTGCCCCATGCATGGCCGCAAGGTGGCGAATCTAGCCGTTCCGTGTGACGGATGCAAGGCGGCGAAGCGGGTGAAGGCCCCGCAAGGGGTGTCGCAGGCCTCTCTCAGCCCCGTACCTTGGCGTGGGCCGACAGCACCGCCAACTGCACCCCGGCCAGATGCTCCAGTTCCTCGGCCAGGGCCAGGGCGCGGGCGGCGGACGCCCCGATGCAGCACAGGCCGTGGCGTTCCATCCACACCGCGTCGCGGCTGGCGGCTGCCGACGCCACGGCATCGGCCAGTTCCTGCGTGCCGGGGGCGTGGGCAGGCGCGAAGCCCAGTTGCCCGCGCAGCAGCTCCGATTCGTAGATGGGCAGATGCAGCATGTCGTCAGGCGGAACCAGCGTACCAAGCGCCAGCAACTGCGGCGGGTGGGTATGCACCACGGCCATGGCGTCGGGCCGGGCGCGGTAGATGGCCAGATGCATGGCCCCTTCGGACGAGGGCTTGCCCCCGGCCAGCACCGCCCCGGTGGCGATGTCCACCAGCGCGAGGTCGCCGGGGCCAAGGTCGCCTTTGGCTGCGCCGGAGCAGGTCAGCAGGCAGGCCGAGCCGATGCGCAGGCTGGCGTTGCCGTTGAACCCGGAATACAGGCCGCGCTGCCAGCCACGCAGGCAGATGCGCCGCAATTCGTCGGCGTGGCCGTCGGGGATGCCCTCTCCCCACGGTGAAGGGGCGGAACCGGAGACTGCGTGTACGGAAACACTGCTGTTTGCACTACCATTCATAGTACGATTCGTCGCACGATCCGTATTACCGATCTCTCCGCCCGCACTTTCGGGCGCCGCATCCGGCTGTCGCTGCCGGTACGAGGTCTTGATGTCGATGACCGGCGTGCCGTCCAGCGCCTCCAGCGGGGCCACGCGCAGGCGCATGGAACCGTCCCCGCCGGGCATCAACTCCAGCAGACGCACCTCGTGCAGGCCCACCGGGTTGGGCCGGGCGGGCGAACGGGTGTTGAACACGCCCCGTTTGGGGCGGCGCGTGTCACCGCGCGGGTGCACGGACAACACGTCGCGATCGGCGCGGTGCAGCCAGGTGAGCAGGGTCAGGGACAGGCCCGGCTTCAGGGTGTCCAGACCGGGCACGTAGGGTGCGGCAATCTTCACCCACGCCTCGGGCGCGCCTTCGTCGCCCTGCTTGGGGCACTGCGAAAGATCGGTAAGCGACGACACGATGACGCCGATGGGCCGCAGGGTGGTGTCCATACGTTCCGCTCCTTGATTGCCCGCCTGTTGCGACAGTAACACCATAAAATGTATAAACACTCCAGCAACACAACCCCAATGGGGTTCCAAGGGGCACAGCCGCTTTACGATCGCCATCCGCGCGCTGCGGTCCCTATCCGTAAGGTTCGCTTCGCTCACCAACGGCTAGGGCAATGCTCGAAACCTCGCATAACGGCTGCCGTCCTTGGCCGCCGGAGGCGTCCCAAAAAACTCGCCCCGGCTCTTACCCCGAAAAATGGTCGAACCCGACGGACGCGGGCAAATCGCCGTTGACCAGCACCACGCCATCGGCGCTGACCTGCCCCAGCGGGATCAATCCGGGCACGGCGGCGCGCACCGCGTCGAACATGGCCGGGCGGCAGCAGCCCAGCAGGGCGTAGTCCTCGCCGCCGGTGAAGGCCATGTCCACGGGGTCCAGGTCGTTGGCCAGAGCGTAGGCGCGCACCTCATCGGGCAGGGTTTCCGGGTCCATGGCCAGTTCCGCGCCAAGGCCGCTGCCCCGGTCCGCGCCGATGAGCCGGGGCAGGTCGCGCGCGAGGCCGTCGGACACGTCCATGAGCGCGATGCGCGCATCGCCGGTACCGCAGATGGCCGCCAGTGCCAGCCCCGCCGCCACCTGCGGACGCGGGCGCAAATGGGCGCGGCAGGCCTCGGGGTACAGGCGCGCGGCCTCGGGCCCCATGCTTTCCAGCGCCAGCAGCCCCACGCGGGCCAGCCCCACGCGCCCCACAAGAAACAGGTGATCGCCCGGCTGGCAACCGCCCCGGCGCAGAAAGGGCGACGATCCCCCGGTGGCGGGGTGCGACTGACCTCCGGTGGACTCGCTGCCGCCAGCGGCAACAGTCGCCCCGCTCTCCCCACCCTCCGGCCCGCCGCCCGCCATGATGCCCGCATGGGCCGAACGCGGCGCGGGGCCGCCCCACACGGTGAGGCACAGGGACAGGGCATCGCCCCGAGTCAGGTCGCCGCCGGACAGGGCCATGTCGTGCTCACGGGCCAGCGCGGCCATGGCGGCCAGCATTTCGTCGCAGAACTCGCGCGAAAGGTCGGCGGGCGCGGCGAGCGCCAGACTGAAACCCAACGGGCGCGCGCCGCAGGCGGCAAGGTCGCTGATGTTCACGGCCAGGGCCTTGTGGCCGATGTCGCCGGGACGGAAGTAGCTGGTGCGGAAGTGGCTGTGCTCGTTGAACAGGTCGGTGCTCACGGCCATGCGCGGCGGGCAGGCGATGACGGCACAGTCGTCGCCGCGCCCCACACACAGGTGGGAGTGGGCATTGGTGAAGTGGCGGTCGATGGCGGCGAGGAAATCGTCCTCTGAGGCAAGCCGGGTCATGCGAAGGCTCCTGCGGATGTACTTTTGAACGCCCCTGCGGTGCTGGCGGCAACTTGCCGCCTCGCCTGCGCCTTCAGGACGGGCGGCATCCGTCACGCCGCCGGCCATGCTGTCAGCCAGGACGGCGCGCGGCTGCGCTGCCCGCGTCAGTCGGATTCCAGCGTCAGGTATTCGGCCATGATCACCTTGAGGCCGAAACCGGGAAAGTTCACGCGGTACTTGTCGGGCGGCACGTGCTGCACGATCTTGCCACGCCCGAAGATGCGGTGGGTGCAGTAGCCGCACTGGCCCGCCGGGGCGCTGCCGCCCGACAGCGGCGAGGGCGCGGCAGCGCCAGGCCCGGATTGCGGGCCGGGCTGGCCGCCGGATTGCCCGCCACCTTGCGTACCGCCGGGGTACGCCGTCGGCGGCAGCGGGCGGCCTGCGCCCCCCCCGGCCCTGCCCGGCGTGGTCCCTTCCGCGAACATGGGCGGACGGGGAATGCCGGGCGCGCCATCAAAACGCCCCCCCTGTGCAAAACCGCCGCCACCCACTCCGCTCCTGCCGCCGCCAAAGCCCGCCCCCCTTTGAGCAACTTGTCCGTTCTGCACATCGCGGCGCATCAATCCACCGGAATAGCTTTCGTGCATCTCGTCAAACAGATGGGCGGGCAGTTCGCGCACAAAGGGGCTGGGCACGGCAGGCTGGTTGCCGCCGTCGCCCCGGCTGTACAGGCTGGCGGGCACGAACAGACACAGGTGGTCGCGGGCGCGGGTACAGGCCACGTACATCAGCCGCCGCTCTTCCTCGAAGTCTTCGGCGCGGGCAATGGCGTGGCGCGAGGGAAAACGCTCTTCCACAAGGTCGATCAGCAGCACCGCACCCCACTCCAGCCCCTTGGCCGAATGGATGGTGGACAGCACCACGCTGTCGCGGTTTTCCTCTTCCTCGCCGGGGTCTTCCAGCGACAGGTCGGAGATGAACAGGTCCAGATCGCGGTACGAGGCGGCAATCTGGAGCAGTTGCTCCAGCCCCTGCTGCCTGCGCGGCCAGTCGTCGGGGAAGGCGGCCTCCATGCGCGGCTTGTAGTGCTCCATCACTTCTTCGAGCAGCGAGGTGGGCGTGTGCGGGCGCTTGCGCAGGCCGTCCAGCAGGTCGAGGTCCGCGCGCAGCTCGGGGTAGCGCAGGCAGGCGCGGCTGGTGGCCTCCGGGTTGCCCAGCCGGGCCACGTCGTACAGCTTCAGGGTGGTCTTTGGCCCCACGCCCTTGGACATGGCGGCAATGCGCTGGAATGCGGGCAGGTCCAGCGGGTTCAGCACGAGGCGCGCGTAGGACAGTACGTCCTTGACGTGGGCCGCCTCTGAGTAGCGCAGCCCGCCGTACTTGCGGAACTTCACGCCCAGTTTGTTCAGCTGCACTTCCACGTGGTACGATTGGTACCCCGCCCGGAACAGCACGGCAATGTCGTGCGGCGGGTAGCTGCGCAGAAATTCCACGATGCGCGAGACCACCAGCGAAGCCTGGGTCAGGTCGCTGAGCGGGCGCACCACCTGCGGCCTGTCGCCCCCTTCGCGCGCGGCGAACAGCTTCTTGCGGTAGGCCTGCGGGGCCTCCGCCAGGATGGCGTTGGTCAGGTCCAGCACCGGCTGCACCGAGCGGTAGTTTTCTTCCAGCTTGATGATCTGCGCGGCGGGGAACAGCTTGGGGAAATCCAGGATGTTGCGCACGTCCGCCCCGCGAAAGGCGTAGATGGACTGGGCGTCGTCGCCCACGGCCATGATGTTGCCGCCCTCGCCCGCCAGCAGGTGCACCAGCCGGGCCTGCACCAGGTTGGTGTCCTGGTATTCGTCCACCATGATGTAGCGGAACTTGGCGCGGCACCAGTCCAGCACGTCGGCCCGTTCGCGCAGCAGACGCTCCAGTTCGAAGAGCAGGTCGTCGTAGTCCAGCAGCCCGTGCTCGCGGCGGTAGGCGTGGTAGGCGGCGGCAATGCGGCCTATGCCTTCGACGTGCACCAGCAGGTGGAACGCCTCGCGCCGGATCACCTCGTCGATGTCCAGTTCCTTGTTGCGGGACTTGCTGATGAGCCCCACGATGTTCTGGGTGCGCGGGAAGGACCGGTCGCCCTTGCCGATGCCCAGATTGTCCTTGCAGTGGCGCACCGCATCCACGATGTCCGCCCCGTCCATGACGGTAAGGTCGCCCGCCTCGTAGCCCGAGGGGCGAAACTGGCGCAGCACCGAATAGGCAAAGGCGTGAAAGGTGCCGCCCTGCACCCCGGTGACCCCGTGCACCCCGCCATGCACGGCAGCGGTGGCGCTGTGTTCCAGCAGCCGCCCGGCCCGGTGCAGCATTTCGCGGGCGGATTTGCGGGTGAAGGTAAGCAGCAGGATGGCCGAGGCGGGCACGCCCTGCTCCACCAGATTGGCCAGCCGGTAGACGATGGTGCGCGTCTTGCCGCTGCCCGCACCGGCAATGACCAGCACGGGGCCTTCCAGGGTGGTGGCGGCCTGATACTGGGCGGGATTCAGTTCGTTTCGATAATCTATCATGTGTTTGCCGGATGCTTGTCGGTGCGTTTACGGTAAAAAGCCTGTAGTGGCGCAGTTCAGCGCGCGCGGATATGCGGGCTATCGGCAAGTGATGCAGGCGATACGTCGGCATGCGCCGGGCCGGACGCGGAGGACGCGCTGGACGCAGCACCGGACGCGACGGGCGCAGCACCGGAAGCGTTGCCGCCCTGCCCCAGCGCGGGCACCTGTGCACCGCGCCAATCCGCCTGCCCGGTGAGCACCGCCGGATACGCCACGACGCGCTGCGGCGCATCCAAACCGAAGTGGCGCAGCACAAGCACGCCCGCGTCGCGCACCGAAACCGGCGCGTCAATGCCGGGCTGCCCGGCCTGCGAATCGTACCAGAAGGCGTCGTCCGGGGTGTGGGTGCCGGTGCGCCCGTACTGTTCCGGCAAGCCGAAGACCTGGCTGCGGTTCCACTTGGCCTTCAGGTCGAAGCCGTAGGCAGGCACGCAGACCAGATCCGGCGCGGCCCAGCGCAGAGGGGGGCCGTCTCCGCAGGCGAAAGCATCAGGGGCGGGAGAGGCGACAGGCTGGCCCGTGCCGACTCGTTGGCCGGTCGCTCCCTGTCCGAAACCTGCCTGCCCCGGCGCGCCGGAACCCGCCGTATCCTGCCCCAACGCACCCTGCCCCGGCACCTCCGG
The DNA here is from genome assembly GCF_040373385.1 of Nitratidesulfovibrio sp. Classification (NCBI taxonomy): domain Bacteria; kingdom Pseudomonadati; phylum Thermodesulfobacteriota; class Desulfovibrionia; order Desulfovibrionales; family Desulfovibrionaceae; genus Nitratidesulfovibrio; species Nitratidesulfovibrio sp. Next base: position 150,730 of record NZ_JBDXXH010000009.1, on the reverse strand, counting down.
CCCGTAGGCCTCATCCGCCGTGAGCACGGCGCGGAATACCGACGCGCCTTCGAAGGTCAGTTCCATAAGTTCGCGCCGCAGCCGCTCGGCCAGGTGCTGCCCCGCCGCGTCGTCCAGAGTGCCGTCCGGAAAGCGGCGGCGGGTGCGCAGGTAGATGCGGCCCGGATCCAGCGCAAAGGCCGCGCTGTCCGGGTGCAGGGTGGTGGCGTCCAGTTCGTGGCACTGCTCCACGCCGCCGGGGGTGACCTGACGCAACAGGCCCTGCCCGCGCAGCCAGGCGTTCAGGTCCACCTCTGCCCGCACCGGGCCGAAGCCGTGGTCGGCCAGCGCCAGCAGGCGCACCGGGCGGCCGTCGCGCGCGGAAAGGGCCTTGGCGAGGTCCAGCACCTCGCCCACCAGCGCGTCCCATTCCGCCAGAAAGTCCATGCAGGCCGGGTGCTGCGGGTGGCCTTCGTCGGTCACCGCGTCCCACAGGAAGTGGAACAGCCGGTCGGTTTCCGTCAGCACCAGCACGAACAGGTTCCACGCAAGATCGGGCCACAGCAGGCGCAGCGCCGCGCGGCGCGAGGCCAGGGTAACGCGCAGTTCCGCCAACAGATGGGCCGGGTCCGAGCCGCCGCGCGCGGTGTCGGCCTCCAGCCGGTAGCCCGCCCCGGTCAGCGGTCCCAGCAGGAACGGCGGATGCACCGCCCGCACAAGGTCATGCGCCACGAACCCGGAAACCAGCATGCCCGGAATGGGGCGCGCCGGGTAGGTGTTGGGCAGGTTGATGACCCGGCTGGTCAGTCCGCGCTCGCCCAGGCGGTCGAAGATGGTGGGCGCGGCCACCTGCGAAAAATCGGCCAGCGACAACTGGCGCGTGGTCACGTTGAATCGCGTGAAGCCGTACACCCCGTGCGTTTCCGGACCGGCGGCGGTGTAGAACGATGTCCAGTTCACCGGCGACAGGTCGGGAAGCTCGGCAGCCAGGGCCGACGCATTGGGGGATACGGCGATGCGGGCAAGATTGGGGGTGCGGCCCTGCGCGCAAAGGTGGCGGGCCAGCGAGAACGGCAGGCCGTCCAGCCCGAGCACCACCAGACGGGGGCGCGTGTCCGTGTGCATACCGAGCCTGTAGCAGATGGGGGGGCGATGCGCCAGCGCGCCCACAGCATGATGGACGCGGCGGGATGGCGGGCGACGGGCGGCGGGGTGCCGGGGCCATCCCGACGATGCCTGTGCGCCACACCACCGGGAGCGTTGTGTCTGCGAGGAGGTGGTGAGTGGGGATGGGGGGAGCGATGCGTGGGGGGCGCGAACCGTTGGCGCTGGCGCACCGCCCCGCCGCGCATTGCGGCGACATCGGTGGGCAGTGGCCGCGTCTCCCCCTGCGCCCCTGCGCCCCTTGCGCTAGGCCCCGCGCTTGCGCCGCGCGGTGATGGTCTCGCCGCCCACGCCCCAGTTGTCGGTGTCCACCTCGTCGATGGTCACCACGGTGGTGGCGGGATTCTTGCCGAGGATATCCACCAGCAACTGCGTGACGCCCTGGATGAGCGCCGCCTTCTGCTCGCTGGTGGCGCCTTCGCGGGTGATGCGGATGTTGACGTAGGGCATGGGAAACTCCTTGTGCGGGGGTTAGGCGCGCCAGTATCCACCGCCGGGGAGGGCGCGTCCAGCCCCGCCGATCTCTGCCATTTTGACGTCCGGCACATCCGCGCTCTATCATAGGGAAAACATGCGCCCCGTGATACGGGAAGACGGAGCACCTCGCTGCGGCCCGCCGCGCGGCTGGGAGAAACCGTGCGACCCGCGACCGCCGGACGACACCGCGCCGGTCCGGGCACACATCGCCGGGCACACCGCGCGGCCACACCGACTCGGCCAAACTGCCCCGACCATACGCAAGGACCGACCATGGCCAAATTCGACTGCGAACTCTTCGGCCACTTCTTCTACGGGCCGGAACTGAGCTACAACGACCTGCTGGCCCGCGAGGCGGAACTGGTGGACGCCATCCACGGCGCACTGGACGCCAGCGGCGGCGAGCACATCGACTTCACCCCCACGGGCGATGCCCTGCGGGTGCAATGCGTGTTCGCCCACCACGAGGAAACGGCGTTCCACGCCGCCTGCGCCGCCGTGGCCCCCCTGCTGCGCGGCAATGTGGAAGGGCGCATGCTGTTCGTGGACAAGGGGCTGGACCTGCTGCACCTGTACCTGCTGGCCGACGGTGTCTGGCAGGAGGCCGCCCTGCGCCTGCCCGACGCACGCGCGGGCATGGCTGCCCATGCGCACAAGGACCCGGCACTGGCCGTGGTGCCCACCACCCGGCCCAAACCGCCAGCGGCCCGCGCCAGACGCGGCAAGGCCGGGGGTAGCGGCAAGACTGCCGCGAAGCCGACGGAATAGGCGAAGGGCCACGCGCCCAGCCCGTTCCAGCCGACCTGCGCGCCGGGCCAGTTCGCGGCGGCCCCCCGGCAGCCCCCGGCAGCCCTGACGCCCAAACGCGACGCCCCCTTGCGCCGCCGGGCTCGACACCCGGCGCCATTCCCTGCGCACGGCCCCACCCCGACATTGACGGCAACCCGCCCGCATACTAGGGTTTCGGCCCATTCCCACCGTGCCCGGATGGCGGAACTGGCAGACGCAAGGGACTTAAAATCCCTCGGCCTCACGGCTGTGCGGGTTCAATCCCCGCTCCGGGCACCATCAATTCCGTTCCCTCGGCTCCGGCAGCCGCCCACCGGACTCTCCGTCAGCAAGCGAGGATTCCGATGAAGTTCGAAGCCTTCATTTCCGGAACATTCGTCCAGCAATACGAATACAAAAGCTTCACGCCCACCCCGGTAAACCGCGAGTGGACGTGGGATGACCCACGCATCAACAGCCTGTTGGAAGAAACCACCCGCAGTCTGGCCGAATTGGATGCCTTTTCGAAGATGGTTCCGGACGTGGATCGGTACATCTACATGCACGTCGTCAAGGAAGCCAACACCTCCAGCCGCATCGAGGGCACGCGCACGGAAATGGACGATGCCCTGCGCGACAGGATGCACGTTGCCGAAGAAAAACGCGACGACTGGCAGGAAGTGCACAACTACATCGAAGCGATGAACGTTGCCATCCGGGAACTGGCAGAGCTTCCCCTGTCGAACCGCCTGCTCCGAAAAACACATGACATACTGATGCGCGGAGTACGCGGCGAACGCAAGACGCCTGGTGAATTCCGTCGCTCACAAAACTGGATCGGCGGCGCATCACTGAAGGACGCCGTATTCATCCCCCCCCATCACGACGAACTTCCCGAACTGCTCAGCGACCTTGAAAAATTCTGGCACAACGAGGAAATCCACGTTCCACACATCATTCGGGTGGCCATAAGCCATTATCAATTTGAAACCATCCACCCCTTTCTGGACGGCAACGGTAGAATCGGGCGCTTGCTTATCACCCTGTACCTGATCAGCGCCGGTTTACTCAGCAAGCCGTGCTTGTACCTTTCCGCGCACATGGAAAAGCACAAAGGGCAATACTACGACGCACTCACCGGCGTTCGCATGTCCAATGACATCGGCCATTGGGTCCGATTCTTCCTCGTGGCCGTACGCGACACGGCTCGCAACGGTGTGGCCACATTCCGGAACATCATGGCCCTCAAGGAACTGTGCGCGCAAAAAGTGCTCTCGCTGGGTGCCCGGTCCGCTAATGGCCAGAAATTGCTGGAAACGTTATATATGAGCCCTGTCACCACCGGCAAACGCGTGGCCCAGAACCTCGACATTTCCCAACCCACGGCCAACACTCTCATCGCCGAGATGGTCCGGCTCGGTATCCTTGAAGAAATGACCGGCCAGCAGCGCAACCGGGAATACCTTTTCACCGAATACTACCGGTTATTTCTCGACTAACGACACCAGATACGTCTTAAATTCAGGGTGAGAATTTTTTCTTACGCTTCTCACTAATTAAAAAACTTGCTCTGTTTTTAATTAAAACAGATACAATAATCAAAACTCCGGTTGAAATTTACTTCAGCCCCCCCGCGCTGACCGGAAGCCTGATACCGCACCTTCCACCCTCGCGCCCCCCGTGAGGACTCTCCTTTCCTTCCTCTGCCGTCGCAACCTTCCCCCCCCCCCCCCCCCCCCCCCCCCCCTGCTCACTCCCCCGCAAAGTACTTGCTGGGCGTCTTGCCCAGTGCCTTCTTGAACACGGATATGAACGCGCTGGGATTGTCGTAGCCCATTTCCATGGCCACGGTGGTCACCTGCTCGTTTTCGGCCAGCAGAGGCAGGGATTTCAGAATGCGGATGTGCTGCTTCCACTGCCCGAAGGTCATGGAGGTTTCGGACAGGAAAAGCCGGGTCAGCGTCCGCCGGGTAAGCCCGATGGTGTCCCCCCATTCCTCCAGGGTGCGCTTGTCGCCGGGGTTCTCGTCCAGGTGCTGGTAGATGGCCTTCAGCCGGTGGTCCCTGGGAATGGGCAGGTTCATCAGCGGGGTCAGGTCCATCTGGCGGATGCGGTCCATGACGACCATCAGCAGCCGTTCTTCCGGCCCGTTGCGCGGGTACAGCCGGGGCATCTGCGATGCCTCGAGGATCAGCTCCTTGAGCAAGGGCGACACGGAAACCACACAGCACTCCTGCGGGGTATTGCCGCACAGCTCCGGCTGAAAATACAGCGAGCGCATGGAAATGTGCTGCGAAACCGTAAGCTTGTGCACCATGTAGGGCGGTATCCACACACCCCGGTGGGGCGGCACCACCCAGATGCCCTTGTGCGTTTCAACCGTCATCACCCCCAGGCTGGCGTACAGCAGCTGGGCGCGCGGATGGTTGTGGAATTCCAGTATTTCTCCCGGCGAATATTCCGTGGCCAGGGCCACCACGGGGCGGGGCGTGTCCATGATGTTCATGGGCTGGGGGTCCATGCGGCGTTCCTTGTCTCATTTGAGGCATGATTTGTCTCAACGAAGTTGGCTGATAATGATTTTCAGTATTAGTGTCAATCCTGCCTGACGGGGCCCCCTCACACACACTCGGCAGTGTTTGCATGCCGCAGCCGCGCGAAACCACTCGCGGGCGGGGAACTGGGCTGTTCTTCCCCCATTGCGACGTGGCGCGACGCGGCGTGCACCGTATTGCGCGCCAAACGGCGTGCATTGCCGCATGGCTGCATCAACCGGAAATCGCCTCGCACCATTCCGCACAGGAGATATACATGAAACCATCAGACCCGTTGCGCCTTCTGGGTCATGCCCTTTGCCTGGGGGCGGCCTGCCTGGTCGTGGCATCCGCCAGGCCGGTACTGGCCAACACCAACAGCACCGTGACGCTGGACCCCGTGGTGGTCAGCGCCTCGGCACTGAAGGTGGACGCCGCCATCCAGGAAACCCCCAAGTCCGTCTCCATCGTCGAATCGGAAGACCTGGAACAGCACGCCCCGCAAAAGCTGGACGAGGCCCTGCGTTACACGTCCGGGGTTACCTCGCAGCCCTACGGGGCCGACAACGACACCGACTGGATCAAGGTGCGCGGCTTTGACGCGGCCACCTACCTGGACGGCAACCGCCTGTTCCGCGACGGCTACTACACCTGGCTGCTGGAACCCTACGGCCTCGAACGGCTGGAAGTGGTCAAGGGCTCGTCGTCCATCCTGTTCGGCGAATCGCCCCCCGGCGGCGTGGTCAACGCCGTGCAGAAAAAGCCCAAGGATACCCCCGGCGGCGAGATACAGGTGCAGGTGGGCACCAGCGACACCCGCACCGTGGCCTTCGACGTGTCCGACGTGGCCACCGATTCGGGCAACATCCGCTTCCGCATCGTGGGCTTGGCCAAGGACGCCGAGGGCGAACTGGACGGCACGGAAAACACCCGCCACTACATCGCGCCCAGCCTGACCATAGACTTTACCGACAAGACGCGCCTTACCCTGATGGGCACGCTGCTGAAGGACGACGGCGTTCCCACCAACCCGTTCTTTCCCGCCGCAGGCACGCTGATCGATTCGCCGCACGGCACCATCGATCCGTCCACCAACCTGGGCGAACCGGACTACGACCGCTACAAGCGCACCCAGATGTCCGCCGGCTACCTTCTGGAACACGAGGTGGACAAGCGCTGGACCCTGTCCCAGAACGTCAACTACGCCTACAACGACCTGTACCTGCGCAGTTCGTACGCCTTCCCCAACTCCGATCCCTCGGCCACCTCGCTGTACCGGGGCATCGTGTTCCGCGACGGCGAGCAGGACAGCATCACCGTGGACAACCGCGCCGTGGCCAAATGGGATTCCACGGACATGGAACACACCGCGCTGATGGGCGTGGACGTGCAGCACCACAAGACCCATGGCGACGAGCAGGACAACTATTCCTTCGGCACCATCAACCCGTACCACCCGGTGTACGGGTCCTATACCCCGCTCGACCCGGCCAACAACAATGATCGCGACATCTCCAAGCTCCAGACCGGCGCCTACCTGCAATACCAGGTCAAGTACGACGGCCATTGGGTGGGCGTGCTGGGTGGCCGCTACGACCGGGTGCAGACCGAGAACACCAGCGACAGCCTGGACCAGGACGAATCGCGCAACGACGGCCAGTTCTCGTTCAACACGGGCCTGATGTACCTGTCCGACTACGGCCTGTCGCCCTACGTCAGCTACTCGCAGTCGTTCGAGGTGCTGAGCACCATCGACCCGGCCACGGGCCAGCTCTACAAGCCGCTGGAAGGCGAGCAGTACGAAGTGGGCGTGAAGTACACCCCCGGCTTCTTCGACGGCTACATCAACGTGGCCCTCTTCGACATCACCCAGAAGAATGCACTGGTCACCAACCCGCTGACCTACGTGGCCACCCAGACCGGCGAGGTCACCGCCCGGGGCGTGGAACTGGAAGGCCTGGCCCACCTGACCGAAGACCTGCAACTGACCGCCAGCTACACCTACACCGACGCCCGCACCGACGACACCGGCGGCCGGGGCACCAAGCAGGCCGGGCTCATCCCGCGCGACCAGGCCAACGCCTGGCTGAAGCTGGACACCTCGCGCTTCTTCGTGAAGGGGCTGACCTTCGGCTCCGGCGTGCGCTACATCGGCGAATCCCGGGACAATCCCGCCAGCAGCGACCTGACCGTGCCCGACGTCACCCTGTGGGACGCCATGGCCTCGTACCAGATCGACGAAAACTGGAGCGTCCAGTTGAACGTCAACAACATCCTGGACGAAGAGTACATCTCGGCCTGCGACTACTACTGCTACTACGGCCAGTCGCGCTCCGCGCTGCTCAGCGTCAGCTATCACTGGTAGACCCGCCCCCCCTTTCCGCCACTGGCGACCGGTACACCCGGCGCGCCCGGAGCGGAGAGGGGGGCCTTTCCGTTTTCCGTTCCTTTCACCGCACCAGGCAGACCGCATGTTCCAGCTTACCGATGTCGGCATGGCCCGCGATGGCCGCCGCATACTTTCCCTGCCGCAACTGGCCGTGCCCACGGACCAGTTGTGCGTCGTTCTGGGCCACAACGGCTCGGGCAAGTCCACCCTGGTCGGCCTGCTGGCCGGACAGCAGACACCGGACGCAGGCCGCATCACCCTGCATGGCCGGGGCCTGAACCGACTCGGCGCGCGCGAACTGGCCCGGGCCGTGGCCTTCCTGCCGCAAAGGCTGCCGCCTTCGGTGGGGCTGACCGTGCGTGAAATCGTGCGGCTGGGGCGCTTTCCATGGCGGGGCACCTTTGGCCGCTGGACCGCCGGGGACGCACGCATCATCGACGAGGCCATGGAGCGCACCGGCGTGACCCGCTTCGCCGACACCCTTGCCGACAGCCTGTCCGGCGGCGAGCGGCAGCGGGCGTGGATTTCCATGCTGCTGGCCCAGCAGTCGCCCGTGGCCATCCTGGACGAGCCCACATCGGCCCTGGACGTGCACCACCAGTACCAGGTCATGGACCTGCTGGCCGCACTGAACCGGGACCACGGCCTGGGGGTGGTGGTCATCCTGCACGACATCAACCTGGCCCTGCGCTACGCCAGCCACGTCATTGCCCTGCGCCAGGGCGAGGTGGCCTTTCAGGGGCCGGCGGACCTGCTGCTGGAAGAACGCGCCCTGTCCGCGCTGTACCGTTCGTCCATCCGGCTCATCGACCATCCCGCCCCACCACGGGGCACCCGTACCTGCAAGGTGGCCGTGGTATGCGCCTGATGCCGCACGCTCACCGCGACGTGATGGTCCGGACAGGCCTGCGGCGGTACCCCGCCCTGCTGGCGGCCATGGCCTGCGCGCTGGCCCTGTTTGCAACACCGGGCACGGCACGGGCCGCCGACGCCGCGCAGGGCGTCAAACAGCATGGTGGGCTGGATGCCACGCAAGGCGCAGGGCGGGCCGACCGTCCCGCCCCCATCCGCATCCGGGACAACCGGGGAACCATCGCGTTCGCCTCCGTTCCCCGGCGGGTGGTGGTGCTGGACTGGGACCTGCTGGAGCAGGTGCTGGAACTGGGCATCACCCCGGTGGGCGCGCCCGAACTGGCCGGATACCGGGAATGGGTGGTCCAGCCGCCGCTGCCGGCCATGAAGGACAATGCAGGGGGCACGAGCGACAAGGACAACGCCGACACCGTGACCGACGTGGGCACCCGCGCGGAACCCAACCTGGAGCGCATCGCCGGGCTGCATCCCGACGTGATCCTGACCGCTTCACCGCAGAAGGACCTGCTGGATGCGCTGGCCCGCATCGCCCCCGTGGTCCATCTGCCCAATTTCGCGGCAACGGACCGCTCGGGCGAAGTGGCCATCGCCCACTTCACCACCCTGGCCGCCCTGTTCGGCAGGCAGGAGTTGGCCCGGCAGAAGCTGGAAGACATGCACCGCCGCTTCGCGGAACTGAAGGCGCAACTGGCGGCGGCCCTCGGCCCCTCGGCCCGCGTGCTGCCCCTGCGCTTCGCCAACACCACGTCGGTCTTCGCCTACTGCGAAAACTCCACCGCCCGGTACGTGCTGGACCAACTGGGCCTGACCGACGCCCTGCCGCAGCAACCGCGCGCGTGGGGCATCACCCGGATGCCCTTCAAGGACCTGCACGCGCTGGCCGACGCCTGGGTGCTGTACGTGCTGCCCTTCCCCGAAGAAGCGAAGATGCGCGCCTCCGTGCTCTGGCAGTCCATGCCCTTCGTGCGGCAGGGGCGCATCCGGTCGGTGCGTCCGGTGTGGAACTACGGCGGGGCCATGTCCATGCGCTATCTGGCCGATGCCTTTGCCGAAAGCCTGCTGCGGGTGGAGGCGGCGCAGTGACGCTGCGCGGCCTTGCGGGGCTTGCGTGCGCCGTGGCCGGTCTGGCCGTGCTCCACCTGCACATGGACGGACTGCTGGCCGACGGCGGCCTGACCCTGACGGAACAGCTGCGGCTGGTCCTTGGCTGGCGTGCGCCGGAAACCTTCGCGGAACTGCATTTCTGCCACGCGCAGTTGCCGCGCGCGTGCATGGCCCTGCTGGTGGGCGGGGCGCTGGGACTTACCGGCAGCCTGATGCAGCAGCTGACCCGCAACATGCTGGCCTCTCCGCTCACGCTGGGTACGTCGTCGGGGGCATGGCTGGCCCTGGTGGCGCTGCACATCTGGCTGCCGCAGCACGTGGCGGCCTGCGGTGCCCCGGCGGCCCTGCTGGGCGGCCTTCTGGCCTTCGGGCTGATCGTCTTCATCACCGGGGTGCGCAACATGGACGGCCTGCCGCTGGTGGTGTCCGGCATGGTGGTCAACATCCTGCTGGGGGCCGTCACCACCGCCCTTGTCCTGCTGCACGAGGAATTCGCGCGCAGCGTGTTCCTGTGGGGCGCCGGAGACCTGGCCCAGAACGGCTGGCAGGCGGTGCTGTGGCTGCTGCCCCGTCTGGCTGGGGCCCCGGTCCTGCTGCTGGCGGCGCCGCGCCTGCTGACCCTGCTGCGCCTGGGGCACCAGGGCGCCTCCGCGCGCGGCCTGCCGGTGATCCCGGCCTTCCTGCTGCTGATGGCCGCGTCCATCTGGCTGGCCTCGGCATCCATCGCCACGGTGGGGGTGATCGGCTTCATCGGCCTGCTGGCCCCCAACATGGCCCGCTCGCTGGGCGCCAGAACCCCCGGCGCGGAACTGTGGACCAGCCTGCTGCTGGGCGCGGCCCTGCTGCTGGCCACGGACGCACTGGCCATGCTGGCCGGAACGTGGACCCAGGACGTGGTGCCCTGCGGCGTGGCCGCCGCGGCCATGGGCGCCCCGGCGCTGCTGTGGCTTTCGCGCCGCAGGCTGCGGGCGCAGGACACGGTGGGCTTTTTCTTCCGGGGTGGCGCGCGGGTCCGCCCTGCGGTGCACCCCGCCATGGTGGCCCTGCTGGCGGGCGCCACCGTGCTGGGGCTGCTGGCGCACATCCTGATCCAACCCGACGGCGGCGCATGGCACTGGGCCGCGCCGTCCGCCTACCAGTGGTCGGTACGCTGGCCCCGGCTCACGACGGCGCTGTGCGCGGGCGCGGCGCTGGCCGTGGCGGGCACCATCCTGCAACGGCTGGTGGGCAACCCGCTGGCCAGCCCGGACATTCTGGGGGTGTCCTCCGGGGCCACCTTTGCCCTGGTGCTGGCCGGGCTGCTGTTCGGGCAGGCGGTGTCTGCCGCGCAATGGCCCGTTGCCCTGCTGGGCAGCGCGGCCGTGCTGGCGGTGCTGCTGCGCCTGGGTAAGGCGCACGGCTACGCGCCGTCCAGCCTGATCATCGCGGGCGTGGCCCTGACCGCCCTGCTGGATGCACTGGTGCAGTTCTGCCTGGCGCGCGGCACGGGCGACAGCTACGCGGTGCTGCTGTGGCTGAGCGGCTCCACCTACCGCACGGCCCCGGCCCAGGCCCTGCTGCTGGCGGCGGGCACCGCCGCGCTGTCCGGTGCCGGGCTTGGCCTTTTCCGCTGGCTGACACTGCTGTCCGCCGGGCGCGACGTGGCCCGCGCCCGTGGCCTGGACACCCGCCGGGCCAGCCTTGTGCTGCTGGCCGTGGTGGCCCTGCTGTGCGCGCTGGTCACCTCGTCCATGGGGCCGGTGACCTTCGTGGGGCTGGTGGCCCCGCACGCCGCCTCGCTGCTGGGGGCGCGCACGGCGCGGGCGCAGCTTGCCACCGGCACCCTCGTGGGTGCCGCCCTGATGCTGTGGGCCGACTGGATAGGCCAGACGGCCCTGTACCCGACCCAAATCGCCGCCGGCATCGTCGTATCCATCGTGGGGGGGTGTTATTTCCTCGCGCTGATGATCGGCGGGCGGCTGCGTTCACCGCACGGACAACCATAGAGTCTCCACCGCATGCACGCGACCAAGAACAACTCCATGTACCTGTTCCTGATGATCCTTACCGTCTGTGGCGCCGCCGGGCTCCAGGTGTGGGTCATCCTGTTCGACAACTTCCTCGTCAATTCCGTGGGGCTGACGGCCTACCACGCGGGCATCCTGCAATCGGTGCGCGAGGTGCCGGGCTTTCTCTCGCTGCTGGCCGTGTTCGCCCTGCTGGTGATGCACGAATGCAGGCTGGCCGTGCTGTCGGTGGTCTGTCTGGGCGTGGGGGTGTTCATCACCGGGCTGTGGCCCAGCTTCACCGGGCTGGTGGTGACCACGCTGGTCTCCAGCCTTGGCTACCACTACTTTGAAACGGCCCGGCAGTCGCTGACGCTGCAAAGCTTCGGCCTTGCCGAAACCCCCACCGTGCTGGCCCGCCAGGTCAGCGCCGGTGCGGCCACCAGCGTCGTGGTGGGGGTGCTGGTGTACTTCGGCGCGGAATGGCTGAGCACGGAACAGCTGTACATGCTGTTCGGCGGGGCCATCGTGGTGGCGGCCCTGTGTCTGGTGGCGTGGAACCCCACGGGCGGTGCCCTGCGACCGCAGCAAAAGCGCATCGTGCTGCGGCGCAGGTACTGGGTGTTCTACGCGCTGACCTTCATGGGCGGGGCGCGGCGGCAGATATTCATCGCCTTTGCCGCGTTCCTGCTGGTGCAGAAGTTCCAGTTTTCGGTGCGGGAAATCTCGCTGCTGTTCATCGTCAACAATATCGTGTGCTACTTTTCCGCGCCGCTGGTGGCCCGGCTGATTCCCCGGCTGGGCGAGCGGACGGTGCTGTCCACCGAATACCTGCTGCTGGCCGCCGTCTTCGTCTCGTACGGCCTGGTGGAATCCAGGGCCGTGGCCATCTGCCTGTACGTGCTGGACCACGTGCTGTTCAACTTCAGCATGGCCATCACCACGTACTTCCAGAAGATCGCGGACCACGAGGACCTGGCACCCAGCGCGGCGGCAGGGTTCACCATCAACCACATCGCCGCCGTGGTCCTGCCCGTGACCGGCGGCTACCTGTGGATGATCGACTACCGGGTGACCTTTTTTGCCGGGGCGCTGATGAGCCTGTGTTCGCTGGTCATCGCGCAGTTCATCCGGCCGCAGTTGACCGCCACCGCCGCGACCACCGCTCCCACCGCAGTTGGCGGCACGGACGCTGCGGCGGGCTGATGCCGCCACACGCCAGCCCACATCACAATACCCACGATTCAAGGAGTTCTTCATGGATACCGGCATTCTGGGCCTGTACGCCCACGCCACCCCCGTGGCCAAGGCGGTAATGCTCGCCCTTGTCTGCATGTCCGTCGCCAGTTGGGGCATCATCTTCCGCAAAGCCCTGCTGCTGCGCGGCGCGGCAGGCCGCATCGACGCCTGCATGGAGCGGCTTGGCCGCATGGAAAGCCTGGAGCAGGCCATGTCGCGCTTCAAGGATTCCGGCGACAGGATGGCCTGGAACCTGCTGCGCGCGGGCTACGACGAATACCGCCGCATGACCCGGTGCAACGCCCCCGCCGCCCTGCTGGCCGACAACGTGCGGCGCACGTTGCGCCATGCGGTGTCGGACGAGGGGGGCAGGCTTGGCGCGCAGCTGCCGCTGTTGGCCACCACCGCCAACATCGCGCCGTTCATCGGGCTGTTCGGCACCGTGTGGGGCATCATGGATGCCTTCCACGACCTTGCCGGGGCCAAGTCCGCCTCCATTGCCGCCGTGGCGCCGGGCATCTCCGAGGCGCTCATCGCCACCGCCGTGGGCCTTGGCGTGGCCATACCCGCAGCCATCGGCTACAACCTGCAAACCACCGCCCTGAACAAGGTCAAGGCGCGGCTGGTCAACCTTGCCGGGGTGATCCTGAACCACGTCATGCACGACGTGGGCGCGGTGCTTGGCGGCACGGCCCTGCACACCACGGAGGCGGACGATGCAGGCGGCATCTGACGAGGACGGCGGCGTGGTTTCCGAGATCAACGTCACGCCTTTTGTCGACGTGATGCTGGTGCTGCTGGTGATCTTCATGATCACCACGCCCATGATGCAATCGGGGCTGGACGTATCCCTGCCGCAGACCGAAACCGTGGACGTGCTGCCCGAGGACAGCGACCACGTGGTGCTGACCATCCGGGCCGATGGCACGCTGCTGCTGGACGAGGACACGTTGGGCGACGGTGACATAGCCGCCTTCATGCGCGAACGCGTGGTGACGCCCGACCGGCTGCTGTTCCTGCGGGCCGACGCCAACGTGCCCTATGGCCGCGTGGTGCGGGTGATGGGCATGGTGCGCGCCGCCGGGGTGCACAAGATGCACGTCATGGCCGAAGAGGAAGACACGCCGGAGGCCCGGCCATGACCGCACGAGCGGAACGGGCAGGACGGACGGACGCCCGGCTGCTGGACCGCTGGACGGTGGGAGCCCTGTGCCTGCACCTGCTGCTGGCCGGGATGCTGCTGGCCGCGCCGCAACCGAAGACGGTCAGCGGGCTGGATCAGGGCGGCAGGGGCGGCGGCAGCCAGATGGTGGAACTGACCCTGGGCGGGCCGGGCGGAAAACGCCCGGCAGCCGCAACGCCGCGCACACCCACGCCCGCCCCGTTACCCGTACCGCAGGCGCGGGACGTGAAGCCCGACGCCAAGGCCGTGAGCACGCGCAAGCGGGATGCCGCCCCCCGGCCCACCCCGGCTGAACGCCAACCCGAACGGCCCGCCGCCCCCACATCACCGACGGAACCGTCCGTAGCGCCTGCGCGCGCCATGACGGCTGACGCGGCACCATCCGGCGGGCTGGACACCAGCGTGCCGGAAGGGGCACCCCCCGGCAGCGGGGGCACGGACAAGGGCATGGCCTTCGGCTCCGGCGGCGGAACCGGCGGCGGAAGCACGGGCACGGCAGGGCCGGGCGGCGTGGGGCTGCACGCCGACACGGCGCGGGACGGCGACTACGACCGCAAGGCGCGGCCTCTCTACGCGCCGCAGCCCCCCTACCCGGCAGAGGCCCGCCGCAAGCGGGCGGAAGGCGTGGTGGTGGTGCGGCTGCACATCGACCCGCAGGGTCGGGTGGCCTCCCGCAGTGTGGTGGGCGGTGAAGCGGTGGATCTGTTCGCGGACGCGGCCCTGTCCACCGTGGAGCGCTGGCGCTTTCGCCCCTGCGGGCGCGACGGACGCGACGTGGCCTGCGAGGTGGAGGTGCCGGTGGTGTTCAAACTGGTTCGTTAAAGGGCGGGCAAAAGCTCGCACGTTGGAGCGAAGGGTTGCCGCCCCCCGTTGCTTGCCCCGCGTTTTCCGGTATGGTGGGCGAAACCAGCCTAGGAGACCCTCATGCCGGATGCCCGCCGCACACCCCACGGAGCACGAGATGACGCCCATCATGACTCCGGAAAGTCCCGCCCCCCGCACGCGTCCCGCACCGCCGGAAACACTGTCGCACACACTCGCAGGTACGGCGCGGCATCTCGTGCCGCCCCCGGCTGCCTCCGACCCCATAACGCCCCGGCCAGATGGCTCGGCGTCCTGCTCGGCCCGCTGGTTCTCGCCGCCGGACTGGCCGTGACGCTGGGCACCCTGCTGACCGGCTGCGGCGACAAGACGCCCCCCGGCGAGGTGGTGACCATGCGGGCCTGCCGCATCTGCCACGGCGCGGACCGCATTTGCGCGGACATCGGCAAGCTGGACCGGGCGGGCTGGGAAAAAACCGTGGACCGGATGATCGCGGGCGGGGCCAGCGTCACCCCCGAGGAGCGTACCGTCGTCATCGAGTGGCTTTCCACGCGCAAGCCGGGCGACAAGCCCTTGTGCCCGTAAGCGCACATTCGGCACTTTCCGAATGCTTTTCGAAAAGTCTTCGGATGCCGCACGAAAAACACACCCCACTACGCCCTCCGCGCCGCATCCGCAGGCACCCCTGCGCCGGAACTGAACCCCCCGGCAGCGGACTTCACACGGCTGGGCGCCAGTTGGGTGGAATTCCTGGCCAACCTCCTTCCTCCGTGAAAGCCTTTCCCGCATCATCCCGTTGCGTCCGGCACGCGCCCGCGTGTATAGTGACGGCAATCCCCCTTAACCAAGGAGTTGCCCATGCGCCGTACGCCCAACTGCCGTGGCCGGATGCTGGCCACCCTGGCCATGTCCGCCGCCCTCACCGCATTTGCCGCCTTCTCGTCCGCCGTTCCCGCCACCGCGCAGGACCCGGCGGGCACCGTCATGTCCGCCTGCACCAAATGCCACAACACCCAGCGCATCTGTGCCAACCTGGGCGCCAAGGACAAGGCCGCCTGGAACACCACCGTCACCCGCATGATGGGCAAGGGCGCGCAGGTCAGCGAGGCCGAAAAGCCCGCCGTGGTGGACTGGCTGGCCACCCAACAGCCGGGCGCCAAGCCCGTCTGCCAGTAACGGCGACGCGGATACCCCCTACCCCCCCCCTGCCCTGCTGACGGAAACGGCGCACCCCTCGCGGAGTGCGCCGTTCCTGCCGTCGTGCCCTTGCGGCGCGTGCGTCCATCACGCTTCAACGGGTTCGTCCAGTTCGCCCTGTCCCATCCAGTAGCACAGCAATGGCGCGGGAATGCGCATGACGTCGCCGTGCCCCGCCAGCGGACCGAAATCCGTCAGCGACTTGGTCACCGCGTAGCCGCGCTCGGCCTTGCGTTCGCGCATGAACTCCAGCAGCCCCTGCAACTCGGCGGCCCCGGCGTGTTGAGCGCGGTACTTGACCTCGAAGGGCACGAGCTTGCCCCCCATGTCCGCCACCAGGTCGACTTCGCGATTTTTCTTGTCGCGCCAGTAGGTGAACCGTACGTCCCGTGCATAGTATCTGGCAAAAAGATGTTTGAACACGGCGGTTTCCGTGGCAACGCCCAGCGCCATGGGGTCGTCGATCAGTCCCTTGCCCTTCAACAGGGCCGCCGGGGCCAGCGCGGCATCCGCAAGGTACACCTTGTACCTGGCCCGCAGGATATCCTTACCGTAGCCGTGCGGCGGCAGCTTGTAGACAAGGTGCGTGGACTCGAGAAGGTCTATGTATTTCAGCGCCGTGGGGCGCTTGACCTCAAGGTTTTTGCACAGGTTGGGAACATCCAGCAGCCCCCCGTCATGCATGCACAGGTAGAGGAAGGTGTGCTCCAGTTCCAGCACGCGGCGGACTCCGAACAGCACCGTCATGTCCCGCTTGAGCACCTTGTCGATCACGTCCTCGCGCAGCAGGCGTTGCGCCTGCGTCACGCTTTCAACCTGCGCGATCTGCGGAAAACCCCCGCGTACCAGATAGTCGTGGAAATGCCCGACCAGTGGCGCGGCCATCTCGGCGACCCGGTAGAACGCCGCCTCTGACCAGGCGAACGTTTCGCGCAGGCTGCGTAGCGGCGGAATCTCCGAATGGGGAATCCGCTTCAATTGCAAGTACTCGTAAAAGGACAGTGTGGTCAGCTTGATGGTGTGCCAGCGGCCCACGCCCGACTCCTGATCGGACTCCAGCAGCGGCAGTGCCGACCCCGTGAACGCGATGTGCCGGTGGCGAAAGAAATCCACCTGGTGCTTGACCCAGGTACCCCAGTCCCGGATGAACTGCCCCTCGTCCAGGAACAGGAATTCCGGCCCCGGCACGGCGGGTTCGCGGGCACGCCAGGCCTCCAGGACGGCATCGATCCCCGCCAGCTTGAGCAAGGGATGGTCGAACGTGGCATACAGGATGTTGGCCGGGGGAACGCCCCCGGCAATCAGATCGGCAATGCTTTGCAGCATCAGCGTGGTTTTTCCCACCTGCCGGGCACCCGACACCAGAACGGCCCGGTGGGCAGGCGGCGCGACAACCCAGGCGTGCAGTTCACGAAATGCCGCCCGGCGCCACGCGGGCAGATCCGCCACGGGTTCGCCCCGCCACCACGGGTTGAACTGGGCAAGCACCCCGATCAGGTCATCCTTGGGTATTTTCATGATTCAAAATTACCTTCCTCCACCAAATAAGTAAAGTATGTTTTACTAAAAACGCTGTTGGTTGTCGCTTTAGCCTTCAAAAACACCCTGCGGACACCAGATGCCCTTGCCCCCCGGCGCAGCCCGTAGTAGCTGGGGCCATGCCCCGTTCTGCCCCACCAGCCGCATCCGCCGTTGCCGCCGCCCCACTTACCGGCCTGCCCCCTGCGGCCCTGCCCCCGCGCACCCTGGCCGAAGGCGCCCTGTGCGCACTGGGTGCCGGACTGGCGTGGGGGTTGGTGTTCATCGTGCCGCTGCTGCTGGGCGACTACCCACCCGCCGTGCTGTCGTTCGGGCGGTACACGGCCTTCGGAGCCATTGCCGTGGTGCTGGGCCTGCGCGACACGGCCCGGCTGCGCCTGCTGGACCGGGCCGACTGGCTGCGCGCCCTGGAACTGGCCCTGACAGGCAACATCCTTTACTACCTGTGCCTTTCCGCAGCCATCCAGCGCGCGGACGCCCCCCTGCCCACGGTGATCATCGGCACCCTGCCCATCATCATCGCCATCATCTCCAACCTGCGCGACCGGCGGCTGCGCTGGGCACGGCTGGTGCCGCCGCTGGCGGCCATCGCCGCCGGGGTGCTGCTGGTGAACCGCCACGAAATAGGCCGGCTGGGCTTCGACAGGCCCATGGCCGACTACCTGACCGGTGTGGCGCTGGCGTGGGGAGCCGTGGCCTGCTGGACGTGGTACCCCCTGCGTAACAGCCAGTGGCTGGCGCTGCGCCCGCACCTGGGGTCCGGCCTGTGGGCCACGGCACAGGGGCTGGCTACGCTGCCGCTTGCCCTGCTGGGCATGGCTGGCGCCTGTGCCTGGTATGCCGTTGCGGATGGCGGCGCGGGCGGTTTTGCCCCACCGCTGGGCCCCCGCCCGTGGACCTTCGTGGGGCTGATGTTCACCCTGGGGCTGCTGGCCTCGTGGCTGGGCACCACCCTGTGGAACCGCGCCAGCCGCCTGCTGCCCGCCGGACTTGCGGGCCAGCTGATGGTTTGCGAGACGCTGGCCGCCCTGGCCTACGCCTATTGCTGGCGCGGACAGGCCCCGGATGTCGGCAGCCTGGGCGGGGTGGTCCTGCTGGTGGCCGGACTGCTGCTGGGGCTGCGCGCCTTCCGGCGCGGGTGAGCGCCGCGCATCCCGCCCGCATCCCCACGCTCTCCCTCCGATACCGACGGCCCGACAGACCGGCGCCAAGCTTCCGTTGCGGCGGGCTTGCACCGCGCGCGCCGTGCTCCTTCCCGGCCATTCTCTCCCGGCGTGGCCTCTGGCCGCATCCGGCAACATCTCCCCCACCGGCAGGCCCGCCAGCCTTCCGCAATCACACCGCCAGCCCCCACCACCGACCGCCAACGAAAACGGCGGCACGTTGCCGTGCCGCCGTATGGCGCCAAATCGGGGTGTACCGCCCTGCCCTTGCGGGCATGGGACGTCACGCCCGCTCCATGATGCGGGTGCGCGGGGTTACCCCGCCGCCGCCCCGCCCTTGCTGATCAGGAACCCCTTGGTGGAGGGGCCGGTGGAGGCCGAGGTGCCCGCGATCTTCGACAGGTAGGTGTCGCCCAGGGTCTTCAGGTGCTCGCCCACGTTGTCGAAGTGGTTGAAGTGCACCTGCTCCTCCTCGATGATGGTCTCGAACAGCTTCATGCTGATGCTGTCGCCACAGTCGCGGCACACTTGCAGGAACTGGTTGTAGGCGTCGATGGTGTCATCCTCGAGCCCGGCGTCGTACGGGAAGACGGTCCGCACGTCCTGCCCCTTGACCAGGTCGCCCTCGCGCTCGGTGGTCGGTTCGCCGCCCAATTCCTTGATGCGCTCGGCGAACATCTCGGCGTGGCGCATCTCGTCGATGGCAATCAGCTTCATGTCCGCCGCCAGCGTACCGTAGTCCATGTTGTCCAGCCCGTAGTGCTGGTTCATGTACTGGGTAATGGCGTTCAGCTCCATGGCGCGCGCCCGGTTCAGCACTTCGATGACCTTGGCCTTGCGGGACTCTCGCGGAGAGGGGGCCGCCGCTGCGGGCTTGGCCTTTGCCGGTTTCGTCGCTTTGTTCATGCGTCCGCTCCTTTTGCCTGAATTTGGGGAGGGTGGAGTAACCACCCAGGCTTTTGCATACCACACGCACGGCGAAAGTGCATCATTTTCGTGCAGGTGCGGGTCTGCCCGGCGCCATTCGGACGGCATTCCACACCCCCCCCTTGTCCGCCCGGCGACCTTCGCCCGGTCGCCCTTGTTCGGTCGCCCTTGTCCGATCACTTAGCCGATCACTTCGCCCGATCACTTTGTCCGGTCACGTTATCCGGTCACCCGTGCCAGCCCGCATCGGTCAATGCACCGGGCCTCCGCGCCGACAGAACAAATCCCACGATGCCTCATTCTCCTGTCGCGCAATTTGCAATTCGGCGTATAGTAGCTCCACAGGCCCTTCCGCGCCGCATGCGGCGCACCATCCGACCATGGGGAACCGCCATGTCCAGCGTGCATCACTCCGGGTTCGCATTCCGTGCAATCCGGCTTGTCGCCCTCGTTCTGGCGTTCGCGGTGTGCACGGCAGCCACGCCGCGCACGGCGGTATCGTCCGGCCCCATTCCCGGTGCGCCGGGCACGGTGCTTGCCGCGCCCCTGCCCACCCTGCCCCCGGTCTCCGCGACATCCGGTGCCCTGTCGGGCTTCGCCTCCCAGGCCGCCCCCACTGGCGTGCAGCCCCCGGCCCCATGGTGGGTGCGCCTTATCGACGATGCCGCGCTCATCCTGCCGGCAGCCGCGCTGCTGCTATGGCTGACCCTGCGCCTGCGCCGCACCCGTCGCGCCCTGGGCCGGGCGGAAAACACCCTGCGCAGCATCGTGCAGGTCACCTCGCCGCTGGTGGGTCAGGAATTCTTCCGGATGCTGGTGCAGCAACTGGCCCATGGCCTTGGCGCGCGCTACGCCCTGGTGGGCGAGCTGGGCGGACTGAACGGACAGAATGAACAGGGTGGACAGGATGGACGGGGCGGCAGGGGCGACGACTACCTGCGCGTGCTGGCCGCCTGGCTGGGCGATGCGCCCGGCGAACCCTTTGACTATGCGTTGCATGGCACCCCCTGCGCGCGGACCCTCAATTCGCCGGACCTGTGCGTCTACTCCGATGGCGTGCAGGAACTCTTTCCCGAGGCCGAACTGCACGCCTCGCTGGGCATCCGCTCGTACATGGGCCTTGCGCTGCGCGATGCCCAAGGCACCCCCCTTGGCGTGCTGGCCGTATTCCACGACCTGCCCATGGCCCCGCCCACGGGCGAAGGCATGGCGCTGATGCGCATTCTGGCCGGGCGCGCCACGGCGGAACTGGAACGGCTGCGTGCCGGGCGTGCCCTGCGCGAAAGCGAGGCCCGCTACAGGGGCCTGTTCGAAAACAACCACGTGGTGGCCCTGCTCATCGACCCCACCACCAAGGCCATCCGCGACGCCAGCCCCGCCGCCGCCGAATTCTACGGCTGGCCGCGCGAGGTGCTGCGCGCCATGCACATCTCTGACATCAACACCCTGCCCTCCGGGGCGCTGCGCGGCGAACTATCGGCGGCGGCACGGGGCGAGAAGCAGCGCTTCCGCTTCCGCCACCGCCTGGCCAACGGCACCACCCGCGACGTGGAATCGAACACCGGATCGCTGGTGCTGCACGGCGAACCGCTGCTGTATTCCATCATCACCGACGTCACCGAGCAGCACCGGGCAGAGGAAGCCCTGCGCCTTAGCGAACTGCGGCTGCGCATGCTTGTGGAAAGCGCGGGCGACGCCATCTACCTCGTGGACGGCACCGGCCATGTCCTTGACGCCAACCCCGAGGCGGAACATCAGACCGGCCATACCCGCGAACAACTGCTGCGCATGACCCTGTTCGACATTGACAAGCAACTCGACCAGCGCGCCTTTGCCCGGCTGCGCGCGGAACTGGAATCCACCCGCAAGGCCACCTTCGAAACCACGCACCGCACGCGCGGCGGCACGCCGCTGCCGGTGGAAGTGCGCATGGCCCTGATGGAGGAGGCGGACGGCGAACCGCTGCTGCTGGCCATCGTGCGCGACAGTTCCGCACGCACGCAGGCGGAAACCGAACTGCGCTGCGCCAAGGAAGTCGCCGAGACGGCCAGCCGCACCAAAAGCGAATTCCTGGCCAACATGAGCCACGAAATCCGCACGCCGCTCAACGGCATCATGGGCATGCTGCAACTGTTGCAGGCAGACCCGGCCAAGGCCATGCGCAAGGTGTACGTGGGCGCGGCCACCCAGTCCTGCCGCCGCCTGGGGCTGCTGCTGGGCGACATCCTGGACCTTTCGCGCATCGAGGCGGGCAAGCTGGAACTGCACGACGAACCCTTCGAGGCGCGGGCCGTGCTGGACGAGGTGCGCGGCCTGTTCGAAGGCCCCGCCGCCGAACGGGGGCTGGCCCTGCGGGTAAACGTGGACGAACGCATTCCCCGCCACCTGCGCGGCGACGCCATGCGCCTGCGCCAGGTGCTGTTCAATCTGGTGGGCAACGCGGTGAAGTTCACCGATCACGGCGAGGTGGTGGTGGAGGCATGGCGGGTGCAGGCATCGCGTTCGCGCGGGTGCAGGGTGCTGTTCACCGTGCGCGACACCGGCATCGGCATTGCCGAAGAGCGGCTGAAGGACATCTTCGAGCCGTTCGTGCAGGCAGAGGCGGCCAGCACCCGGCGCTATCAGGGCGCGGGGCTGGGGCTGCCCATCGTGCGGCGACTGGTGCGGCTGATGCGCGGCACCGTCACCGTGGACAGCGCCCCGGACGCAGGCACCACGTTCAACGTCAGCCTGCCCTTCCGCTTCGTGAACAAGGTGGAGGAGGCCGTGGTCGATCCGCCCGCCGCCGACGCCTTGTCCCTGCGCGGAAAGGTCATCCTGCTGGCCGAGGACGACGCGGTGAACCGCCTGGCGGTAACGCGCCTGCTGGAGAACATGGGGGCGCGGGTAACCACGGCCGACAATGGCGAACGGGCCGTGCAGGCCCTGCTGACCAGCGACTTCGACTGCGTGCTCATGGACATCCAGATGCCGGTCATGGACGGGGTGGAGGCCACCCGCCGCTTGCGGGCCCTTGCGAAGGAGGGAACGGGAGAGGGGGGGCACGAAGCGGTGCGGGCACCGGGCACCGACAGGGCGGGTGACACCCCGTCAGGACACGACGCCCCGCATGCGCAGGCTGCCGAATCCGACGCGGCACCCGACGCCACGCCCGACGCCATCCATGATGCTGAAAACGATGCAGAGCCCGACGCCCCGCATGCCCCCCGCATCGATGCGCGCATCCTGCGGGCGCGCTCGGCAACGCCCATCATCGCCCTGACCGCCCACGCCATGCGCGGCGACCGCGAACAATTTCTGGCGGCGGGCATGGACGGCTACCTGACCAAGCCCGTGGAAGCCGCCACGCTGGCCAGCGCCATCGTGCGGGTCCTCCGCGAACAGGGCCTGCGGGAACGCGAGCCCGAGGGCTTGCAGTAGATACCGGCGCAGCGGGAGACCGCGCGTGGCGCCTGGCCTGCGGCGGCTGTCAGACCCCGCCCGGCTAGAGATGGTCCAGCAACTCCAGCGGGTGCGCCAGCAGTATGGATGCCCCGCTTTCGCGCAGTTCCGCCTCGCCCCGGAAGCCCCACAGACAGCCCACGGCCAGCATGCCCGCGCCGTGCGCGGTGCGCATGTCCACGTTGCTGTCGCCCACGAAGGCCGCGTGCGCCGGGTCCACCCCCAGCGCGCGGGCCGTGGCGATGGCCGCAGCGGGGTCGGGCTTGCGCGGCACGCCGGGGCGCGCCCCGGCCACCACGGCGAACGGGCCCAGCGGACCGTCGCCGTCTGGTGCACCGCCCGGTGCAGCCGCCGCGCCGTCAAAGAAACTGCCCACCATCAGCCGGGTGAAGGCGTGCGGCTTGTTGGACAGCACCCCCAGCGGGAGCCCGGCGGGAGCCAGCGCGGCCAGCAGTTCGCGGATGCCGGGATAGGGTGCGCTTTTGGCCGACCAGCGCGCGCCGTATTCGTCGCGCATGCGGGCCACCAGGGCGGCCACGGCCCGTTCGGTGGCGGCGCCGGGCGGCGTGCCGGGCGGCAGCGCCCGACGGAACAGGATTTCCACCCCGTCGCCCACGAACTGGCGGTAGGCGTCCACGGGGTGTGCGGAAAATCCCTGGGCCAGCAGGCAGGTATTGGCCGCGTCGGCCAGGTCTTCCAGCGTGTCCAGCAGGGTGCCGTCCAGATCAAAGATGATGGCGTGTATGGGCATGGGGCTCACCTAGCGCGTCCGGCCCGGACTGTACAGGGCGGA
The DNA here is from genome assembly GCF_040373385.1 of Nitratidesulfovibrio sp. NCBI lineage: Bacteria > Pseudomonadati > Thermodesulfobacteriota > Desulfovibrionia > Desulfovibrionales > Desulfovibrionaceae > Nitratidesulfovibrio > Nitratidesulfovibrio sp. The sequence continues at coordinate 127,153 of NZ_JBDXXH010000009.1, read as the reverse complement.
CGGGTCGAAGGGGACGAGCCAGGCTGGCCAGACGGGCCAGACGGGCCAGACGGGCAAGGGGGCGGAGCCAGGGGCCTGCGCCGATGCGCAGCCGCCCCGCCCGAAACCGCCTGAACGGCGGATTCCTTGCTGCCGTGTAAAAAAAGCTGACACCCTACCCAGTCTCTGGGCGGCGGGGACGAACCGCAACCTGTCCAGCGCACCCACAATTTTCATATTCAACTGGAATTGCATGATTTTATTTCAAAAACTGGAGCATGTTCGCGAAAGGAGGCTTGCGCATTGCGGTGTCGGCCCATGCGGGCGGCAGGCGCCTCCACGGTACCGGACGACGCCAGTGGCCGCTTTGCGGGGCGGTGCAAAGATTCCGGACAGCGGCAGCCCCAGGTTGGCCGAGCACCGCAACCGGGCCAGCCGCGCAGGGCGCAGCCCCGATATATGCATGTATTTTCATGGCTTTATACTATTTCCGGCGCCCGTGTTCCTTTTGGCACAACCGTTGCTAGTCCCGGGGTGTCCCACTGTGCCGCAAGGGGTGCACGGAGGGGCGGAGGCTGGGTAGAGGGTATGCATCACGCATCGTGTTTCACGGAGGAACCATGAGCTTTCCAAGACAAGTCTTCGAATTCCTGAAGGCGAGTTCCATCGCCCACGCGCAGTGGGATATCGAGGTCTCCACGTCCATCATCAAGAACCGGAAGAAGCTGATCATCCTCGGCATCCTGCTGCTGCCGATCCTGATGTTCAGCTTCGCCGAGGCGGGTTCCATGCTGGGCAGCAAGACTGCCTACGCGCCCGCGTTCTACTCCACCAAGATCTTCCTGGTGTCCATTGCGGTGGGTCTGGCCGCCGGCCTGATCACCGGCTGCATCGGCGCGGGCGGCGGCTTCATCATCACGCCTGCGCTCATGGCCGCCGGGGTCAAGGGCATCCTGGCCGTTGGCACCGACCTGTTCCACATCTTCGCGAAGGCCATCATGGGCACCACGGTGCACAAGAAGCTGGGCAACGTGTCGGTGAAGCTGGCCATCGCCTTCCTGGTGGGGTCGGGCGCAGGCACCTTCATCGGCGGGGCCATCAACAAGGGTCTGTACAACAAGGACCCGCTGCTGTCGGAAATGTTCATCAGCTCCATCTACGCGGTGCTGCTGGGCTTTCTGGGCTTCTACGCCCTGTTCGACTTCATCAAGTCCAGCCGGGCTGGCGGCGGCGGTGACGCCCATGGCGGCAGCGGCGGCACAACGGGCCTGTCCGTCAAGTTGCAGGCCATGAACGTGCCCCCCATGATCACCTTCGACGAAGACCTCGTGCCCGGCGGCCGCCGCATCTCCGGCTGGATCGTTGCCGCGGGCGGCGTGGTGGTGGGCATTCTGGCGGCCATCATGGGCGTGGGCGGCGGCTTCGTTACCTTCCCCATGTTCGTGTACATCTTCGGCGTGTCGTCCATGACCACCGTGGGTACCGACATCCTGCAAATCATCTTCACTGCGGGCCTTGGCGCCATCGCCCAGTACGCCATCTACGGCTATGTGTTCTACACCCTGGCCATGGGCATGCTGATCGGTTCGCTCCTGGGCATCCAGGTGGGCGCGCTGACCACCAAGGTGGTCAAGGGCATCCACATTCGCGGCTTCTACGCCATGTCGATCATCGCGGGCTTCATCAACCGCGTGGCCACCCTGCCCAAGAAGATGGTGGAACTGGAAATGGTATCCATGCCCAAGGAACTGGTGAACAACATCGAATTCGTGGGCAACATCGTATTCTGGGTGGTGGTTGCCATCTTTGGCGCCTGGGTGTTCGGCAAGTTCTTCGCCAACATCGGCAAGCTGAGAGCGGAGGCGTAACATGCTTATCCACAGCAAGAGCAGTTTCATGAAGGGCCTGCTGCTCATGGGCTCCTTCTGCGCGGTCTTCTTTCTGATCTTCATGCCGCTCTTTCCCGGTGACGGCGGCAAGGCCATGAACGGCCTGGAATACTCGGACGACCTGTTCAACAAGCTGTCCAAGGGTTCGTCCTACTTCATCCCCGAAACCCAGAAGCGCGTTGAACCGCTGCAGGGCAAGATGGTTGAAGTGGCCTACGCCTCCAAGAAGGCTGCCGAGGCCGCCAAGGTCTTCGCCGCTGCGGGCGTGACCGCCACCGCTGAAGGCAACACCCTGAAGGTGCAAGGCGACCTGGGCACGCTGCTTGCCGCCGCCGTGGCCGATGCCGACGCCATGTACAAGAACGACGGCAAGGCCGTGTCCGCCCGTTACGCGGGCACGGACCACATGGCGGTCATGGAAGCCTGGTGGGAAGGGCTGAGCCCCATGATCAAGGCCCTGCAAAAGAACAAGATGGTGGAAGAAGCCAACGTCGTTGACGCGGTGCTCAAGCGCGCCGTGGAAACCGGCTACAACTTCTACGGCATCCCGGCCGCCAAGGTTATGGACAAGATGGGCGTAATGATCGGCCTGCTGGTCTTCTACGTGCTGTATACCATGTGGTACGGCTTCGCCATCTTCGAACTGTTCGACGGCATCGGCCTGACCATGAAGAAGTCCAAGATCAAGCAGGAAGCCTAGCGCGCGCAGCTTCGGCGGCGCATGCCCCGGCCTGGTGACCTGTTCTCATGACGACCACGGCCCCCCGCACTCTTGTGCGGGGGGCCGTTCCCTTTTCCGGGCCGGACTTGCTGCGCGCATCCACAGCCAGTTGCAGCGGGCCACATCCACCTGTTGCGAGTTGGACGAGTTGTGCTATGGTGACGGTAATCGCCCGCATCCCCGGTCCTGGCCGGGCTCTCCGCTCTCCCTTCGCACCCTTGCGGGCTTCGGCATCCGGTATCCACGGGGCCTTCATGCGCCCCGTTCCGCTGCGCCGCCCATCTCCGGCAGTCATTCCTTGCGGAGATTGCGACGCGGCCCACCTTCATCCGCAAGGAGAACGCCATGCCGTCCAGTTTCACCCGCCGCTGTTTCATGTCCCTGTGCGCCTCGGCAGCCGTCGTGGCCGCTGGCACCCGCCTGCTGGGCCCCACAGTGGCCCACGCCGCCGACGCCCCCGACGCCTTTCCCATGCCGCCGCTGCCCTACCCCGAAAACGGGCTGGAACCCGCCATCAGCGCGCGCACCATCTCGTTCCACTACGGCAAGCACACGGCAGCCTACTACGGCAACATGAACAAGGCCGTGGCAGGCACCCCCATGGCCACCATGAAACTTGAGGACCTGGTCAAATCCGTGGCGGGCGACCCGGCCAAGGCCGGGCTGTTCAACAATGCCGCCCAGTCCTGGAACCACACCTTCTACTGGGCAGGCATGAAGCCCGGCGGCGGCGGTACGCCCCCCGCCAAGGTGGCCGACGCCCTGTCCGCCGCCTTCGGCTCCGTGGACGCCTGCATCACCCAGCTTTCCGACGCCGCCAAAACCCAGTTCGCCAGCGGTTGGGCCTGGCTGGTCAAGGGCCGCGAAAACGGCAAGGACGTGCTGAAGGTGCTGAAGACCGGCAACGCCGACAACCCCATGACCCAAGGCTTCACCCCCATCCTCACCATCGACGTGTGGGAACACGCCTACTACCTGGACTACCAGAACAAGCGCCCCGACTATGTCCAGGCCTTCTTCGACAAGCTGGTGAACTGGGACGAAGTGGCCAAGCGGTTGTAGGAAAAGAGTTTTAAAGAGAATCGGGGAGGGGACCCTTTGAAAAGGGTCTCCCTCCCCGAACCCCACCCCCCCAAACTTTTTATTGGGGGGATTTTTTTACCACGCGTCGGCAACACAGCCATGCCAATCCATGGTGCGCTTTCATTCCTTCACAGAAACCCAATCGAAAAGTTTTGGAAGATGGAGGTCCGGAGGAAGAAACCTTTTCACACGTTGCGGACGCCATCCGTAAGGTTCGCGCTTCGCGCTTACCTAACGGCTGCCGCAAAAGGTTTCTTCCTCCGGTTAGTTCTTCAAATTCTTGAGCAGGTGGGACTACCCGGCTACAGGGGCGATCCTGGCGAGGTCGGCGGCGATGCGGTCGCGGATGGGGCCGAACACGCGTTCGTTGTGGGCCACCATGTCGATCTGGCGGGTATGGATGAGCAGGTAGCCCACGCCGCGCACCAGGGTAAGGATGCGGTCTTTGGGCAGTCCTTCGAGCGAGGCGAACAGGGCGTCATCCTTGACGTCGGCGCGGAAGCCGCGTGCTTCCAGCACCTCGCCCACGAAGCGGGCGCGCAGGGCGCGGCGGTCGGCGCTGGCGGCCCCGCCCTTGAACTGGAAGGTCACGTAGTTCTCGTGCGGGTTGTCGGCGGCCATGGCTTCCACGGTGCAGAAATGGTAGCCGAAGCGCGCCTGAAGATTGCAGTAGTCGCGCGAGATCATGAGAAAGTTTCGGTTGGCCAGAGTGGTGGCGGCGGTGGGTTCCAGGTCCGGGTTCACGGTGGACTCCAGCATGACGGACAGGAACCCGCGCGCGTCGGTGGCGGGCGGCCCGGCCCAGGGCACGGCGGTCATGCCGTCCCACAGGGCCAGCATGGGCGCGGAGGCGATGTCGGCAAGATCCACCACGGGACCGGGCACGGGCTTGCGGAAGCCACCGTCGATGTCCAGCAGCCAGTATTGCAGCTTGGTGCCGTTGACCCGCAGTTGCTTGCCCAGACGCTGGGCACCGGGAACCGTGGTATCGGACGCGCCGAACAGTACCTCCACGGACTTCTCGTGGCAGAAGCGGGTGATGTCGTGCAGGGTGCGGCAGTGGGCGGGGGCGAACCGGGGTGATTCCGGGTCCAGCAGGTTCAGGGGCAGCACCAGCCGCGCGGCCTCGGCCAGCGCGGTGTGCACGGGGCTACCCTCCATCAGGTTGCGGCGCCGGGCGTGGCCCAGAAGGTCGTCGATGCGGCCGGGATGCACGCGGCGGTTGTCCGCGTCCACGGTGACGATGCCCGCATGCTCCAGAAGCTCTGCCGCACGGGGCAGCCCGAACAGGGCGGGCACGCCGTACTCGCGGGCCACGCTGGCCAGATGCCCGGCGGCACCGCCCGCCTCGGCCACCACGGCGGCAGCGCGGGACAACAGCGGTGCCCAACGCGGCAGGGCCCGTTCGATGACCAGCACGCCGCCGTCGGGGAAGGACAGCAGGTCCATGTCCTTGCGCACCACGTGGGCCAGGCCCGCGCCCGCGCCGGGGCTGACCGGGGTGCCCCCCAGCAGGAGCACGGGCGGCCCGGATTCGCCGCAATTGTAGCCGCCCGGCAGGGGACCGGGTTCGGTGGGATTGATGGCGGAGGTATCCGCCCCTGCCACGTCCGTGCCGTCAGCAGCGAAAGCGGCATTCGTCCCAGCTACGTCCGTTCCGTCACCTCCGGCCACGGGCGCGCATTCGCCCTCGGGCAGGTCGTCGTGGCGCGCCTCGCGCAGGGGGCGGCTTTGCAGGATGGTCAGCACGCCTTCGGGGCACACGGCCCACTCGATGTCCTGCGGCTCTCCGTAGAACACCTCGAACCCGGCGGCCAGCGCGGCGATTTCCAGCGCGCGCGCATCGTCGATGCACGGGGCGTCCACAAGGTCCGGCGGCATGTCCTCCAGCCGCACGCCCTCGATGGGGTCGCGCACGAAGCGCTGGGGCTTGGCCGCTATCTGGCGCTGCGCCACCGCCATGGGCACCTCGCGCGAGACCACGAACACGTCAGGGCTGAAGCTGCCGTCCACCACGGCCTTGGGCAGGCCCGGCACGGCGTTGATGACCACGGTGTTGTCGCGCAGGTCCAGCGGGTTGCGGCTGTAGGCCACGCCGCCCGCCACCGCGTCCACCATGACCAGGCAGCCCACGCACATGGGCACGTCCTCGTCGGGAATGCCGCGCGCCAGGCGGTAGGTCATGGCGGTGACGCCGTACTTGCTGGCCACGATGTCCTTGAAGGTATCCAGCACGTCTTCGGGCGGCACGTTGAGTTCCGAGCGGTACTGCCCGGCAAAGGAGGCATCCAGCGAATCCTCGCCCACCGCGCTGGAACGCACGGCAAAACGGACCTCGGCGCCCGTGCAGGCTCCGGTACCCGGATGCGGGAAATGCAGCGGCCCGGCCAGACGCTCCACCTGCGCGGTGATGGCGGCGGACAGGTCGTCGGGCACGGGCGCGGCCAGAATGAGCTGCTGGATGGACGCGGACAGGGCAAACACCTCGTCCAGGCGGGTGGCGTCCGCCGCCTGTACCCGCCGGTCGATCTCTTCCTGTAGCCCGCCCGCCTCCATGAAACGCTGGTAGCCGGTGGCCGTGACCACGAAGCCGTCGGGCACGGCAATGCCGAGACGGCGGCGGATTTCGCCCAGGTTGGCCATCTTGCCGCCGGTCTGGTCGGCCAGGTCCACACCGGTTTCGGCAATGGGCAACACCAGCGGCCCGCCACCCGCCCGCACATGGGGGGCCACCACGGCCTCTATGCCCGCGCGGATTTCGTCGAATTTCGTTTCCAGGTCGGGCCAGCGGTCGTCGGACAGCGCGTTGAGGTGGCGCACGATCTGGAACACGCTGGCGCACGCGCGGGTGCAGGCGCCGCGCACGTAGGTCATGCCGAAGGGGCGCACCCCGCGCAGGGCCTCTTCCATGTCGGCCATGATCTCGAGGGCGCTCTTGTTGGCGGACAGCAGCAGCCGGAACCGCGAGCAGCGTTCGCGGTACAGCGCGCGCAGCCGTTCGGTTTCGGCGTCGGGCACGCCGTCGCCCTGCGCAGGTGCATCCTGACGCCGGAACAACGTACCCAATGTGTGGAAAAAACCGCTCATATCGCGTCCGCCGTGGTCTGCGCCGTGAAGTCCCCGTCAGCCGGTCATGCCGCCGATGATGTCACCGGTCGCGCCTCTACCCTGTCGCCACCTGCCCGCGCGCCGCCGCTCAGGCGTGGCGCACGGCCTCGCCCAGCTTGAAGATCAGTTCGTTGATGGCCACGGGTTTGAGCATGTAGTCGAACGCGCCCAGTTCCATGCCGGTCAGGGCCGCGCCCAGGCTGGCATGCCCGGTCAGCAGCACCACCGGCACCTCCGGCCGCAGGGCCTTGATGCGCCGCAGCGTCTCCAGCCCGTCCATGCCCGGCATCTTCACGTCCAGCACCACCGCGTCGTAGGCGCCCTGCTCCACGCGCGCCACCGCGTCCGTGCCGTTGTCCACCGTGTCCACCTCCATGCCGCGCCGTTCCAGCCGCTTGTGCATGAGGTCCAGGAATTCCGTCTCGTCATCCACGATGAGAATCTTCATGTCGTGGCCCTTTCGCTAGAGAATGCTTGAAAACTTATGAGCATGAGCCTCGGGGGAAGGGACCCTTTGCGGCAGCCGTTACACGAGCGCACGGCGCGAGTGTTACGGATGGCGACCGCAAGGCGTTGAAAGGGTCTCCTTCCCCCGAACCCCCATCCCCCCAAACTTTTCATAATGGGGTTTGGCTTAAACATCTCCCCATCGCGTCACGAAGCGCCAAACAAAAAGTTTTGGGGGGAGGGGTCCGGGGAGGGAGACCTTTTTCAAAAGGTCCCCTCCCCGGTCAGTTGCCTGAAAAATCTTGCACCGCCGGAGGCGTACAAAAAGCAGCAACCGCTACCGCAAGTTGAGCAGGGTATCCTGCGTGAAGGCGGGCGGCGCGGTGGGCAGATACACGGTAAAGGTGGCCCCGTTGCCGGGGGTGCTTTCCGCCACGATGCGGCCGCCGAGTTTTTCCATGATCGAGTAGCAGATGGCGAGGCCGAGGCCGGTGCCTTCGCCTGCCTTCTTGGTGGTGTAGAACGGATCGAAGATGTGTTCGAGCACGTCGGGGGTGATGCCGCTGCCGGTATCGGTGACAGCCACGAACACTTCCTGCCCGCCTTCGGTGGCGCCGGTGCGCACGGTGATGGTGCCGCCCTGGCCCACGGCGTCGATGGCGTTGTCCAGCACGTTCAGGATCACCTGCTGCACCTGGGCGGTGTCGGTGGTGATGGCGGGCAGTTCGGCGTCGAAATCCTTGCGGATGGTGATGGAGCGGTGCAGGGCCTCGCTTTCCAGAAACTTCACGGTCTGCTCGGTCAGCACGTTGAGGGGCACGTCTTCCTGCATGGGTTCCATGCGACGGCCAAAGCCCAGCATGCGGTGGGTGATGCCCTTGGCCCGGTCCACATGCTGTTCGATCTTGGCGGCGGCTTCCTCGATCTCGGCGTGGTGGGCCATGCGCACGGCGTCCTCTTCGGACAGCAGGTCGCGGATCCACCCGGCATTCTCGCGGATGAGCATGAGCGGGTTGTTCACCTCGTGCGCCACCCCGGCGGCCAGCTTGCCGAGGGCGGCCATCTTGCTGGACTGCATGAGCGAGGCATCGAGCATGGCCTGCCTGCGGTCGGCCTCGATGACCTTGCCCACGATGACGCGGGTGGTGAAAAAGGTGCCCAGGCAGATGACCACGGCCCCGCCCAGCAGGAACAGCACCACGATAAGCTGGGTGTGCACCAGGGGAGACAGCGGCTCGCGCGGGTCGTCCATGACCACCAGCAGCCAGGGCATGTTCTCGAGCCAGGTCATGCCGGTGACCATGGGGCGGCCATCGGTGTTGGCGATGGTGTCCACCACCACCCCGCGCTTGGCCCTGTCGGGCATGGTCATGTGCAGGGCGGGCTTGGTCATGATGGCGCCGTTGTTGCGTGAATCGGATTGCAGGGACCCGTCGGTGCCCAGCAGGAAGGCATCGCTGTTGGTGCCGGAATAGGCGCGGTGCAGCATGGCGCTGACGGCGGCGGAATCGATGGTGGCCCGCAGTATCCAGGCCCGGCCGTTCTCGCGGCGCATCACCGCGATGATGAAGTGCGGAAAGCGGCGGAACCCGGTGAACACGTCGCTGACGTACTGGCCCTTCAGCATCACCTCGTGGAACCACGGCTCGTCGCGGTAGTTGGCCGCCTCCAGCGAATACGGACCCACGTAGGCCACGTGCTGGCCCTGGTCGTCGATGACGCCAAGGTCCACGTAGGAACGGGCGTTGGACTGGATGACCCCGAAGATGGTGCCCAACTGGGCGGAGTCGGACAGTTCGCGGAACGAGTGGGTCCAGGCCAGGCTCTTGATCTGCGAGACGCGCTCGGCCAGAAAGGTGTCCAGCGCGCGGCGCTTGCTTTCGGTCACCGCCTCGATGCCCGAAACCATGCGCTCGTGGTAGGTCTTGGAAAACTGCAAATGGATGAAGAAGCCCAGCGCAAAGAGCGGCACGAGCGAAAAGGCGAGCATGACGAGGGTGAGCCTGCGCCGCAGCCTGGTATATCCGCCAATGTCCATCCAGCCTCCGTGGGCGGGCACCCCCGCGGGGGGCACCCTGAAAAGACCACCCGGAAAGGACCACCGGAGAAAGATCATCCGGAAAGGGGCTTGAGGGGTCTTCGCGTACGGGCCGTGCGCGTGTCTAACTGGATCGCGGGCTGGATCGCGGGCTGGATCGCGGGCCGGATCGCGGGCCGGATCGCAGGCAACATCGCGGACAAGACCGCAGGCACGATCGGGGCGCGGGCGCGGCGGTGGGCGTGCCATCCAGCACCGGACCACGGACACGGGCGACCTGTCGGCCACGGCAGAAAACCGTCGCAACAGCGGCACGCCCGTTTCAGCAAAGGCACACCGGAACGCCGGAGCGGCAACCCTGTTCCCCTTTGCGACGCACCCATGAAACACGGGCGGAGCAGGACCACCCCATGTGTTACAATTACCCGATCATCCAGTATTTTACAATCTCCGGAAGCCCCCTGACCGACGAAACGGGCGGAACAGGCGAAACGGGGAAACATCCGTTTCGCGGCGCGCCGGTTTCCCCCCGCCATCAACACCGCGCCCGCGCAAGGGATTAGACCGGGGCTGCGGGGTCCACGGCCCGGCGCGGGCGGGCACCATCGACAGCCTCGGCCTGATCGGCCTCTTCCAGCAGACGGCGGCAGTCGGCCAGCATGGTCGTACGCCGTTCGGCCAATTGCGGGCCGTCGTTCATGATCATGTCCAACTGGCGGGTATGAATGGTCATGTACCCGGCCACCAGCAGCATGCGCAGGGCCTCTGCCTGGGGCAGGTTCTCTATGCGGGCCGACAGCGCGTCGCGCCGCACCGTGCAGGTGAAGCCGAATTCCTCCAGCAGCCCGGCCACGAACTCCACCCGTCGCACCCGGCGCTCGATGTTGGCGGCCCCGCCGCGCAACTGGAAGACCACGTAGTTTTCGGGCGTGCGGTCACCCACCAGCGATTCCACGGCCACGAAGTGGAACCCGAAGCGCGAATGCAGGCTGCAATAATTGCGCGAGACCATGAAGTAGTTGCGCTCGGTGAAGAACGCGGACTGCGCCGCCGGGTCCAGGTGCGGATTGGCCGTGGCCTCGAACATCACCGACAGGAAGCCCTTGGCATCCACCGGCGGCGGCCCCTGCCACGGCACGGCATTCATGCCGCGCCACAGGGTGCGCATGGGCACCGAGGAGATGCGCGCCACGGGCACCAGCGGGCCGCTGACCTCGCCGTCGAAGCCATCGTCCAGGTTGACCACCCAGAACTGCTTGGGCACGTCGCACTGCAACTGCTTGACCCGCTGCGGCGCGTGGCGCTGCTGCGAGCCGAAGCGGAACATTTCGGCCACGGCCTTTTCGTGGCAGAACCGGCCCAGGTCGTGGAAGGTACGACAGTTGGCCGACTTGAAATCGGGCGAATCCGGGTCCAGAGTCAGGGGCAGCATGTGGTGGGCGGCGGCGTCCAGCGCCTGCAACACCGGGCTGCCGGGCATGAAGTTGCATTCCCTCGGGGCCGTTTCGATGAAGCCCTCGATGCGGCCCGGATAGACCACCCCCACGTCGCCGTGCACGGTGACCATGGCCCCCTGCGTCAGAAGGTCCAGCGGGCTGCCCTGCCGGAACGGGCCGAACACGGCGGGCTTGCCGAATTCGCGCGCCACGGCGGCCAACTGGCTGGAAATGCGCCCCCGCTCGGCCACCACGGCGGCGGCACGGTCCAGCAGCATGCCCCAGTCGGCCAGGTCTCGCTCCACCACCAGCACCGCGTCGTCGGGAAAGGTGCGCACGTCGTCGCGCTCGCGCACGATGTGCACCGGCCCGGCCACCACACCCGGCCCGGCGGTCACCCCGCCATCCAGCAGGGCCGGGGGCGGGCATTCGGTCTGGGCGGCGTCCTCGGCTTCCGACTCGGCGTAGCTTTCCGGCAGGTGCGCGCGGGGCGCGGGCAGCGGTCGGGCATGCAGCAGCGAGACGGAACCGTCCGGCTCCAACAGCCAGTCTATTTCCTGGGGCAGGCCGCAGCGTTCCTCCACGGCCAGGGCCAGTTCGGCCACGGCGCGGGCCGCCGCGTCATCCAGTACCGGGGCGGAAGCGCCGTGCGCAATGCTGCGCAGCCGCACCGAACCGCCCGCGCGACAGACGTGGTAGGCATCCACGTCGTGCGCGCCGTCCTCCACGGCCTCGGACAGGCCGCGCGCGGCGTAGACGTGCACCGAGGTGTCGCGGGCATGCAGGGGGTTGCCGGTGTAGGCGATGCCCCCAGCCACGGGGGCCTCCACGGCAAAGCAGCCCACGCACACGCAGGTGCCCGCGTCGCGCAGGCCCCGGTTGCGGCGGTAGGCGATGGCCTGGGGCGAATACTTCAGGGCCAGGGTGGCGCGCAGGGCGGCCAGCACCCGCTGCCGGTCGGCGGCGTCAGGGGCAGCATCGTGGGCGGCGTCAGGGGTAGCGTCAGGAGCGGCGTCAGGAGTGGCGTCGGGGGCGTCTTTCGTACCGGGCTGCGCGCCGGACTGCGCACCGGGGCCGGAACCTTCTGCGAACAGGGGAATGGACGGCCCCCACAGGGTCATGCCGCCCGCATCGTCGTCCGTGTTCTCGCCAGCGCCCGTCGAACCCTGCGGCCACACCCGCCCCCGCAGCAAGAGGCGCATGTCGCGTCCCTGCACGCCGGGACGCGCGGCCACCCCTTGACGCAGGGCGGACAGGGCGTCCATGAGCGCGTCGGCCACCTCGTCCGGCACCTCCGCCGCCTGGATCAGCCCGGCGATGGCGGGTGAAAGGTCCAGCAGATTGGCCGGCCTGATGCCGCCCGATGCCTGCACCCGCCGCCCGATCTCCTCTTGCAGCCCCTGATGGCGGAACAGCCGCTGGCAGGCGGCGGCGGTGACGATGAACCCGTCGGGCACGCCCCCGCCCTGCGGTGCGGGCCTGTTGGAACTGTCGGAACTGTCAGGACTGTCGGGCCTTTCGGGCACGCCCGTCAGGCTCCGCAGCCCCCCCAGCCGGGTCAGGGCCGGGTCGGCAAGGTCTGGCAGGGCCAGGTCCGGATGGCCGAACGGCAGGGCAAGGGGGCCGTCCATGGTGGTCGGGCGGCCATAGACGATGGCCGAGACCTCGGCCTGGATGGCGTCGAAACGGACGAAAAGTTCGGGGTAGCGACCGGGGGCCAGTTCGTCCAGTTGGCGGATGCACTGGAAGACCTGGGTGGTGATGCGGGTGCACAGCGAGCGCACCGTCTGCATGCCGAAGGGATGGACACAGCACAGGGCCAGTTCCATCTCGGTCATCACTTCCTGCAACTTGGCCCACGCGTTGAGCACCAGCTTGAAGCGGTGATACCGCGCCGCAAAGGCCTCTTCGGCGGCGGCGCGTTGCTCGTCCCGCCGCTTGCGGCGGAAGGGCAGCCAGCAGAACAGGCCCATGATGTTTTCCCGGGTAGGGGTGGGTTTGGACGCCCCTGCGGCTAGGCCCCGTTGCGCGCAGCCGCCCTGCGGTCAAGCTGGCACTGGGTGTAGGCGTCCTCGATCTTGAACAGCAACTCGTCGAAATCGGTGGGCTTCATCAGGTAGCCGAAGGCGCCAAGGCGCATGCCCTCCACCGCCACCTCCATGTCGGCGTGGCCGGAAAGCATGATCACCTCCACCCCCGGAAATCCGGTGCGGATGCGCTCCAGCGCGCGCATGCCACCCATGCCCGGCATCTTCACGTCCATGACCACCACGTCGGCCCCTTCACGGGCAAGGTATTCCAACGCCTCTTCTCCGCTGGCCGCGCGCGCTGCCGAAAAGCCGCGCTTGCCCAGGCGCAGGGCCAGCATCTCCGTGCTTTCCGGCTCGTCGTCCACCAGCAGGATACGCGGCAGCGGCCTGCCGGAACCGGGGCGGGGGGCACCGGACGGGGCATCTGGGGTCGGCGTGTCGGTCATGGGGTCTCCCGGCGTCAGGGTGGCGGGGTCTGACCTCCGCACGCGAAGGGGGCAGGAGACAGGTCCGCCCTGCCTTCCTATCGCTCTTTGGGATGGGCCACAAGGTGGTTGGATATGCGGCAGCGGCGCTCTCGCGCCGATGTTCCGCAGAACCATTCGATATCCCCGGCAACCAGTGGCCCGGCACGCCGTGCTGCCTTCTTCCCACCCGGCTCGTCCGCAGCATCCGGCCCGTCCGCAGCATCCCGCGCGGCCCACCCCCGACCCATGCGCGCGTCTCGTTGTTCCCGCGCGCGAATTGGGCTAGAACCACCCTGACCCACTGACACGGCGATACCGCCACTGCACACTCGGCCCACGGACTTCGCATGGTGAACTGGATACTGCCCAGGGTGGTGCGCTTTCGCCCCAGCCTGCGCGTACGCATCGGCCTGCTGCTGGCCACGCTGGCGGCCACGTCCATGGCCGCCGCCGCGCTGCCGCTGCTCATGGCCAGCGGGCTGCTGTCCTTGCCCACCCCCTTCGGCACCTGGAGGGCGGACCCGGCCACCGATGCCCTGGGGCTGATGCTGGTTGTCCTGTTCCTGGCCGGGCTGCTGGCCGTGGTGGTGTTCCGCCAGGTGCTGGGCCCCATCCGCCGCCTGGCGCTGGAAGGGCTGGAGGATGCCGACGCCTACGGCAACGAGGTGGAGGTGCTGGACCGCCGCCTGCGCCACCTGCTGGACACCATGCACCGCACCCAGGTGCAACTGGAAGAAAGCCACGAAACCCTGCGCCAGACAGAAAAACTGGCCCTGGTGGGCAAGCTGGCCGCCGGGGTGGCCCATTCCATCCGCAACCCGCTGACCTCGGTGAAGCTGCGCCTGTTCGCGCTGGAACGCAGCCTGAAGCTGGGGCCGGACCAGAAGGAACAGCAGGAAGACTTCGAGGTCATCGCCGCCGAAATCCGCCACCTGGACGCCATCGTCACCAACTTTCTGGAATTCTCGCGCCGTCCGCGCCTGCGCATGCAGCCGGTGAGCCCGTCCGACGTGGTGGACATGACCCTGCAACTGCTCAAGCACCGCTTGGAATCGTTCAACGTGGCGGTTTCTGTGCATCGCGGCGAACGCCTGCCCGAGGTGGACGGCGACGCCGAGCAGCTCAAGGAGGCGCTTGTCAACCTCATCCTGAACGCGTGCGAGGCCATGGGCTACAACGGCACGCTGGACATCACGGAAGAAAAGGGCATCATCAATCCGTTGGGGCGGTCCGTGGTCATCCGCATTGCGGACAGCGGCCCCGGCGTACCCCAGCACATCCGCGAAGAGGTCTTCCAGCCGTTCTTCAGCACCAAGGAAGAAGGCACCGGCCTCGGCCTGCCCATCGCCCGGCGCATCTTCGAGGAGCACGGCGGCTGGCTGCACCTGCATTCGGCGCACGGCAAGGGGGCCACCTTCGTCATCGTGCTGCCCGCCCGCAAGGACGACTCATGGCTAAGATCCTGATCGTCGACGACGAACTGCAACTGCGCCAGAGCTTCCAGCGCCTGCTGGCCGGGGAAGGGCACGACGTGCGTGCCGCCTCCACCGGCGAGCAGGGCATCAAGCTGGTGCGCGAAGAGTTGCCCGAACTGGTGATCATGGACGTGCGCATGCCCGGCATGGACGGCCTGACCGCCCTGCGTGCCATCCGCGAGATAGACGCCCGCCTGCCCGTGGTCATCATGACCGCCTTTTCCACCACCGAGACCGCCATCGAGGCCACCAAGCTGGGGGCCTTCGACTACATCCTGAAGCCGTTCGAGATACCGGACATCCTCGCCCTCATCGAGCAGGCCGTGGAGGCGGGCCGCCGCATGCGCGCCCGCGTGGACATGGTGGCCGACGGCGAAGACGGCGACGGCACCGGGCAGCAACCGCTGGGCGAGGCCCTGGTGGGCACCAGCCGGGCCATGCACCAGGTGTACAAGGCCATCGGCAGGGCCGCGCCCACCGACGCCCTGGTGCTGGTGCGGGGCGAATCCGGCACCGGCAAGGAACTGGTGGCCCGCGCCGTGTACCAGCACAGCCTGCGCGGCAAGAAGCCGTTCCTGGTCATCAACTGCGAGGCCATTCCGGACACGCTGCTGGAAAGCGAGCTGTTCGGCTACGAAAAGGGGGCCTTCACCGGGGCCACCAACCGCCGGGTGGGCAAGATAGAGCAGGCAGGCGGCGGCACGGTGTTCCTGGACGAAATAGGCGACATGCCGCTGGGCATCCAGGCCAAGCTGCTGCGCCTGTTGCAGGAAAAGCAGATCGAACGGCTGGGGGGCCGCCAGCCCATCCCCGTGGACGTGCGCATCATCGCGGCCACCAACACCGACCTGGAAGCCGCCGTGGCCGACGGGCGCTTCCGCGAGGACCTGTACTACCGGCTGAAGGTGGTCACCCTGTGGCTGCCCCCCCTGCGCGAACGCAGCGAGGACATTCCCCCGCTGGCCCGGTACTTTCTGGCCCGCTTCTCGCGCGAGATGGACATGCAGAACCCCGGCATCACCCCCGAGGCGCTGGCCTACCTGGAAGCGCAGCCGTGGCCGGGCAACGTGCGCGAACTGGGCAACACCGTGCACAAGGCCCTGGTATTCAGCCGGGGCGGGCCGCTTGGCGAAGCGGACCTGAAGCAGGCGCTGGAGGCCAGCCGGGGCGTTCGCCCCGGCAGCGAAGGCCCGGCCTGCGACCTTTCGCTGGCCGCCGACCAGACCATGCAGGAACTCATCCGCCGCACCCTCAGCGAAAGCGACGGCGACAACGTGTTCGACGCGCTGATGGACCACGTGGGGCGGCTGGTGGTGCGCGAGGCGCTGCACCTTACCGGGGGCAACCGCACCCGCGCCGCGCGCCTGCTGGGGCTTTCGCGCCCCACCCTGCTGGCCAAGATAGAAAAGTACGGCCTGCGCATAGAGACGCAGGTTTCCTGACCACGGCGGGCGAACGGCCATTTCGCCGTCAGTATCCACGTCATTTCGCCGCAGGGGCGCTCGCCCGCACACATGATCTTGCGCTTCTCGCGCTGGCGGTTGCGACTGTCCGGTCAACCAGTATCAGCCAAAAGCCCGCCACACCACGCGTCTGGCCGGTTTCATGCAGTATCACCCTCTTGTGTTGCGCCCGTTTCTCGGATAGTTGCAAGACAGCGATGAGATACGTCTGTTATCTTATATTTTTTGCAAGACATGCCCGAAAACAGGAAGCACCCGGCTTCCAGAAGCACCCATAGATGCACATGCCCGTAAAGCCCGCCTTCAACCCCTTGTACCAGCAGGTAAAGGAATCGCTGCTCCGCCGCATCGCCGCCGGTGAATGGGCACCGGGCAGCTTCCTGCCCAGCGAACCCGTGCTGGCCGAAGAATACGGCGTCAGCCATGGCACCCTGCGCAAGGCGCTGAACGAGCTGACCGCCGAGCGCCGCGTGGTGCGGTACCAGGGCAAGGGCACGGCGGTGGCCACTTTCGACGCGGACGAGGCGCTGTTCCGTTTCTTCCGCATCGTCAGCTGCGAGGACAGGCGCACCCTGCCCATTTCCGAAGTGCTTGGGGCCGCCCCCGGCAAGGCCACCCCCGAAGAAGCGGCAGCGCTGGACATTCCCTTGGGTGCGCCCGTGCTGCGCATCGAACGCGTGCGTTCGCTGGACGGCGTGCCGCTGCTGAACGAGCGCATCACCCTGAGCTGCGCGCGCATGCCGGGCATCGAGGCCATTCCCGTGGGGGCCCTGCCCAACACGCTGTACGACTTCTTCCAGAAGCGCTTCAACGTCACCATCGCCAAGGCGGACGAAAGCATCACCGCCGTGGCCGCCGACAAGATCGACGCCGAACGCCTGGTCGTGCCGGTGGGGCATCCGCTGCTGGCCATCCGCCGCGTGGCCATGGACATCGAGGAAAACCCCGTGGAGCTGCGCCACACCCGCTGCGTGACCGCCAATTTCCACTACCGCACCAAGCTTTCCTGATTCCCGCCGGGCGTTCACCGGACGCGGCCACGCGCCGCGCATGCGTAGAAAATGGAACGGGCCTTTCCCAAGGGGGAAGGCCCGTTTTTGTTCACCCGTGCAAGGCGCGGTGATGGTCGGCAGACGATGGCCGCGCGACCCGTCAGGTTGCGTCCGCGCCCCGCCCGGCCCGGCGCAACAGGTCCTGATGCAGCGACCACGGCAGGGTCACCCCCTCGCGGTGCGCCCGGCGTTGCAGTTCGAAACGGCGCGCGCCGGGGAGCCGGGTGGACGGCTGGCCCAGCACATGGCCCAGCAGGGCGGCGGCGCGTCCGGCGAAGTCCGCGCCGAAGGCCTGCGGCGCAACGAGCAGCATGCACTGTCCGGTGCGGGGCGGACCGCCCTCCGCATCCAGGAACGACGATGCCTCGTACGCATGGTTGCTGCCGGTAAGCGATGCCGCAAGCAGTTCCACCATCAGCGCCAGGGCCGCGCCCTTGGCACCGCCGAAGGGCAGCAGCATGCCGCCAAGGGCGGCCCGCGCGTCGGTGGTGGGGCTTCCGCCCGCATCCACGGCCCAGCCTTCCGGAATGGGCCTGCCCTCGCGCGCGGCGGCAACGATCTTGCCGCGCGCCACGGTGCTCAGCGAAAGATCCATCACCAGCGGATCGCGCTCCAGCCCGGCATCCTGTCGGCTGGCCGTCCCTGCTCCTTCGGCATCGGAAGCGTCTACGACCGGTGCCGGACAGGCAAAGGCCAACGGATTGGTGCCCAGCGAGGCGCGGTTGCCGCCCCATGGGGCCATGGCCGCCGGGGTGTTGGCGAACAGCAGCGCCACCAGCCCCTGCCGGGCGGCCCGTTCCACGTGCAGCCCGGCCACCCCGCAATGGTGCGAATTGGTCACCCCCAGCGCCGCGCAGCCCATGCGCAGGGCCAGCGGCGCGGCCACGTCCAGTCCGGCCTCAAGGGCGGGATAGGCAAAGCCGCACCCGGCGTCCACGCGCACGGTGGCGGGCAGCGGTGTTTCCACGCGGGGCACGGCATCGCCGCGCACCTTGCCCGCCGCCACCTGGTCGGCGTACTGCGGCAGGCGCGCCACTCCGTGCGAGGGTATTCCCATGCACTCGGCGGCCACCAGCGCCCCGGCCACGGATGATGCGGCGGCGGGCAGCACGCCCGCCCGCTCCAGCACGGCGCGGCACACCGCGGCAAGATCGTCGGGGCTGAGAACCACGGTCACGGTTGCTCCTGAAGGTTCACTATCCACGGGCGCGCGGAGGTCATCCGATCACCCCCCTACGCGCGCAGCCGGTGCAATGCCTGCTCCAGTTGCGCGGCCATTTCCGACAGCTCGCGGATGGCCACGGCCGACTGCTGCATGCCGCCCGCCGTTTCCGCCGCGATGTCGCTGACCGACTGCACCGTGCGGCCTATCTGCTCGCTGGCGGCGGACTGTTGCTCCGCCGCCGTGGCAATGCCGTTGACCTGCGCGGCGGAGTCCCCCACGATGCGCACGATGGCCGAAAGTGCCTCGCCCGATTCGTGGGCCGACCGGGTGGCTTCGTCCACCGCTGTCACGGAATGCTCCACCGCGTCCACGTTGCGCCGGGCCACGTCCTGGATGCCCCGCACGCTGCCGCCCACTTCCGCCGTGGCCTGCATGGTGCGCTCGGCCAGCTTGCGTACCTCGTCGGCCACCACGGCAAAGCCGCGCCCGGCATCCCCGGCGCGGGCCGCCTCGATGGCCGCGTTCAGCGCCAGCAGGTTGGTCTGGTCGGCGATGTCGGCAATCATCTCCATGACCTTGCCGATGGCCTCTGCCTTCACGCCCAGTTCCTGCATGTTGCGGCGCACCGCGTCCGAACCTTCCGCCACCTTCTCGATGGCGGTGACGGTGCGGGCCACCACCTGCGCCCCTTCTTCCGCATTGCGGCGCGAATCGTCGGAGCTGCGGCTGGTGGCGGCAGCGCTGGCGGCCACCTCTGCCACGGCACTGTTCATCTGGGTGATGGCGGCCAGGGTTTCGGCCATGCGCTGCTGCTGCACCTCTGCCCCGGCGCCCACCTGTTCGGCCTGGGCGGCCAGTTCTTCCGCCGCGGCGGCGATGCGCGCGGAAATGGCGTGGGCCTCGTCCGCCACCGACTGCATGGTCCGGTTGGCCGCTTCCACCCCGGTTCGGGCCTCGTCCGCCTGTTCCATGGCCAGGCGGGCCCGTTCCGATTCCTCGCGGGCGCGGCGCGATTCCTCTTCGGCGCTGGCAAGGTGGGTCTTCAGCGATTGCACCATGTCCACGATGCGGCCATACACGCCGATGTGCGGGCTGCCGTCGTCAATGTCGTAATCACCCTCGGTGACCCGCCGGGCGATGTCGGCCAGTTCGCCGGGGTCCTTGCCCAACTGGCGCACGGTGCCGCGCGGCAGGGCCACGGCAATGACCGCCCCGATGACCATTGCGGCCAGGGCCACCCCGGCCAGCAGCCACGTGGCGGTGCGCACCGAGGCATCGGACGCCGCAGAGGCATGTTGCGACGCCTCGGACGCGGCTGCCTGGGTTGCGGCCACCACCTCCTGCTGGCGATCCAGGGCCTCGTACTTGGCCAGCATCTGGCGCGAGAAGATGCCGAACAGGCCGGAATAGTTGCCCACGTAGCCCATCAGCTCCTGCACGGCGTCCTGGGATGGCTCGTCGGGCTGGGCGTCGCGCGCCGCCTGAAAGGCCTTGCGGGCTTCGGTCAGCCGGGCGCGGATGGCCGTGCGCAATTCTTCGGTGGGGGTATCCAGGAACTGTCCCGTCAGCACGCGCACCTCGGCGAAGGCTGCGGCCCCAGCGTGCAGCATCTGGTAGCCCTTCATCCGTCCCGCGTCGTGGTTGGCTTGCAGCGTTCCGGCCAGCCTGCCGTCCAGCGCGGTCACAGTTTCCACCACCTTGGCGGCGTTGGCGTCGATGCGCTGCTGCATGGCGATGGCCTCGTTCTGCGAGTTCACCAACTGGGCGAAGGCGGTCTTGAAGTTCTCCAGGTTTTCCAACAGGCCCTTGCCGTCGGCCTGCATCCAGTCGTGCGAAAGGCCCGCGCCCGCCGCCTCGATGATGGCGCGGGCGTCATCCAGCCTTTTGTCGGTGGCGGCGGCGTGGGTCTGCTCGCCGCGCAGCATGAACCGCCCCATGGACGCTTCTGCCGCCGAAAGGTGGCGCATGGCCGTTTCTATGGCCGTGGAATAGTTGCCGTACACGACCATCTCGTGCATTCCCCGCCAGCCGATGGCGCCCACGATGGCCGTCAGCAACAGCACTGCCATGAATCCGAGATACAGTTTGGTCTTCAGGAGCATGCCACCCTCCGGAGCGTGTCTGATGTTCTGCCTTGCGAACAGAGGAGCACGCCCGCACGTTCCGGCGCGGCCCGCTCCTGCTTCGGACCCGTTCCCCCCTCGTCTTGCCGCTCCTTCCCGGACGCGGCGTCAGATCTCCCACCCTGCCCCGCTGCCGCATGTCCCCCAGTGGCAGCGCGTACCGCTCGGGACCGCATGCCCCCCGGCAATCCGGTCCCGTCATCCCGCACGGTTATCCCGTACCCGGCCCCTGATTGGCGGGCGGAGCGGCTCCGTACGCGGCCCCGCCCATGGCGGAACCGTACCGCCCCCGCCCGCCGTTCCAGGAGGATGCGGTCGCGCGTTGCGGGTTATTTCCGGTAAAAGAACGAAGAGTTGGCGTTCTTCACCACGGCCACGCGCGGGTCCCGCAACCCCGCCAGCCAGGTATTCACGGTTTCCTGCATGTCGCCGGGCGTCAGCAGGCATTCGCGCAGCCGGGCCGGGTCCAGTTCGGAATGCACCACCACCTCGAAGCTGGTGGTGGCCCGCGCGAACAGAAAGCCCTTGTGCGCGCCCATGCGGAACGCCCCGGACTCGAAATCCTTCTTCAGCGCGTGCGCACACGGAAAGCGCCGCACATAGTCGTGGTACACCTCGTCGCCGATGCCCTGGCCGCATTCGGCCACCAGCAGCACCTTTGCCCCCGGCGCGGCGCACTGCACCGCCGTGTTCAGTCCCTTCTGGGCCTGGTACAGGCAGAGGTCCTTGGGGGTGCCCCCGCACGAGGCGATGACGATGTCGTACGGCGCGTCATAGGCCAGCCCGTACACCTGCGCCGTGACCTTGGCGGCACTGCGCATGACCAGCGGCGGCCAGCCCGCCTGCACGGCCACCGGGCGCTTGGCCGCGTCCAGCACCACATTGATGGCCATGGCCACCCCGGCCAGTTCACCGGCCTCGTCAAGGTCGAGGCGCACGGGGTTGGTGTCTATGGCGCCCACGGTGGCCGCAGGGTCGCGCATCAGGCGGTGGTTGGCCTCGATCATGGCCGCAGAGGCGCAGCCGATGGCCACACCCTTTGCCCCGCCGGTAAAGCCCACGAACTGGTGCGCGTCCACCATGCCGATGACCAGCCGCAGTTCCGCCGCACCATAGGCGGCGTTGACCTCCACCGGGGTGCCGCGCGTGGTGGCGCCAAAGCGCGCCAACTGCGAATGCTCCGCGTCATGGGCAACCACACGGCAGCCGCGCAGGTCTTCCGGCAGCACGCGGGCCAGTTGGGCCTCGTCCGCCGGGGGGTGCAGGCCGCCGCCCACCACGATCACCACGTCTTGCGGCTTCAGGGCCGGGTAGGCCGCGAACAGCCGGTCCAGCAGCGGCGGCAGCAGCAACCGCACCGGCACGGGACGCGTTTCGTCGGGCACGGCGATGGCCACGGAACGCGGGGCCGGGCGGTCTTCCAGCCGCAGGCAGCCCAGCGGCTCGTCCAGGGCGGCGTGCAGGGCCGCCAGAGGATCGGCCAGCGGTTCGACGGGATTCGGTTCGAACACGTCCACATGGACGGAATCCGGCAATTCCAGGGACACGTAGCCGTGCCCGTACTTCAGGTCGATGTGCATCTTATGTGATCCTCTGTAAAACAAAATCCTTACCAGACACAGGAAGCCCCCCGCCGCACGCAACCCTTCCGGGAATGCGCACGACGGGGGGACGGAGCGAGCTGCGCCGTGCGGCGGATGGTTCAGAACAGCATGCCTTCTGGAGTGGGAACGCCCAACAGCATCGCGAACCCAATCCAGACGAACAGGCACAGCACCACCGTGAAGGCGGCGGAAGCCACGGCCTTCTTGCGCGTGCTGCCCCCGGCGTCGCTCAGCACCATGGACATGCCGAACAGGTACAAGGCGGAGGCAAGGTAGAAGCCCAGCACGGGAATGATGGCCACATAGGCGATGGCCCCGGCGGAGATCATGACCACCCGGCTCACCGCCACGGGTTCGTCATCCTGCGGCGCCTGCTCGCCCTTGCGGCCCTTCAGCAGGCCAAGGCCGCACAGGTAGATGCCGCCAAGGGCCATGAAGATGATGAGCATCCGGGGGAACAGCAGGCTGACCCCTTCAAGGTCGCCGCTCTGGGCGTGGAACATACCGGCGATGACCAGCACGGCGAGACCGGAGGTGATGTCGGCAACGCTGCTACGCATGGTTCGATTCCTCCTTGGGCTGCGCAATGTCGCAGCCGCAGTCGCGCCGCTTGCGCTTCCAGTCCAGCAGGAAGGGCGTGGCCAGCGAAAGCAGGGTGAGCACGATGAGCAGGACGGCGATGGGGCTTTCGAGGAACACGTTGATCACCGAGCCACCCGAGGCCTTGGACAGGTGCACGCACTTGCCGAGGTTTTCCTCGATCATGGGGCCAAGGATGATGCCAAGGGCCATGGCCCCGGTATCCAGGCCCACCCGGCCCGAAAAGTAGCCCAGAAAGCCGAAGATGATGACGATCCACACGTCCAGCATGCTGTTGCGGATGGCGTACGACCCGATGACCGACAGCACCACGATGCCGATGGCCACGAAGGTCAGGCGGATGCTGAGCAGCTTGGTCATGATGCGGGCCAGCAGCAGGCCGATGGGAATCATCAGCAGGTTCACCGCGAACTGCGACATGATGAAGGTGTAGGCCAGGTCGCCCGTGGCGGTGAACACCTTGAAGCCGGGCTGGATGCCCTTGGCCAGCAGCGCGCCCAGGATGACCGCCGCCACCGCGCTGCCCGGAATGCCCAGGGTCAGCATGGGGATCAGCGAGCCGCCGATGACCGCGTTGTTGGCGCTTTCGCTGGCGGCCACGCCCTCGATCACGCCCGTGCCAAAGCGTTCGGGATTCTTGTCCCAACGCTTGGCCTCGTTGTAGGAGATGATGGAGGCAATCTCGCCGCCCGCGCCGGGCAGCATGCCCACGAGGGTGCCGATGATGGACGAGCGCATCAGGTTGACCTTGCAGCGGCCCGCAAGGGCACGCACAACTTCACCAAAGGCGCCGGGGGCGGGCCGGTACTCGGCGATGAACGGCTTGTAGCTGCCGATCAGGTACAGCACCTGCGAGAAGGAGAACAGGCCGATCATGGCGGGAATGACTTCGACCCCCTGCACCAGCGGATAGTACCCGAAGGTGAACCGAGGCACACCGGCGTTGGGGTCGATGCCTACGGTGGACACCAGCAGGCCCATGGCCCCGGACAGCAGGCCCTTGACCATGTTGCCCGACGACATGACCGCGATGGTGGACAGGCCGAAGATGCACAGCCAGAAATTCTCGGGGCCGCCGAACTGCAAGGCAAACCGGGCCAGCGGTGCGGCCAGGAACAGCAGGAACACGGTGCCGACGATGCCGCCGAACACGGACGCCAGCAGAGAGGTTATGAGGCCGATGTCGGCGCGTCCGGCCTGACACAGGGGCCAGCCGTCAAAGGTGGTAGCCACGGACGAGGGCGTGCCGGGCGTGCAGATGAGGCAGGCGGAGTTGGAACCGCCGTAGATGGCACCCGCGTAGATGGCGCCCAGCATGATCAGGCCGCTGGTGGCGTCCATGGCGAAGGTGGCCGGCACCATGAGGGCAACGCCCATGGTGGCGGTAAGGCCCGGCAGGGCCCCCACGATGATGCCCCCCGTCAGACCCGCGACCATCAGCAGGATGTTCAGCGGCTCGAACAGGTGCATGATGGCCGGTCCGATAAATTCCATCATTGTGAAGCTCCTTGGTACGGGCCGGGGAGGGATGGCACCCCTCCCCGGCGGTATCAGGGCCTGCTACTTCAGCAGGCCGGCCTTTTGCAGCATGGTTTTGGCGAATTCGTTCTGGGTACGAACGTACGCGGCAAAGGCATCACCATCCATGTATTCGGTGGGCTGGCCCGCCTTCTTCATGTCGGAGACGTATTCCGGGTCGTCGCAGATCTTCTTGAAGGTTTCGCGCAGGTAGTCCAGCTGGGCCTTTTCGATGCCCTTGGGGGCGACGAAGGCGCGGCGGATGTCGGACACCACGTCAAAGCCCTGTTCGCGCAGGGTGGCCACGTCGGGCAGGAAGGCGTTGCGCTTTTCCGCCGCAAGGCCGAGCACGGTCATTTCCTCAAGGCTGCGCATGACGTCGTTCAGGTTGCCGAACATGACGTCGATCTCGCCGCCCAGCAGGGCCGCGTTCTGGTCGGCGGCGCCCTTGTAGAACACTTCAGTGACGGGGAAGTCGAACTTGCCCTTCACGTCCAGGAACATCAGGTGGTGGCCGCTGTTGGGGCCCACCAAGCCGATCTTGAGCTTGCCGGGGTTGGCCTTGGCGAACTCGAAGACGTCCTTCACCGACTTGAACTTGCTGTCGTTGCGCACCACCACGGCCTGCGGGTCGTTCACGACCTGGCAGATGTAGGAGTAGCTGTCGATGGAGAACATGGCCTTCTGGACCATGGGCTGCAACACCAGGTGCGGCACGTTGATGCCGCCGATGGTGTAGCCGTCGGGACGGGCGTTGGCGATTTCGCCGAAGCCGATGGCGCCACCGGCGCCGGGCTTGTAGACGAACACCCACTGCTGGTCGGAGTACTTGCTCCAGTACTTCTGCATGATGCGGGCCTGCACGTCGCTGGACCCGCCCGCCGTGAAGGCGATGATCATGTTGATGGGCTTTTCGGGGTACTTGGCATAGGCATCACCGGCTACCGCAAGGCCGAGGACGAGCAGCGCCGCAAGGGCAAGCCGCGCAAGGAAACGCACTTTCATGTAGGGCTCCTTTTTCGGTCTTCGAAGTTCAAGGCACCTGTCGGGCTCCCCCTCGGGGGGAGCGAAATTCTGGCAGCGCCCGTACGAACCGGCCCTACGAAAGGCGGGGATGGGTGCGGCGGTCCCCTTGCATGCCTGTCCGGCTGCTACGCCGTCCCGCGGAATCACGCCCCTGGCGGTCCCGCCCCTTGCTGGTTCGCTGTCATGCAATGCAACTCAATCACTACGCGCGCTACCTGTGATGGTCCATGGCTCCCCCCAGGGTTCCAGGGACTCCCAAGGTTTCCAACGTGTTCCGCTGTCCCGCCCCGGCGTGCCACCGACCGGGGCGGGACGCCGCCTTCGCGACCGTCGCGAAGGCGGCAGCGGAGACTAGGCGCTTTCGTACAGACGGGTAAGCACGAACTCGCGGTGGCCCAGCACTTCGGCGGCGGTGTTACGGCCGTTGGCGGTGCGGATGGCCATTTCCACCAGCTTGTCGCCAGCGCCGTCCATGGTCAGTTCCTTGCGCAGGATGCCGGAAACGTCCACGTCGATGTGCTCGCTCATGGTGCGCACGGTGCGCGGGTTGGCGCACAGCTTCACCACGGGCAGGATGGGGTTGCCGATGACGTTGCCCTGCCCGGTGGGGAACAGGTGCACAACGTACCCGGCGGCGGCGCACAGGGTGACCATTTCGGCGGCGGCGGACGAGGAATCCATGAACCACAGGCCGGGGCCGGTGGGGGCTTCGGCCTTGTCCAGGCAACCCACCACGGGAGCCTTGCGGCCGATCTTCTGGATGTTGCCGAGCGCCTTTTCCTCGATGGTGGTCAGGCCGCCTTCGATGTTGCCCTTGGTGGGCTGCGAGTCGGAAAGGTCGCTGGTCTTGTGGTCGTCCACGAGCTTCGCGTAGCGGTCGAAGAAGAACTGGAACTGCTTGCGCACTTCATCGTTGGCACAGCGTTCCAGCACCAGGTGCTCGCCGCCGGTCAGTTCGGTGGTTTCACCGAACAGCAGCGTGCAGCCCTGCTCGTACAGCTTGTCGAAGGCGTTGCCCACGGTGGGGTTGGAGGCGATGCCCGACGTGGTGTCGGATTCGCCGCACTTGGTGGACACCCACAGGTCGCTCACCGGGCATTCCACGCGCTGCAGCTCGGTGGCCCAGTGCATGAATTCCTTGGCCTTGCGCGAGGCGGCGCAAATGGTGTTGTGGTCGCCGTTCTGCTCGATGGAGAAGCCCGCCACCGGCTTGCCGGTCTTGGCGATGCCTTCCACGATGCGGCTGGTCCACTGCGGCTCGATGCCGATGACCACCACGGCGGCCACGTTGGGGTTGCTGCCCACGCCGATCAGGGTGCGGAAGTGCAGCTCAAGGTCTTCACCGAACTGCAGGCGGCCATACGGGTGCGGCAGGGCCATGGTGCCCTTCACGTTGTTGGCCACGGCTTCCGAGGCGGCATTGGAAAGGTCGTCCAGGGGCAGGATGACCACGTGGTTGCGCACGCCCACGCGGCCGTTTTCGCGGCGGTAGCCGAGGAAGGTATTAGCAGTCATTTTCCTACCACCTCTTGGTCTTGACGTTGTGAACATGCAGGTGCTCGCCCTGCTTGATGGGGGAGATGACCTTGCCGATGTCGGTACCGTACTTGATCACGGTATCACCCATGGACAGGGCCTTCAGGGCCAGCTTGTGGCCGATGGGAATATCGTTGAGCACCTTGAAGGTGATGGTCCGGTCCTCGGCCATCACCCAGCCGGTCAGGTCCTGACCGGCCTTGACGCCTTCAACAACCACGACGCCGACGGAATCGCCGTCTTCGTGCACCAGAAATTGAATCGACATGGAGTTCCTCCTTGGGGAGCGTTGTTGAGGCATGTGTATGATGTCTTATGCAAGACTGTCAACGCGAAACTTGAGCTTTTTTGCCCAAGCCTTTTCACCAAAACGTCAATATGCTGTAATATTGCATCTATTTTTGAAAGAGCAGGCTCCTACCCCAATATTACCCCATGCTCCGCGACCTTTCCGTTACGACAACATGGCGGTATTCCTACCTCTCCTCTCCATATTTGAGCGCTCAGTGAAATAAAGCACGAAGCCTGGCGCCATATGACAGCGCTGTTTGCTTGTTCAATCAATGCGGTTGTCTTGCAGGCATGCTCCATCCGCCTTGCATGCCCTTACGCGTTTTGTCGCATGCTCTTCCATGGTGAGCAATCACACACATGCACACAACGCGACATGTCCTTTCGCGCTTTTTCACAAACGGCCTGCCTGCCTGACGGCCCCCGGAATCCACCGGGCCGACGCGCAAAAGCGCGACGCGGCCCCCTCATGGGAACCGCGTCGGCACTGGGCGCGCAGCAAGCAAGCTGCCACACGAAACGAATGGAGGATCAAGGCGCATGTAACGGCAGCACGCGCGAAGGCCCTCGGCCCACGCTGTACCGCTGGCGCCGTGCGGTTCCCGAACCCGCACGGCACGGAAAAGACGGAACGCCTCGGCAGGATGCCGGATGGTCGCGCTACAGGCGGCACTGCGTACCAGCGCAAAACCTTTGCGGCCTACCCCGCCGGAAACGAAAGGCTGCGGCAAGCGCACGCGGATCATGCCGGACGGGCGGGTCCGGCATGCGCTCCTCCGGGTATTACCCCGGGGTATCCACTGGTGTGTGCCGGGAATGCCGGACGCGCACGCCTGCCGCAGAATATGCCCCCTTGCGACGAGGTGCGCCGCAAGGGGGACCGAAGCGCCTGGGGACTAGGCGCTTTCGTACAGACGGGTAAGGACGAACTCGCGGTGACCCAGCACTTCGGCGGCGGTGTTACGGCCGTTGGCGGTGCGGATGGCCATTTCCACCAGCTTGTCGCCAGCGCCGTCCATGGTCAGTTCCTTGCGCAGGATGCCGGAAACGTCCACGTCGATGTGCTCGCTCATGGTGCGCACGGTGCGCGGGTTGGCGCACAGCTTCACCACGGGCAGGATGGGGTTGCCGATGACGTTGCCCTGCCCGGTGGGGAACAGGTGCACAACGTACCCGGCGGCGGCGCACAGGGTGACCATTTCGGCGGCGGCGGACGAGGAATCCATGAACCACAGGCCGGGGCCGGTGGGGGCTTCGGCCTTGTCCAGGCAACCCACCACGGGAGCCTTGCGGCCGATCTTCTGGATGTTGCCGAGCGCCTTTTCCTCGATGGTGGTCAGGCCGCCTTCGATGTTGCCCTTGGTGGGCTGCGAGTCGGAAAGGTCGCTGGTCTTGTGGTCGTCCACGAGCTTCGCGTAGCGGTCGAAGAAGAACTGGAACTGCTTGCGCACTTCATCGTTGGCACAGCGTTCCAGCACCAGGTGCTCGCCGCCGGTCAGTTCGGTGGTTTCACCGAACAGCAGCGTGCAGCCCTGCTCGTACAGCTTGTCGAAGGCGTTGCCCACGGTGGGGTTGGAGGCGATGCCCGACGTGGTGTCGGATTCGCCGCACTTGGTGGACACCCACAGGTCGCTCACCGGGCATTCCACGCGCTGCAGCTCGGTGGCCCAGTGCATGAATTCCTTGGCCTTGCGCGAGGCGGCGCAAATGGTGTTGTGGTCGCCGTTCTGCTCGATGGAGAAGCCCGCCACCGGCTTGCCGGTCTTGGCGATGCCTTCCACGATGCGGCTGGTCCACTGCGGCTCGATGCCGATGACCACCACGGCGGCCACGTTGGGGTTGCTGCCCACGCCGATCAGGGTGCGGAAGTGCAGCTCAAGGTCTTCACCGAACTGCAGGCGGCCATACGGGTGCGGCAGGGCCATGGTGCCCTTCACGTTGTTGGCCACGGCTTCCGAGGCGGCATTGGAAAGGTCGTCCAGGGGCAGGATGACCACGTGGTTGCGCACGCCCACGCGGCCGTTTTCGCGGCGGTAGCCGAGGAAGGTATTAGCAGTCATTTTCCTACCACCTCTTGGTCTTGACGTTGTGAACATGCAGGTGCTCGCCCTGCTTGATGGGGGAGATGACCTTGCCGATGTCGGTACCGTACTTGATCACGGTATCACCCATGGACAGGGCCTTCAGGGCCAGCTTGTGGCCGATGGGAATATCGTTGAGCACCTTGAAGGTGATGGTCCGGTCCTCGGCCATCACCCAGCCGGTCAGGTCCTGACCGGCCTTGACGCCTTCAACAACCACGACGCCGACGGAATCGCCGTCTTCGTGCACCAGAAATTGAATCGACATGGAGTTCCTCCTTGGGGAGCGTTGTTGGAAACATGTGTATGATGTCTTATGCAAGACTGTCAACACGCTTTAGCGCCCTTCCGCTCGCCAGCACTGCGATATGCATATAACTATTCTATATAGCGGTATATTTTTCTGAACGAACCGCATTCAAAACGTCACAGCCCCCCGCCGGAATCCGGCGGGGGGCTGTGACAGGGCCTTCTCGGCACCCATGGCTTATGGGCGCAGGCAGGCGGACGGAAAAAAGGCAACCAGCGCCGCAGGGGCGCCCGGAGGACGATGGGCCCAGGCTACCCGCCCTGGGCCAGGATCAGCTCCACCTCGTCCACCGAAAGCCCGGTGGACCGGGCGATCTGGTCCAGGCTGCGGCCCTTGCGGTGCCCGTTCAGGATCACCTCTCGCAGGAACTGCGGCGAGCGGCTGATGCCCTCGGCCTGTTCCAGCAGGCGGCGCAGTGTCTGAGCCCGCTCTTCCAACCGCTGGTCCAGGTGGCGCAGTTGCTCCTGGCGCTGGGCGAAGGTGGCCACCAACTCCTGCTCGAGCTCCGCGTTCTGGCGCAGCCGCTCCAGCAATTGGGTCTGGTTGGCCTGCAGGCGATTGAGCAGCGCCTCTGACCGGCGCAGCCGCAGGAAGAACGCCAGCAGCACGCCGAGCAGCGCCACTTCCACCACACTGACAAGAATGATGGTCCACAGGGATACGGTCATGGGTGTTCCGGTTGGGGTTGCCGCGCGGGGTACGGCCATGCCGGCGAAGCCAGCCGGAACCGCGCAAGACGGTCAGACCCGCGAAGCCAGTCAGACCTTGATGTTCAGGATGTTGCCGGACCAGGGATCGTCGTCGGAGTCGGGGGATTCTTCCTCTTCCTCCTCGGCAGCGCGGGCCTTGCGCCGGGCCAGCAGCAAGGCGCGCCGCTGCTGGCGGTTGCGTTCGCGCTCGTCCACCACCTCGGACTTGCCGCTCTCGCCGGCCTTCTGAACCTGCGAGCGGTCGTGCTGCAACGCCTGGGCCGCAGCCTGCTGGGCGGCAGCCTGGGCCATTTCCGGGTGTGCCTGCGCCTCGTGCGCCACGCGTTCGGCGTGGCCCATCTGGGCGATGACGATGGGAAGCGTCGGGTCGACGGACACGGCGGACCTCCATCGCCGCATGAAGCCCCGCGCGACGCACCTGCGAGGGGTGGCGGCGGCTGACGGCAAAACCCGCTGCCGGGCGGGTCGGCTGTCGGCGGGGGCGGCGTACTCTGGCGGGTCACCCTGCCGTCGGGAACGACGGGCCACTCGCCGGGGGAGCCTTGCGGCTCCCTTACTTGACCAGATAATTCTCTATCAGCAAATCCTCCAGCTTACCGATGCTGAGGTATTCATTCATGATGGCCAGGATGTCCTTCTTCAGCGTTTCCGCATTGGCCGCATCGGTGAGGTAGGTCAACGACTTGTTCTTCAGATAGTAGTACACGGCATCGCGGATGACCACCTTCTTGGCCTGCGCCTCGAACACCAGCTTCTGGTTTTCCGTGGGTGCCGAGAATTTGACGACCAGGAAACGGATGGCGCCCTTGGCGTCCTTCTGCTCCACCCAGAACGGTTCCCAACTCAGGATGGTCTGGGCGGGCTTGGCCGGTTCCGCCGGGGGCGGCGCGGCCTGCTGGGGCACCACGATCTTCTGGACCGCCGCCTCGGGGGGCGCGGGCGGGGGCGCCTTCTTGCGCAGCAGGAACCACGCGGCACCGCCACCCACCAGCAGCAACACCAGCACGGCCACCACGATGAGCAGCAGCTTCTTGTTGGCCAGCAGCCCGGAAAGGTTGAGGCCGAATTTCTTCTTCTTGGGGGTGTCGCCGTCGGGCGACAGCGCAAGGGACTGGGCAGCGGGAGGCGGCGGGGGGGGCGGCTTTTCCTCTTCCGGCAGCAGGAAGGGGGCGTCCTCAAGGTCCAGTTCGACCTTGTCTTCCACCGGGGGCCCCAGCGAATCGACGTCCAGTTGCCCGGCGTCCAGTTCCGCCTTGCCCGCCTCGTCGGGCAACAGGCCGTCCGCCCCCGGGGCAGCGGGGGAATCGGGTACGGCAGCGGTGACGATGGGCATGAACAGCATGGTCTGGTCCCTCGCACGGCCCGCGCAGGGGCGCCGGGGTAACGGGCGTCCGGATCAGACCCGGCCGGGGAACACCGGCATGGGAAGACGCCGTATCGGCATGCACCGGAAACTTCCGGGGGTTCCGGAGCGGCTGGCCGACCGGGGGAAAGGGGACGGCATGCGGAACGCCGTCCGCGCGGTCCTGCACGGCAAACGGGCGCAAGCCCGCCGGATGGCGGCCCCGCGCCCGCAGGAAATGACGGTCTACGGGAAGATCTTGTCGATCTTCTGCTTCATGGTCTCTGCGGTGAAGGGCTTGACGATGTAGTTGGACACCCTGGCCTGCACCGCTTCGATGACGTTTTCCTGCTGGGCTTCTGCCGTCACCATCAGGAACGGCATGTCGGCGAATTCCTCGCTGGCGCGCACCTTGCGCAGCAGTTCGATGCCGGTCATCTTGGGCATGTTCCAGTCGGAAATGACGAACTCGATGCGGTCCTTGTTCAGTACTTCCCACGCGGTGGTGCCGTCGTCGGCCTCGACCACGTTGGTGAACCCCAGCTGGCGCAGGATGTTCTTGATGATGCGACGCATGGTGGAAAAGTCGTCCACCACGAGGACACGCATATTGGTGTCATAGGGCATTGTGCGTACTCCTGACCAACGGACGCCGCAGTCAGACGGTGCCGTGTTCTCCGTAGTGGTTCCTGAATTCCTTGCGCAGCCTGTTGAGCGCCTGGGAGTGCAGTTGCGAGACGCGCCCCTCGGTAATGCCCATGACCTCGGCTGTTTCGCGCATGTTCAGCTCGTCGCTATAATACAACGACAATACCAGCTTCTCTCTGGGTGTCAATTCGTCGATCAGCGCCGCCACCCGCTCTATGAGCTCCTGCGTTGCCGTGGTCTGGAACGGTTCACCCTCTCCCTGCACCGAGGCATCGGGGGCCAGCGAGTCCTGTATGGCGTCGAGCGAGAGGCACAACTGGTTCTGCAATGCCTCAAGCCCCAGCCGTACATCCTTCTGGTCCAGTCCCGTGGCGTCCTGCAATTCGGCTTCGGTGGGGTGGCGTCCCTTTTCGTGCTCGATGCGCTGGATTGCCTCGTCCAGCTGCCGCACCCGTTGCCGCAGGCTGCGCGGAAACCAGTCCAGCCGCCGCAACTCGTCCAGCATGGCGCCCCGGATGCGGCTTTCGGCATACGTCTCGAAGCGGATGCCAAGCTGCGGCCGGAACTTGCCCAGCGCCTCCATGAGACCCAGGGTGCCCGCGCTGATGAGCTCGTTCAGCTCCACGTTGCGGGGCAGCTTGGCCTTCAGGCGCAAGGCCAGAAACCGCACCTTGGGCGCGTAGTGCCGGACTATCCGTTCCTGGTCGGCGCGCGAGAAGTCGCCCCAGGCGACAGCCCCCGATTCCAGCGCCTCCCAAGGGTTAGTGCCGGAAGAGGAGCTTTTTCCAGAAGAACTTGATGTTTCCATCCAGACTTGCCGCCACGTCCCACGTTTGTACCGTCCGGGCCACCTCGCGTACCGCCGCGCAGGCCGGGCTGTCCGGCGCCATGACGCAGAAGGGTCGCTGGTTCACCACTGCCTTGCGCACCGCCGGGTCGCGCGGGACAAAGCCCGCGAGGTCCAGCGACACGCCGGAAAGAAAATGGTCGCAGGCCTTGTACAGCCGGGTGAACATGTCGCGCGCGGTCTGCGCGTCGGGCACCATGTTCACCAGCACCTTGAAATGCTCCACCCCATGGTTGAGCTTCATCACCTTGATCAGGGCGTAGGCGTCGGTGAGCGACGTGGGCTCGGGCGTGAGCACCACCAGCCGCTCTTGGGCCGCCAGGTTGAAATACAGCACGTTGTCGTTGATGCCCGCGCCGGTATCCACGATCAGGTAGTCCACCGCGCCCTCCAGGGCGTCCATGGCCTCCAGCAGTTCCAGCTTCTGGCCGGTGGAAAGCGACAGCATTTCGCTCATGCCCGACGAGGCGGGCAGGATGCGGAAGCCGTAGGGCGTATCGCAGAGTATTTCCGAAAGATCGACGCCTTCGTGGAACAGGTGGAACAGGTTCAGCTGCGGGGTCAGGCCCAGCACCACGTCCACGTTGGCAAGGCCAAGGTCCGCGTCCAGCAGGACCACGCGCTTGCCCTCCTGCGCGAGGCAGCAGGCCAGGTTGGCGGCGATGTTGGTCTTGCCGACGCCACCCTTGCCGGAGGTGACGGAGAATACCAGGGGAAGATCGGGGCTCATTCGATGCAAGCTCCAGTGGGTGCGTGCGGTGCCGGGCGCGCCTGGCGCGGCCGCCCGTGGATGCCGTGTGCCGTCGGGGCTGCCGCCGGCGCCGGAACCTTGGTTCAGGGCCTTGCGCCAGCCAGGGGCCGGGCGTTCGCCGGAATGCCGTCAGACCGTATTCCGTCTGGCCGGAGGCTGCCGGGGCGGATGGCCGTCTGGCCCCCCGTTTGGGCCGGAGTCCGGACCGGGGGCCGGGACTCGGCCTGCGCCGGGGACTCTCCGGGCAGTTGCCGTTTGAACAGCAGGCGCCACAACGCCGCATCGCTTGCGGCAACCAGCGAATTGCGCATGCCGGGGCCGTAGGACAGAGCCGACACGGGCAGGCCGCAGGCCGCCGCCACGTTCACCAATGCCCCGAAGGTACAGGCTTCGTCCAGCTTCGTCCAGACAAGGCTGCCCGCCCCCTCGAAGGCATAGCGCGCCAGCAGCGCGGCCATCTGGGCCGGGCCGTGGTGCGGCGGCAGCACCAGGTGCACGGCAACCCCGGTTCCGGCCCCCGCGCCCGAAAGCCCCAGGATCGCCAGTTGGCGGGCCAGGCTGCCGTCGCGCGCGACGCCGGGCAGGTCCACCAGAATGCGTCCCGCATCCGGGCATTCGCGCAGGATGGCCGCGAATTCCGCAGCCGTGGAGGCCTCGCGGTACACAAGGTCGGAAAGTTCCGCGTAGTGCTTCAGCAGCAGACGGCCATGGCCACGCCCGCAGTCGGCGTTGACCAGCACGATCTTCAGGTCCGGCTTTTCGCGGCGCAGGGCCAGCGCCATGCGCAGCATGGCCGTGGTCTTGCCCGCGCCGAACGGCCCGGCGAACACGTGGGCCCGCTGCGGCCATGCCGCAAGACCCCAGCCGCGCACGGGCACGATGTCCGCCAGGGCTTCCAGCACCGAGGCGCCGGAATCGGCCGCCAGCCTGCGGTGCAGGGTCATGGCCACGCCGTCGTCCACGCCTTCGCGCGTCAGGTATTCCAGGGCCACGCGCTGGCGGGGGGTCAGGTCTTCCATGCGCAGGGCGGGCTTCATCAGCGCGAACAGGTGCTCCTTCATCTGGCTCCATTCGCGGTGCCATTCCTCCCAGCCGGGGGGAGTGGGGCCACCAGACCCGCCAGGCCCACCGGACCCAAAGGACCCACCGGACCCAAAGGACGCCCCCGCGCCCCCGGCAACGCCGGGCGCGGCCGCATGCTCGATGCCCACGCTCATCTCGTGCCACGTGCGCTCGCCCTCGCGGCATTCGCGCGAAGACAGGATGACCGCATCCGACCCGAGTTCGGCCTTGATTTTCGCCAGAACCGCCGTCGCGTTCCGACCTGTGTACGTCTTGATCTGCATCAGAGCATTTCGACCTTGAAGTTGTAACCGTTGCAGAAAAATGCTCTCGGCGCTGACGGCGCCGCCCGCCCCGCGGGCCTGGCGAAACCCCGTTCCGCCCCTGCCGCCGTGGGGTTGCCCCTTTCAGGGGCTGTTACCCTTAATCAAAGGCCACGCTGCCCACCGATTGCAGCCGGATGTCCGAAGGAATCTCGGCCTGCGAGATCACGGGGACGTTGGGAAGAAAGCGCATCAGCAGTTGGGCCAGATGGGGCCGGGACACGGGCGAGGCCAGGATGACCGGCTGCCCGTCGGTGTTCACGGCGCGCTCCACCGCGTTGTTCACCCGTTGGATGAGCCGCTGGGCGATGCCGGGGTTGAGGGCCAGGTAGTTGCCGCCGTCGGTCTGGCGAATGGCTTCCTGCACGGTCTTTTCCACGGCCTGGTCCAGGGTGACGATGGGCAGGCCGCCCTCGCTGTCCATGTACTGCTTGACGATGGAGCGGGCCAGGCGTTCGCGCACGTACTCGGTCAGGGTGTCGGCGTTCTTCACCGCCGGACCATAGTCGGCCAGGGTTTCCGCGATGGTCAGCAGGTCGCGGATGGAAACGTTCTCGCGCACCAGGCTTTGCAGCACCTTCTGCACCGTGCCCAGCGGCAGGATGCCGGGCACCAGCTCTTCCACGGCCTTCGGCGCGTGCTTGGCCAGGTTGTCCAGCAGGCCCTGCACCTCCTGGCGGCCCAGGAAGTCGCCCAGGTGGCGCTTGAACACCTCGGTGAGGTGGGTGGCGATGACCGTGGAAGGGTCGACCACGGTGTAGCCCGCCAGCATGGCTTCTTCCTTCTGCGATTCGGGTATCCACAGGGCGGGCAGGTTGAAGGCCGGCTCGCGCGTTTCGATGCCCCGGATGCGATGCTTGGCGTTGCCCGGATCCATGGCCAGATAGTGGTCCACGAGAATTTCCGCCGAGGCAACCTGGTTGCCCTTGACCAGCACGCAGTACTGGCCGGGCTTCAGTTGCAGGTTGTCGCGCAGGTGCAGCGAGGGCACCACCACGCCCATGTCCAGGGCGAACTGGCGGCGGATGGAGCGGATGCGCGAGAGCAGGTTGCCGTTCTGATCCTCGTCCACCAGGGGAATCAGGCCGTAGCCCACTTCCAGTTCCAGGGTGTCGAGGGGCAGCAGGGTCTGCACTTCTTCCGGCGTATCCAGCGAATCGCCCTTCTTCTTGCCCTTGGCGCCCTTGGCGCCCTTGGCATCTGCGGCGGCCTCCGCGTCCTGCTTGTCGCCCACCAGGCGCGACATGCCGTACAGCCCTGCGCCAAAGGTAAGGAACGGCAGCGTGGGCAGGCCGGGCACCAGGGCGAACAGCATCAGCACGCCGGACACCAGCTTGAGCGCGCGCGAGTTGTACGACAACTGGCCCACGAATTCCTCGCCCATCTTCGCTTCCGCCGCCGCGCGCGAGACGATGAGGCCCGCCGCCGTGGAGACGATGATGGAGGGAATGGTGGCCACCAGGCCGTCGCCGATGGACAGCAGGGTGTAGGTGGTCAGCGCGTCGCGCCATTCCATGTCCTTCTGGAAGACGCCAAGCAGTATGCCCCCGATGACGTTGATCATCGTGATGAACATGCCTGCGTTCACGTCCCCCTGCACGAACTTGCCCGCGCCGTCCATGGCGCCGTAGAAGTCGGCTTCCTTGCGGATGTTGGTACGGCGGGCGGTGGCTTCTTCCTCGTCGATGAGCCCGGCGTTCAGGTCGGCCTCGATGGCCATCTGCTTGCCGGGCATGGCGTCCAGGGTGAAGCGCGCGGCCACTTCGGCGATGCGCGTGGTGCCCGCGGTGATGACGATCTTGTTCAGGATGAACAGGATCATGAAGATGACCGCGCCGATGACGTAGTTGCCGCCCACCACGAATTCGCCGAAGGCCTGGATGACCTGGCCCGCCGCGTCGGTGCCTTCGTCGCCGTGCAGCAGGATGAGGCGGGTGGAGGCCACGTTGAGCGCGAGCCGCAGCAGGGTGGTGACCAGCAGCAACGACGGGAAGATGGAAAATTCCAGCGGCGAGAGCATGAACATGGAGGTGACCAGGATCACCAGCGACAGCGAGATGCTGAGCGAGAGCAGCATGTCCAGGAAAAACGTGGGCAGCGGCACCAGCATGACGAACAGGATCGTGACGACGCCGCCCGCCAGCAGCAGGTCGCCCTGCTTGGCAAAGCGCTGGTAGTCGATCTTGGGTGCGTATCCTGGTTTGGCAGCCATGTTCTTGACACCTTCCGGAGTTGTCCGGGTCTCGCTTCAGGTTCGTGGCGCGGGGCCTACGATGCCCGCCCCGCCTTGAATTTCCACAGGCTGGCCAACACGGTGGCCACGGCCTGGAACAGTTCGGCGGGAATCATGTCGCCGACTTCCACCGCTTTATACAAAGCCTGTGCCAGCGGCTTGTTCTCGCGGATGGGCACGCCGTGCTCGCGCGCCACTTCCTTGATCTTCTGGGCCAGGTTGTCCGCGCCCTTGGCCAGCACGATGGGGGCCGGGGCCTCGGTGGCGTCGTAGCGCAGGGCGATGGCGAAGTGGGTGGGGTTGGTGATGACCACGTCGGCCTTGGGCACGTCCTGCAACATGCGCTTGGCCATCATCTGCATCATCTTGCGGCGCTGCTGGGCGCGGATCACGGGGTCGCCCTCGGCCTGCTTGCGTTCGTCCTTGGTTTCGTCCTTGGTCATCTTCAGGTTTTCTTCATAGCTCCAGCGGGTATACCAAAAATCCGCTATGGCTATGATGAACATGGGCACCAGGGCATAGCGCACCATGTCCCACCCGGTTTTCAGCATGTACACGCCAACGCCCTGGGCGTCGGAGTAGTACAGGGGCAGAAAGTTGTGCATCTCGCGCCGGATGATGATGTACGGCGCAACACCGATGAACAGGGCCTGCAACAGGCTCTTGCCCAGGCGCATGAACGTTTCGGGCGAGGCGAACATGCGCTTCAGCGCCGCAAGGACGTTGAAACGCGACCAGTTGAACTTGAAGACCTCGGTGGTCCACAACTGGCCTACCTGCAACCGCAGCACCAGCCACGCGGTGAACCCGATGAACAGCATGATGGGCAGCAGCATGGCCGCCAGTTCTCCGGCAATCCACATCAGCAGCTTGATGACGTTCTGCTGGTTGGGATTGAACCCGAAGGCGTTGCCGAGGAAATGCCGGAAAATGGTCTGCATGTCCTTGGCCAGGAAGTCGATGTAGAACAAAAGGCCCACCGAGCCCGCCAGAATGGTCAGGGCCTTGGTGAGTTCCTGCGACTTGGGGACGTTGCCCTTGTTGCGCGCTTTGTTACGCCGTTTCGGCGTTGCTTTTTCTGTTTTACTCGGATCGCTCTGCGCCATGGCAGCTCCCGTCAGGGTTCCTGCAGCGCCCTGGCCGGAGGGGAGCGCGGCAGGTGGTCAGCGGTTCAGCGGTTCAGAAGGGGGCTGGCCGCCTGCAGCAGGTGCAACATCATGGGGTCCATGCCCACGATGAATTCGCGGATCTTGTCGGCCATGATGGTGAACAGCATGCCGATGAAGAAGAAGCCCACGGCGATCTTGAGCGGAAAGCCGATCATCAGCAGGTTCATCTGCGGGGCGGCGCGGGCCATGAGCGCCAGGGCCAGTTCCACCAGAAACAGCGAAACCAGCACCGGCGCGGCGATCTTGACGGCCAGCACGAACATGGAACCGGACAGGGCCACGATTTCCTTCATCAGCGGGGGGGTAAGCAACAGCCCGCCAGCGGGCACCAGCTCGAAGGTGCGCACGAAGGCCCGCAGCATGAACAGGTGCCCGTCCAGCACCAGAAAGCTGAGCATGGCCACCATGTACAGCAGGTGCGAGGTGATGCTGACGCTGGCCCCGGTCAGCGGGTCGGCCAGGGTGATCATGGTGAAGCCCATCTGGGTGGCCAGCACCTGGCCGCCGGTCTGGATGCCCGCGAACAGGAAGTGCACGGTCATGCCCAGCATCAGGCCCATGATCAGCTCGCCCGCCAGCAACACGATGAGCGAAAAGGGGTGCGTGGGCATCTGCCCGCCCGGCAGGGACACGTGCGGCCACAGCGCCAGGGTGAACACCATGCACAGTGCCACCTTGACCTGCATGGGCGCCGCGTCGGCCCCGAAAAAGGGCAGCAGGAACAGCACCAGGCTCACCCGCATGAAGGTGAGAACAAAGCTGAGCATGGCGGCGGTGTCGAAGGCGAAGATATCCATGCGCGCGGTACAGCAAGATGCGGGCCACGGTGCCGGACCGGGCGGCGGACAGCCTTGGGCCGCAAGGCCCCGGTGGCGGCGGAAGAGACCGGCGGGTGACACCGGGGCGGCCACGGCACGGTTTCGGAGCGGGCCATGGACAAAAACCCGTCGCGGACGCCCCTGGCCGTGGCGCTTCCCCTCCCCGGTCACCACGCTGGACACCAGCCCCCTTCAGAGGCATTCTGGGGGCATGCTCGGCACCCCCATGCATTCCGGCGGGGGCGCCCCCAAGCCCAATGGTGAGACCATGTCCGACACAGCAGACACGCCAGGCACGCCCCACGCAACCGGTGGCCCCCCCGATCCCGCCGATCCGGCCAGTTCCGCCAATCCCGGCAGTTCCGCCCCGCCGCCGCCGTCCCCGCCTTCCGGCGGCCCTTCCTGCCCGGTGCCCCCGCGCGGCCTGGGCGACAAGCTGCTGTGCGCCGCCCTGCCCTTCGTGGAAAGCCTGCGCAGCTATTCCATGCAGGCGCTGCGGGCCGACATGCTGGCCGCGCTGACCGTGGCCGTGGTGGCCCTGCCGCAGTCCATGGCCTATGCGGTCATTGCCGGGGTGCATCCCAGGTACGGGCTGTACGCGGCCATCGTGCCGGTGATCGTGGCCGCGCTGTGGGGAGCCTCGCGCTACCTCATCGCGGGCCCCACCAACGCCATCGCCATGCTGCTTTTCGCCACCATGGCCGAAACCGTGGTCAACGGCGTGCCCCTGTCCGCCCTGCCGGAAGAAACGCGCATGGCCTACGTGTTCGGCGTGGCCATCCTGGCCGGGCTGCTTCAGGTGGTCATGGGCCTGGCCCGGCTGGGCGAGTTGGTGCACTTCATCTCCCATTCGGTGATGGTGGGCTTTACCGCCGGGGCGGCGGTGCTCATTGCCGTGGGACAGCTCAAGAACCTGCTGGGCGTCAGCATCGGCAACGCGCCCACGTTCCTCGAACTGGTGCTGTCCACCGTGCGTCATCTGCCCCAGACCAACCCGTGGGCGCTGGGCACGGGGCTGTTCGCCATGGCCGTGGCGCTGGGCATCGCGCGGGTGCACCGCCGCCTGCCCGCCGCGTTCCTGGCCGTGGCCGCGTCGGGCGTGGCCGCATGGGCGCTGGACCTTGGCGCGCACGGGGTGAAGGTGGTCGGGGCCATCCCCGCCGGGTTGCCGCCCTTTTCGCTGCCGCCCGCGCCCGACGCGCAGGTGATGCGTGACCTGTTCATGCCCGCCCTGGCCATTGCCCTGCTGGGCGTGGTGGAGGCGCTGTCCATCGCCAAGACCCTGGCAGGTGCGCGGGGCGAGCAGGTGGACGGCAGCCGCGAATTCGTGGCCCAGGGGCTGGCCAACATTTCCGCCGGATTCTTTTCCGGCATTCCGGGCAGCGGTTCGTTCACCCGCAGCGCCGTCAATTTCGTGGCCGGGGCGCGCACCCGCTTCGCCGGGGCGCTTTCCGGCGTGATCACCCTGCTGGCGGTACTGCTGCTGGCCCCGCTGGCCGCGTACATTCCCATTGCCGCGCTGGCGGGCATCCTGATGATCATTGCCTGGGGCATGATCGACAAGCACGGCATTGCTCTGGCGCTGAAGGCCACCCGCGCCGACCGCACGGTGCTGCTGGCCACCTTTGCCGCCACCCTGCTGCTGGACCTGGAAAAGGCCGTGTTCGTGGGGGTGCTGCTGTCGCTGGTGCTGTTTCTGCGCAAGGTGTCGCATCCGCTGGTGTCGCGCATGGATACCTGCGACAGCCCGGAATTGCAGGGGCTGCCCGCCGGGCCGTGCTGCCCCAACCTGGCCGTGTATTCCATAGAGGGCACGCTGTTCTTCGGGGCCGTGGATGAACTGGAACAACGCCTGTACGAATACGAGGATTTCGGGCACCGCGCGGTGATCCTGCATTTGCGCCAGGTGCACTGGGTGGACGCCACGGGCGTGCACGCCTTCCAGCAGTTTCTGCGCAAATGCCAGCGGCGCGGGGTGGCCCTGGTGCTGAGCGGGGTAAAGCCCGCCGTGCGCGCGGTGTTCGAACGATCCGGCCTTTTGCCGCAACTGGGCGCGGACAACATGGCGGAAACCCTGTCCGACGCCCTGGCCCTGTGCTACCGCCGCTACCTCAAGGGCGCGGTGTGCGACGCCTGCAAGTCTTCCAACGAAGGACGCTGCCGCCGCGACCACCACGCCGGGGGCAGTGACGGCACCGGGGGAACGGGCGGCACGGGCACGGGGGCGGAAGACGCGACGGTTCCCTCGGTCATGGCGGGCACCGGCGCCATGGCGGATGCCGGTACGGATGCAGGGCGTCCCGGCGGGGGCGCCCAGGCATGAGCGAGCGCATCCGCCACACCCCCGGTACCGGCTCCACGGGGCTGTCCGGCAGCTTCGACGACCGTCAGGGCGCCGGGCACGACCCGGAACGCGCGGCGCGCTTCCGGCGGGCTCATCGCCCCGGCGACACGGTGCGCGGCGTATTCCTGCGCCCGGCGGCGCAGTCGGCGGCCTTTGCCGGGCCGGGAGCCAACGCCGGCGGATTGGGCTGGGCCGACATCGAAGGGCAGACCCTGCTGGCCTCCATGCCTGCCTTTCCACAGCCCGGCACGGAACTGCTGTTCCGGGTGGAACGCACGGAGCCGGACATCGTGCTGCGCCTGCTGGCGGAAGGCAACGGCGCGGCCACGCCGCCTCCATCGCCCGCCCGGCTGGCGGCGGACTACGCCGCCGCGCGCGACCGGCTGGACGCCCGGCTTGCCGTTACGTTGTTCCCGGAGTGGACGGCGGGGACCGAATCGGCCACGGGGACCGGACAGGCCGACGTCGTGGAGCGGGCCGCACCCAGCCCCTCCCCTGCCGCAACCACCGCCGCCGCGCGCCATGCGGCCCTTGCCGCACACGTGGCCGAAGACGCGGAAACCGCCGGGCTGTTCCTGGCCTGCCAGCGCGCCCGGCTGGCCCTGCTGCCCGTGCTGCGCGCGGCGCACCCCGGCGTGGCCCTGCTGCACCTGCCGTGGCTGTGCCCCACGGCCCGCGCGCTGGACTGCGCGGTGCTGCCGCCGCAACCGGGTTCCACGGGGGGCGGATTGACCCGCATCCTGCTGGGCGGGGCACGCGGCCCGACCAGTGCCCTCGGCACGCCGGACAGCCCCACCGGCAGCGCATCGCCCCCTTGCTTTCCGGGGCACTTCCTGCTGCACGGCCTGCTGCGCCCCGCCACCCCCCAGGTTCCGGCCCGTCTGGCCTTCCGGGTCATGGCGGAACATCCCGACGGGCTCGATGCGTTGCTGGAGCCTTTGGCAGAAGGTCTGTCCGGTACCGGCAACACCGAAATCGCCCTGTTGTCCACCGGGCCCCTGCCCGCCGGGCCGTCCGACCCGCTGGGGCTGCTGCTGGCCGCGCTGCACGGGGGGGCCGGCCTGCTGGCCTGATTCCGGGGCATCGGCAATACCCTTGCGGCAAAAATTTCACGCTCTTCTGCTTTATTTACGGAATGTTGTGGGGCATCCCGGCTGCGCCCCCCTGGCCACCCCTTGCCCGCAAATGCCCATGACAGTGGGACATGGGGGGGGGCGCGGGGGGGCGTTGCCCCCCGCCCGCCGGAAGCGTACAAAACCCCTTCCCACCCCGTGCACCGCAACCCGACCACGCCAACCTGCCCGCCACCCGGCGCGCCGCCCGCACCCCGCATGACCGACACCGCATCCCCCGCACCCCACCTTTCCGAGGCCCCGCCCCTGCGGCCCGACGCCCCCTGGCTGGCCCCGCTGGCCGGGTATTCCGACCTGCCCTTCCGCCTGCTGTGCCGCGAACACGGCGCTGCTGCCTGCTGCACCGAAATGGTCAGCGCCAAGGGGCTGCTGTACCACAGCCCCGGCACGCGCGACCTGCTGGCGACAACGCCGGAAGACGCACCGCTTGTCCTGCAACTGTTCGGGGCCGACGCGGACATCATGCGCACGGTCATGCCGGGGCTTCTGGAACAGGGGTTCCGCTGGTTCGACCTGAACATGGGATGCTCGGTGCCCAAGGTGGTCAAGACGGGCTGCGGCTCGGCCATGTCCCGCGACATGGACAACGCCCTGGCCGTGGCCCGCGCCATGGTGGAGGTGGCCGGTGCAGGCCGGGTGGGCTTCAAGATGCGGCTGGGCTGGCAGATGGGTGAGGAAACCTGGCGCGAGATGGCCCTGCGCCTTCAGGACGCGGGCGCGGGCTGGATCACCCTGCACCCCCGCTTCGCGCGGCAGGGCTTTGGCGGCGGGGCACGCTGGAGCGCCCTGCAAGAGCTTGCGGCAACGCTGTCCATTCCGGTCATCGCCAGCGGCGACCTGTTCACGGCGGCGGACGCGGTGCGCTGCGTGCGCGAGGCGGGCGTGGCCACGGTGATGTTTGCGCGCGGGGCCATGAACAACCCCGCCGTCTTCGACGAATATCGCGCCCTGCTGGCCGGGAGCCAGCCGCCGCCGCCCGATGCCGACCGGCTGAAGGCGCTCATCCGCCGCCATCTGGAACTGGCCCTGGCCCATTCCGGCGAACGCACCGCCCTGCTCAAAATGCGCACCTTCGTGCCGCGCTACGTGCGCCATATTCCCGGCGTGCGGGCGCTGCGCAACCGGCTGGCCTCGTGCCTGGACCGCGACCTGCTGGAAGAACTGCTGGAAACCCACCTGACGCAGCAGGCGTTCGCCGAAGACGGCGGCAACACCGACACCACCGCCCACCCCGCCCACTCCGACGGAGATGCCCGGCCATGAAGATCGTCCGCGCCCGCACTGCGGGCTTCTGCATGGGGGTCAGCCTGGCCCTGCGCAAGCTGGACCGCGAGGTGACCGAAAGCAATGCGCCCATCGCCACCCTTGGCCCCATCATCCACAACCCGCAGGTCATGGCCCACTACGAGGAGCGCGGGGTGCGCTGCCTGCGCGACACCGCGCAGGTCACTCCCGGCCAGCGGGTGGTCATCCGCGCCCACGGCATTCCCGTGGCCGAGGAAACGGCCCTGAACGCCACCGGCGCCTCGGTGGTGGACGCCACCTGCCCCAAGGTCAAGCGCGCCCAGCTCGGCATTGCCGAGGAACGGGGCCGGGGCGGCACCCTGCTGCTGTTCGGCGAGGCCGACCACCCGGAAGTGCGCGGGCTTTTGTCCTACGCCGGGGAGGGTGCCACGGTCTTCGGCTCGCTGGACGAGTTGAAGGGGCTGGCCCTGCCCGACGACGTGAACTATTTCCTGGCCGCCCAGACCACCCAGGACCGCGCGGCCTTCGAGGACGTGGTGGCCTGGCTGCGGCAGCGCCTGGGCCGCGATATC
This sequence comes from Nitratidesulfovibrio sp., assembly GCF_040373385.1. Classification (NCBI taxonomy): domain Bacteria; kingdom Pseudomonadati; phylum Thermodesulfobacteriota; class Desulfovibrionia; order Desulfovibrionales; family Desulfovibrionaceae; genus Nitratidesulfovibrio; species Nitratidesulfovibrio sp. The sequence continues at coordinate 82,514 of NZ_JBDXXH010000009.1, read as the reverse complement.
CCCGTGCTGCAAACCATCTGCGACGCCACCCGCAAGCGCCAGCAGGAGGCCGTGGACATTGCCCGGCGGGTGCAGGCCATGGTGGTGGTAGGCGGCTTTGACAGCGGCAACACCCGGCGCCTGGCCGACGTGGCCCGCGCGCAGGGGGTGTTCACGGTGCACGTGGAGACCGTGGACCAGCTTCCCGTGGACGAGTTGCGAAAAAAATCAGTCATTGGACTAACGGCAGGGGCCTCTACGCCGAAAAGTCTTATTGACGCCGTGCAGCGGTTTCTGGAATCCTTGTAATCCTGTTCCAGAGCGTTCCTGCCAGCCGAAACCGGAGTGTCTCCCCTTCCGGCTGGCGGAACCCGCTTCGGAAGCCAGGCGCACCGCACGTACCGAAAGACGCGACGCACCAACGGAGGGGACCATGTCCCAGACCAACATCCTGCTCGAAGCCGGGACCAACGAGCTCGAGATCGTGGAATTTCACCTAGAGGAAAGCTCCACCGACCCCGCAACGCCCAATTACCGGGGCTACTACGGGGTCAACGTGGCCAAGGTGCTGGAAATCATCCGCATGCCCAAGGTCACGGGCCTGCCCGAGGTGCAGCACCCCTCGGTACTGGGGGCGTTCAACCTGCGCTCGCACATCATCCCGCTGGTGGATCTCAGCCAGTGGCTGGGCAAGCAGCGCACCGAAAGCGAACCGCCCAAGGTCATCGTTACCGAATTCAACAACGTGACCACGGCGTTCATGGTCTCCGGCGTCAACCGCATCCACCGCATCAGCTGGGAGGAAGTGGAGCCGCCGAACAAGTACGTGGCGGCGCTGTCCAACAACTCCATCACCGGCGTGGTCAAGCTGGAGGGGCGGATCATCTTCATCCTGGACTTGGAGAAGATCGTTGCCGACCTCAACCCGCAACTGGGACTGCGCCTGGACGAGGCCGTGGACTGGTCGGCCAACACCCGCTACCGCGCCCTCATCGCCGACGATTCGGGCCTGATCCGCGAAATGCTGAAGGACCTGATGCAGAAGGCCAACTTCGAGGTGGAGGCCGTGAACAACGGCCGGGAGGCCTGGGAGCGGCTGGTCGAAATCAAGCGCAAGGCCGAACAGGACAAGCGCCCCGTGACCGACTACGTGCAGGTGCTGGTTTCGGACATCGAAATGCCCAGCATGGACGGTCACAACCTGTGCAAGCAGGTCAAGGAAGACCCGGCGCTGAAGAACCTGCCGGTGGTGCTGTTCTCGTCACTGATCACCGACAAGTTGCGCCACAAGGGCGATTCGGTGGGGGCCGACGACCAGATTTCCAAGCCCGAGGTCACGGCGCTGGCCAAGCGGTGCCTGGCGCTCATCGAGGCGGCCAAGTAGCGGACGGGTTACAGGCTGGTACGATAGATACCTGGGGGCGGTGCGCCATGCGGCGTGCCGCCCCTGTTCGTTGTGCCGCAAGGCGGCGCGGACGCCGTGCCGACCCGCACGGTCCGCTCGGGTCGGCGGACGTCCGGAGCCACGGCACGCGCCACGCAATGCCGGTGCACCGTCCTTGGCGGAAAAGCCTGCGCGAAAGAGCCCGTCGTGCCGTACGGGCGGATGTGTACGGGGGGACGTGTACGGGCGAAAAGATCAGGGTTGGGCGATATCCGCAGGGGCGGGCGCATCCGGCAGTTCTCCGCCGTCCACCTTCCAGCGTCCGGACCAGTCCGGCAGGGCCGTGAAGCATTCGCCGTCGGGCAGGGTCAGGCGTACGGCATGCAGCAGCATGCCCTGCCCGCAGGCGGGGCCGCCGTACTTGCGGTCGCCCATGATGGGGTGCCCGCGCTCCGAAAGCTGCACCCGGATCTGGTGGGTGCGCCCGGTGTGCAGGCGCACCAGCAGCAGCGATGCCGCATCGCCGGGCCGCAGGGGGGTGACGGTGCAGGCCGCGTGGCGACCCGCGACATCATCGCAGGCCGCGTGGACCGCGCCCTCATCGCACGCCGCGAAGATCGCGGCATGGCCGCCGGGCCTTGCGGCGCGAAAGGCCGCGCCATCCCCGTCCACCCGGCGCACCTTCTGGCGTCCGGGTTCACCCTGTTTCTCCAGACGGTCGCGCAGGGTCAGCGCCTCCGCGTGGGGCCAGCGCCCCGCCACCCAGGCCAGGTATTCCTTCACCAGCCCTTCGCGCGCCGCAAAGGCGTCGGACAGCGCCCGCAGCCGGGCATAACTGGTGGCCACCAGCAACAGGCCCGAAGTGTCGCGGTCCAGCCGGTGCGCGGGCGTGGGCAGAAAGTCCGCCCCGGCGTACTGCGCCGCAAGCCGGGCGGTGACGCAGTCGTCATGGCCGGTGCCCGGCTGCACCGCCAGCCCGGCGGGCTTCAGCAGCACCAGCAGCCCCTCTGCGCGCCCCACGACGGGCAAGGGGGATTCCCGAAGCTCCGGGCGCGGGGCGGAGCCCCGCTCTTTTCCTCCGCCCGCCTCTGCCGGGGCCTCCCGCCCTGCGTCCGCCCCGGCATCCGGAGCATGCACACCGCCCGCCAGCGCAAAGGGCGGCACCCGTACCACGTCGCCCTCGGCCACGCGGTCGAAGGGCTTGCAGCGCCCCCCGTTGATGCGCACCTGCCCGGTGCGTACCCAACGCTGGATGGCCGACTGCGGCGCGCCGCAACGCCGTTGCAGGTACTGCACCAGCTTTTGTCCGGCCTCTGCGGCGGTGACCACGAGCGGTTCTGCCATGAATGGATTCCGTGGATTGAAGATGACGGCGCCGCGCCCGCATGCCGGAGGTCGGCGGCGTCAGCGGGCGGCCCCGAATGGCTCGGACGGCACCAGTGATGCGAACGCCACGTACGACAGGGTGGCACGTACGACAGGGGGCGACGCCGCCCCCCCCGGCGGACGCGGGCGTGTACCCGCCATTCCCGCAACGCCGTTGTCCCGTTACGAAAACGCCCGGCGGGAGCTTGGCATCCCGCCGGGCGTGGTCATCAGATGAACCGGGGACGAACCGGGGCAAGGGGCGCTTCCCGCAGGGGGGAAGGCCTGCCCGATGCCGGGCTACTGCTGTTCGTTCTCGGTCTTGTCCGGCGCCGTGTTGGGATCGGCCTTGGACAGGTCGAGGGGGTAGGCCAGCAGCATGGTCTTGCGGCTTTCCAGGCCCAGGGCACCGGGGTGGGTGTTCACGCACAGCACGATGTCGGTCACGCCGTCGTTGTTGAAGTCGCCCACGGTGAAGTCGGCCACGGAGCCCTTGATGCGGCGGGTCTTCCATTGCAGGTTCAGGCCCACGCCGTCCCAGTACAGGGCGTGGATTTCACCCTGCGGGAAGAAGCGGTAGCGCTCGAAGAACTGCGACGCGGTGGAGATGGGCCGGTTGACCAGCAGTTCCCAGTTGTCGTCGCGGTCCAGGTTCACGGCATACATGCGCAGCGGCACGAAGTAGATGTTCTTCAGCTGCACGCGGTCCTTGCCGAGACCGGGCATGGAGGGTTCCTCGGGAATGCCCTTGGCCGAACCGGAGTAGTTCTCGTCGGTTTCGGACAGACGGGCGCCGCGGTCGGTGTGCACGCGCAGGCGCTCGTTTTCGGTAAGGATCACGCACTTGTCGCCTTCACCCTTGCCACCGGGCAGGTAGGTGAAGTTGAACACGTTGGCGCCTTCGGGCAGGTCCAGGCGCTTGCCCGGAACCAACTGGTCGCCGGTCTTCATCATCTCGTACACGCCGGGCTTGAACAGGCGGGGGGAATCGCCGCGCTGGCCGATGAGCGTGGGAATGTAGTCCGGGGGCAGCTTTTCCACGTTCAGGTAGAAGCGCACCCGGTGCATCACTTCGGTGAACTGGCCGCCCTTCCAGTTGAGGATGAACGCCTCCGGATCGCCGTCGCTGTTGTAGGCGCTGACCACGATTTCCTTCAGGCCGTCGCGGTTCCAGTCCAGGGTACGGATGCTCAGGCATTCGGCCATGCCGGGCGAACGGTATTCGCCCATGGGCACCAGGCGACCGTTGTCCCAGCGGTAGGCGTAGACGGCGTGGTCGTCCAGCATGAGGACTTCGTTCTTGCCGTCGCCGTCAAGATCTTCCACCACCATGCCCACGGCCGAATAGTTCAGCGCCTGGCTGCGGATGCGGCTGTCGCCTTCCGGCGAGCCCGCGTAGCGGAACTGCGGGTTCAGATAGACCTGCTGGGGCTGGGCCTCGTTGTGCACCAGCTCGGGGTTCATCTGGTTGACCGCCTTGGGCGCGGCATTGGCGGGGCCACCCTCGCCGGGGCGCTTGAACACCTCGGCGTTGATGGAATCGGCCACGCCCTTCAGGGCGGGGATGAGCCCGGCCACCTTGGCGTTGGCCGACTTGGGCCATTCCTTGCCGTCGCGGTCGCGCACGCGCACGTCCAGGCTGCAATCCTCGCCCACCACGGTCACGCTGCCCCACACGGCATAATCGGCACCCAGCGAGGCCTGGGCGGCCCTGGCCTGGGTTTCGGTTTCCGGCGGGGTGACCTTGGCGGAGGCTTCCTTGGAAACGGGATGGAAGTTGTCCTTCCAGTACAGACGCGAAGTGAGCATCTCGGGGATGGCCCGCTCGAGATACTTGTAGCCAGCAGGGCCGTTGACCTTGAACGGCAGCACGGCGAAGCTCTTGGGGGCCGGTGCGGCCATGGCGGTGGCGGCGGAAAGCAGCAGGGCAAGCACGAGCGCCGCCGAGCGCATGAGCAGTTGCATCAGGTTCTCCTTGGTTCAAGGGCGCATCCCCGCGCGCATCCCGGAAGGGGAAGGGGGATTGCCTTGGCGCTGAACGCTCTCATAATATCTCTTGATGGCCGAAGCAACCATAAGGTAGGAGCGGCGCTGTGCCGTCCGCCTTTGGTCGCATCTGGCGGGGAGCGGCGGAGACGTCCCGCGCCGGAGGCAGATCGGCCTGGCCCGCACCCCGTCAGGCCGCGTCTGGCCGCGTCTGGCCGCGCGACCGGCACATCGGCCCCGGTGTGTCGGCCCGGCACGGTACCCGACACAATGCCCCGGTTCCGTTGCTCCCGTATGTCCGGCCTGTTTCTTCCGTGTATCACGGCATGCCGCCGCGCAGCCATCATCAATCACTTTTCCCCGAACGCCCATGACCGCACCCGCCGCCCGCTCCTTCCGCATCGTGTGTCCGCCCGCGCAGGTGCCCCTGGTGGAGGACCTGCTCCGCGCCCAGGGCTACGGCTTCGACCCGGAGCCGTTTTCCCCGTGGTGCCGCCGCCTCACGGCAGAACCGCGCCCCCTGGGCGGCAGCCTGGCCGCGTTCTTCGGGCTGATCTACATCCAGGACCGCTCGTCCATGCTGCCCCCGCTGGCGCTGGCTCCGGAATCCGGCGCCGCCGTGCTGGACCTGTGCGCCAGCCCCGGCAGCAAGACCGGGTTCCTGGCCCAGCTGGTGGGGCCGCACGGGCTGGTGGTGGGCAACGAGCCCAACCACACCCGCCTTGCCACCCTGCGCCAGAATCTTTTCACATTGAACCTGGTCAACGCGGTGGCCTGCTCGCACCCCGGCGAAGCGCTGCCCCTGCCCGATGGATCGTGGACGCGCATCCAACTGGACCCGCCCTGCTCCGGCTGGGGCACGGTGGAGCGCAACCCCTCGGTGCTCAAGCTGTGGCAGGGCGACAAGGTCAAGCCGCTCATCGGCATCCAGCGGCTGCTGCTGGCGGAAGCCGCGCGCCTGCTGGCCCCCGGCGGGCGGGTGGTCTTTTCCACCTGCACCACCAACGTGCACGAGAACGAGGCGCAGGTGCTGCACGCCCGCGATGAACTGGGGCTGGAAATCGTGCCGCTGGCCCCGCCGCCGGGTTTCGTGTTCGCCGAACCGGAACTGCCCGGTTGCGAAGGCACCTTGCGGGTGGACCCGGAACGCTCGGGCGCGCAGGGCTTCTTCATCGCCTGCCTGCGCAAGCCCGGCCACGGGGGGCTGGACGGACGCGGCGACGCAGGCCCCCTTGCCGACGGCCCGACCCTGTCCGACGCCGAACGGGTGCGCGCCGCTGCCCTGCCCGCCTCGGCCTGGCCCGACACCGGCCTCAATCCGGCCCTGCTGCCCGACGGCGTGGTGGCGCCCTTTGGCGACACCGCCTATTTCCTGCCCCGGCCCGCGCTGGAACGGCTGCCCGCCGCATTGCGGTGGCGCGGCTACCCGCTGGGCAAGTGGGGCAAGGACGGCATTCGCCCCTCGCCCCGGCTGCGCACCCTGATGCCATACCCAGTCGGCCCGCACGACCTCGCCGGACATGACGGGCATGACGGGCATGACGGGCAGGGCGGGCAGGGCGACGGCGTCCCCATCCTGCACATGGACGACCCGGCAGACATCTCCGGGCTGCTCACCGGCCGCAGCATAGATGCCCCGCGCAATGCCAACGCCGCCCTGCTGTACTGGCGCGGCCTGCCCCTGGCCCGGCTGCGCGTGAAGGGGGGGCGGGCCTTGTGGGCTGAGCGTTAGCGCCATTCTGAACTGGAAACCGCCCCGGCGCAGCGTGCAAAAAAGGGCGCACCCGGCGCCCCGTTCAGCCCCCATGCGTTTCCCACGCATTCCGGCCCATCACCGGCCCACCCTGTGGAGCCGAACCGCAATACCGCACTGCGGCTCAGGCCGGAGCGTCCTGCCTTTCACCGCGCGCGTCCGCCGCACGGTCTGAAGGTCCCACGGCCAGAATGAACCCGTTGCGCATATCCGGCTTGTTGTAGGTCAGCGGCGTGCCGTCCAGCAGGGTGACCGTACCGCCCGCCCCTTCCAGCAGCGCCTGCCCCGGCGCGGTATCCCATTCCCAGGTGGGGTGCATGCACGGAAAGACGTGCGCCACCCCCTCCGCCACCAGGCAGAATTTCAGGGGCCCGCCCGCCTGCATGCGCCGGTGTGGAAACAGCCCGGCGCGCAGCCTGTCCTGCATTGCCGTGTCTGACGGCATGGGCACCGGCGCGGGTGATCCGGGACGCCCCGGAAACGCCGCCGAGCGGATGTCCGCGTGCGCGGCCAGATAGGCGTCCAGCCGTGGAGTGCGGCGCACCCGCCCCTGCATCACTGTTGCGCGTTGCGGAAAGGTGCGGGCGGCGCGCACCGGCTCCGGCGGGCCGCCATGCTCCACCCGCCACGCACCGCAGCCGCGCCCACCGTACCAGGTCACCCCCAACGCGGGAAAATGCAGGATGCCCGCCGTGGGCACGCCGTGCTCCACCAGGGCCATGCACACCGCGAAGTCCCCTTCGCCGTTCAGAAAACCGCGCGTGCCGTCCAGCGGGTCCACCAGCAGAAAACGCGGCCATCCCGCCCGCACGGCATGCGGGGGAATGCGCCCTTCCTCGGACAGCACGGGCAGGCCTGGCCGCAGCCGGGCCAGCCCCTGGGCCAGCACGGCCTGCGAAGCCTCGTCCGCCTCGGTGACCGGAGAATCGTCGGCCTTGCGGCGGATGCGCGGAGCGGCCCCGCCGCACCAGTGCAGGATGGTCCGGCCCGCAGCCTCCATCAGGGGCAGCAGATCGCACAGGGGAAAGGGTGCGACCCCGGTCCGGCTGCCGTCGTCCTGCCCGGCGCCGCCACCACCCCCGGCAGAAAAGGAGCCTGGCGCCATGTCCGGTGACTCCCGCCGGTCCGCTCGGTGGCCCGTCCCGGCGCCGTCACGGCATTCACCGCGCGCGTTCCGCTTCCCGTCGGCCATCACCCCTCCGCATGCATGGGCATTTTCAGGATTTCATGCTACTGCACGGCCATGCGCTTCGCACACTCCGTCGGCATGCATCGACGCGCGCACCGCACCGTCACGACCACCGCCACTCCGCAACATAGCGGAACGCGCGGCACGGCGCATTGCGCCCGCCGCCCCGGCCAGGTCCCTGGTGTTTCCATCGCCAACCGGACCACGATCCGACGAACCACGCTGGCTCTTGTGCTGCTGTCCGTTGTGGCACTTGCGGGCTGCGCGGGCAAGCAGCAGATCATCATGGAGCCGGAAGCCCCGTCGCAGGTCCGCCAGCAGGCTCCGTCCGCGCCGTCACAGGCACTGGTAAGCACCGCCCGCTCCGCCCTGGGCGTGCCCTACCGCAACGGTGGCCGCACCCCGGCCGAAGGGTTCGACTGCTCCGGCTTCGTGTGGTGGACCTTCCACCAACACGGGGTGAACCTGCCCCGCACCACCGAGGAACAGGCCGCCTGCGGCAGCCCGGTACCCCCCGGCAACGAACTGCGCCCCGCCGACATCATCGTGTTCCGCACCGGGTCCGGCCCGCTTGGCCTGCACACGGCCATCTACACCGGCGGCGGGCAGTTCGTGCACAGCCCCAAGCCCGGCGGCACCGTGCGCGAGGAAAGCCTGACCGTGCACTACTGGCAACGGGCCTTCATTGCCGCGCGGCGCATCCTGCGCCCGGCGGACCCGCCCGCACCGGGCATGCCCTGATCCGCAACCGGACACCCCGCGCGGCACGGCACATGCCCAAAAGAAAACGGCCGCACCCCGAAGGATGCGGCCGTTCGCGTCCGGACGCGTGAATGCTACTTGTTCAGGCCGTCGACAAGGGTCTTGGCGGCCATGAACTTCACGGCCTTGCGGGCCGGAATGGAAATGCTCTGACCGGTCTGGGGGTTCCGGCCCGTGCGGGCGGCCCGCTCGGTGACCGAGAACGCGCCCACGCCGGGCAGACGCACGCCTGCGCCGTTGGCAACGCCATCGGCGAGCACGCGGCAGAACGCGTCATACGCCTTTTCGGCGCTCACCTTGGTCACGAACACATCGGGCAGCGCCTCTTTGAGGGCGGCAACAAATTCAGCCTTGGTCAACATCAGGATGTCCTCCTTGCGCTATGCGGATTTCCCCCCGTAACCGAACCACGGTCAGCATGTCCCACCCTATGCAGTGACCGCGTTTTCTTGTCAATCGTTTCACGGCCCGCAAACCAAGGAAGCACGCGGTTTTCCCCTGCCGCCCCCCGTTCTGTTGCGCTTGGTTCGCATTGCGTATAGGAGAAAAGATGCACACGGCCCCAGAGCAACAGGCAATGCGCACGCCCGGGGCAGCGCATCCGCCACAACGCCACGGGAGCACACCATGCCGAGCCCCTCACCGAGCGATACCGCACAGTCCGCGCCGCCGTCCGACGACGGCCTGCTGACCATCGCCGACATCGCCCGTCGCCTTTCCCTGCCGGAATCCACCGCGCGCTACTACTGCAAGCGCTTCGCGGCATTCATGCCCACCGTGGGCGACGGGCGCCGCCGCCGCTACCGCGTGGAGACCCTGACCATCATCGAGGCCATCATCGAGGCCATGCACACCGCCCGCACCGCCAGCGCGGTAGAGGCCATCCTGGCCCGGCGCTTTCCCCGCAATGCCGCCGTGCAATCCGCCCCCGGCAGGGCCGGGGCTGCGGACGGCACTTCCGCAACACGCGCCACCGCAAGCACCGCGCCCCAGCCGGTACAGCCGGTACCCGTGCCCGACGACGCCCCCGCCGTCCCGCCCGTCCCCGTTGGCGGCGTGGAACCGGGGCACGCGCTGTACGCACTCATCGAACACCAGACCCGCGCCCTGGACACCATTGCCGCCGCCCTGTCCACACTTGCGGCCCGGCAGTCGGCCATGGACCTTCTGGCCGACCTTGCCCGCTCCGCCGAGGGCGAGGTGGGGGCCATCCGCAAGGATGTGGACACCCTGCGCCTGCTGCTGGATTCTTCGGAAAAGATTCACCAGCAGGACCTGGACCAGTTGCGCGACTGGCTGGGCAGGGTCATCGCCGACCGGCGGCAGCGGGTACGCGACCAGGTGTAACCAGTCCAACGCACCCAAAAATCATACAGGCACTCAACAGACCCTACATAATATCTAAAAAAGTTGAGAGGAAAATGGCACTCACGAACGCATACGTCCAAGTTTATGGCCAACTTCCTGAACTTTTCACTCGTATCTCTGAAGGGGCTGCGCCCGACAAGTTTACTAACCAGCACCTCAAGGACTGGGGATACAATTCTTCAAACTATAGAGCGGTAATTCCGCTACTTAAAGCTTTAGGCTTTCTTTCCGCAGATGGGTCACCAACGTCTCGCTACCATGAATACCGCAACACAGCTCAATCAAAACGAATCATGGCGGACGCCCTCAAGGAGGCTTATGGAGATCTGTTTACAATTAAACAAACGCCAAAAGCGACAGACAGAGAGCTTATAGAAGGAAAGTTCAAGAGCACCCACAACACCAGCCCACACACAGCAAAATTAATGGCAAGCACATTCTATGCCCTCCTTGACCTTGCAGACCTCTCTCCTACATCTGATAAAAAGCATGACAACACGCAGATACCCCATGAAGAATCATCTACAAAATCAACATCAATAACGACAACAGATCAAAGCACGCGACAACATACTCGCCCAAGCCTACACTACAACATTCAAATACATCTTCCTGCCACCAAAGACATCGAGGTTTTTAACGCTATATTCAAATCACTGAAGGAGCATCTCATTGATTAATCCACTGAAAGACTTGCGAGATTTTATGTTTCGCGGCGTCATGTTTGAATCCGAAGCAAACAAATTTCAATCTGCTGGCATACAGGTCGGAGCAGATCAAGGACAAGCTGAAGAAAGATTACTCTCTGAGGCGTTGACACCCTTTGGAGTTAGCAGGAGAAACAACGCTATCGAGATGGCTAGACTATATGCTGTTCTGCATTGCTTTGAAAACGAAGTTCGCTCCTTAATCAGAGAACGGCTAGAAGAAAAAGAAGGGCCGAACTGGGCAGACAAATTGCCTAGAAATGTTAAAAGCTATGCGGAATCACGCCAAAAATCTGCATTTACAGATTCATGGCTTGAAGGCGAGAAAGCCGACATCCTCGGCTTTATAGACTTTGGACATTTATCATCAATAATTTTGGAGAATTGGAAGCACTTTGAGGACCTCATCCCCTCGCAACACTGGTTAAAACAAAGGATGGATGAGCTTGAAAAAGCAAGAAACTTTATTGCACACAATAGAATGTTGCTACCTAGCGAGTTTCACAGAATGTACATGTATATTGCAGACTGGAACAGAGTCATTGGTCTATAACGCATATTGCTCTCCTTCCACGATCCAAAGCATAGACATATACGCAGACTGTATCCCCCTAAAGAGCCGCCCTCCAAAGAACTCCTAACCAAAAGTCATCTACGTTTTCCCCACCCGGCATTTCGCGCATCTTTTTTCCGCACGTGATTCCGGCGCATTATGCCGTATTACGAAATGACATCATTCCGTCGTTCCATGCGTCCGCCCTGTGCCCACGCCACCTTGCCGATTCCGCACACTGACTGTGGAAAAAATCTAGAGTCTGGATTTTCCCGCCGGGCCGGGTTACACCACGGATTGGTCACAACTGCGCTCACGACAAAAATCACATTGCAATTCAACACATTATAAAAATATCACCGGAAAACAGCCACATGACATCCCCCGCGAACCAGCCCCTGCCCACCCCGCCCCCCATGCCCGAGGCCCTGCCCGATGTGGCCCTGAACACCAACGCAAAGATCGTGCTGGCCAAGCGGTACTACCGCAAGGGCCCCGACGGTCAGCCCTTCGAGGACGCGCGCACGCTGTTCTGGCGCATTGCCGGGGCCATCGCCGCCGAAGAAGGCAAGTACAAGAAGTCGCCCTACAAGGCGGACGCGCTGGCCCGCGAATTCTACGACCTGATGACCGGCTGGAAGTTCCTGCCCAACTCGCCCACCCTGATGAACGCGGGCACTGACCTGGGCCAGCTTTCCGCCTGCTTCGTGCTGCCCGTGGGCGATTCCATTGAGGAAATCTTCGACGCCGTGAAGCACGCCGCCATGATCCACAAGTCCGGCGGCGGCACGGGCTTTTCCTTTTCGCGCCTGCGCCCCAAGGAGGCGCGCGTGGGTTCCACCGGCGGGGTGGCCTCCGGCCCGGTGTCCTTCCTGCGCATCTTCAACACCGCCACCGAGCAGATCAAGCAGGGCGGCACGCGGCGCGGGGCCAACATGGGCATCCTGCGCATCGACCATCCGGACATCATCGAGTTCATCCGCGCGAAAGAGCGCGACGGCGAATTCAACAACTTCAACCTGTCCGTGGGGCTGACCGAAGCCTTCATGAAGGCCGTGGAAGCCGACGAGGAATACGACCTCGTGGCCCCGCATTCCGGCCAGGTGCGCGAACGGCTGAAGGCCCGCAAGGTCTTCGAGATGCTGGTGCAGAAGGCGTGGGAAAGCGGCGATCCGGGCATCGTGTTCCTGGACCGCATCAACCGCGACAACCCCACGCCGAAGCAGGGCGAGATCGAATCCACCAACCCCTGCGGCGAACAGCCGCTGCTGCCCTACGAGGCGTGCAACCTGGGGTCCATCAACCTTTCCGCGTTCTTCGTGCCCGGCACCGCCTCCGCCCCCACGGCCTCTCCGGCCAAGGACGCCGGCCTGCCGCACCCCTCGCCGGAAAAGGCCATCGACTGGGCGGAACTGAAGCGGGTCATCCATCTGGGCGTGCGCTTTCTGGACAACGTCATCGACGCCTCGCGCTTTCCGCTGGAGCGCATCACCGAAACCGTGCACCGCAACCGCAAGATCGGCCTCGGTGTCATGGGCTGGGCCGACCTGCTGTACCAATTGGGCATTCCCTACGACAGCCAGGAGGCCATCGGCCTTGGCGAGCGGATGATGCAGTTCGTGCAGGACGAGGGCCGCGCCGCCTCCAAGGTGCTGGCCAAGGAACGCGGGCCCTTCCCGGCCTATGCGGAATCGACCTTTGCCGAACGCGACATGGGTCCCTACCGCAACGCCACGGTGACCACCATCGCGCCCACCGGTACCCTGTCCATCATCGCCGGATGCTCGTCGGGCATCGAGCCGCTGTTCGCGCTGTGCTTCTCGCGCAACGTCATGGACGGCGAGCGGCTGGTGGAGGTGAACCCCCACTTCGAGGCGGCCCTGCGCGACACCGGCAGCCACAGCAAGAAGCTGATGGAAGCCGTGGCCGAAAAGGGCTCCATCCAGGCCATGGACCACCTGCCCGAAGACCTGCGCCGGGTGTACGTGACCGCCATGGACATCGCCCCGGTGTGGCACCTGCGCATGCAGGCCGCCTTCCAGAAGTACACCGACAACGCCGTGTCCAAGACCGTGAACCTGCCCAACTCGGCCAGCATCGACGATATCCGGGCCATCTACTGGATGGCCTACGAGCAGGGCTGCAAGGGCGTCACCGTGTACCGCGACGGCTGCAAGTCCGTGCAGGTGCTGTGCACCGGCGAGGGCGAAAAGAAGGACGACGGCAAGGACGACGGCGACCACAAGAGCGCCGTGCGCCAGCGCCCGGACATCGTCTACGGCTTCACCCAGAAGGTGCCCACCGGCCTTGGGGCCATGTACCTGACCGTCAACGAAGCCAACGGCAAGCCCTTCGAGGTGTTCGCCACCATCGGCAAGTCGGGCCGGTCCATCACCGCCAAGGCAGAAGCCATCGGCCGCCTGGTGTCGCTGGCCCTGCGCTCCGGCGTGGAAGTGCGCGACATCGTCCAGCAGCTCAAGGGCATTGGCGGCGAGCACCCGGTGTTCCAGAAGAAGGGCCTCTTGCTGTCCATCCCCGACGCCATCTCGTGGGTGCTGGAAAACCGCTACCTGAAGGGCGAACTGCCCCCCCACGGCCCGGTGAACGAACTGGACAAGCAGCGCTGCCCCGATTGCGGCGAAGACCTGGTGTTCCAGGAAGGCTGCTACATCTGCCCCGGCTGCGGGTTCACCAAGTGCGGGTAGGGAAAATCAGGCAAGAATAACCGGAGGAAGAAACCTTTTGGAAAAGGTTTCTTCCTCCGGACCTCCATCTTCCAAAACTTTCTATTGGCGGGCTACTCCCTGATAATGAAAAGTTTTGCGGGGTGGTGAGGGGGTACGGGGGAGAGGAGGGGCGCTTTTCGCTATGCGATCGCCATCCGTAAGGTTCGCGCGTTGCGCTCACCTAACGGCTGCCGTAAAAGCGCCCCTCCTCTCCCCCGTGTTTTCTTGCCCGGCCACGCCGCCCCCCTCTTGCCTCCCCCTTGCCCCTTGCCCCTTGCAATGTCGCGCGGGCTTTGCTTTGATGCGGCCAGCATGCTCAAGATCAGCCACCTGTCCCATTCCTTCGGCACCCACTGGGCCCTGAAGAACGTGTCCTTTTCGCTGGAAAAGGGCGAATTCCTGTTTCTTTCCGGGCCGTCCGGCGCGGGCAAGACAACCCTGCTGCGTCTGTTGCACGGGGCATTGCCGGTGCAGCGCGGCGCGGTTTCGGTGGCGGGCTTCGACCTGACGCGCCTTTCCGGGCGCACCGTACCGATGCTGCGGCGGCAGGTGAGCGTGGTGTTCCAGGATTTCAAGATCCTGCCGGAGCGCAGCGTGTACGCCAACGTGGCCCTGCCGCTGGAAGTGCGCGGCCTTGCGCCGCAGCACATCGGGCGGCGGGTGCGCGCCGTGGTGCGCGCGCTGGGTCTGGAAAACCGGCTGGACACGCCCGGCGGCGAACTTTCCGGCGGCGAGCAGCAGCGGGTGGCCGTGGCCCGGTCCATCGTGGTCAACCCGCAGGTGCTGCTGGCCGACGAACCCACCGGCAACCTGGACCCGGAACTGTCACTGCGGCTCATGGACATCTTCATGCAGTTTCACGCCTACGGCACCACGGTGGTGCTGGCCACGCACAGCCCGGAACTCATCCGCCGCCACCCGGACGCGCGCCTGCTGCGGCTGGAGGACGGCATGATCACCCATGCCAACTGGCCGGGGGGCGAGGTATTCCGTTGCGCCGACGGCGGCCTGCATCTGGGTGATGACGGCGGAAGACGCGGCGGCGTGGACCCCTGCGGACTGGACGCGCCGGGCATTCCCGGCGGTTCCGGCAGCTCCGGCAATTCGGGCAACGGCGGCAGCGGCTCCGAAGGCCCTGATACGCCCGGCGATCCTGACGGCAGGCTGTCACTGTGATGCGCACGCTCTTTCGCCTGCTGGGCCGCGGCGTGGCCGACCTGTTCCTGCACCCGTGGGCGCAGCTGCTGTCCATGGCGGCGGTGACGCTGGTGGTCTTTCTGTCCGGGCTGTTCCTGATGGCCCTGGCCACGGTGGACGCCGAACTCAGCGCCTCGCGCGGGGAAACGGTGTACCAGGTGTACTGGCGCCCCGGTACGGACATGGCCCACGTGCGCGGCCAGTGGGAAGAGCTGCGCCACATGCCCTGGCTGGCCAGCCTGGAAACCTACAGCCCCGACGAGGCACTGGATGCCCTGGCCCGGCGCATGAGCGAAACCGGCACCGGCGGGTCGGGCAACGAACCGGACATGGGCTTTCTGTCCGGCAAAAGCCCCCTGCCGCCCACGGCCCTGCTGACCTTTGCCCCGCGCGAGGCCGACCCCGAAAAGTGGTCCGCCGACACCCAGTCCTTTCTCAAGGCCATGCCCGGCGTTGAACGGGTGGCCGCTTCGCCCCTGCGCGACGAGTTGGGCAAGGCGTGGCGCTCGGCCAGCCGCTTCGTGATCTGGCCCACCGTGGGCTTTCTGGGCGTGGTGCTGGCGCTGGTGGTGGGCAACACCGTACGGCTCACCCTGTCCACCCGGCGGGAAGAAATCGAGATCCTGCAACTGGTGGGCGCGCGCAACTGGTACATCCGCCTGCCCCTGGTGGTGGCGGGTGCGTTGCAGGGGCTGCTGGGCGGGGGGCTGGCCAGCCTGCTGCTGCTTGTTGTGCACTGGCGCTTCCGCACCGCGCTCAACGTACCGCCCCTGCTGCTGGAACTGCGCCTGCCCCCGCCGGACCAGGCCGCCCTGCTGCTGGCCGTGCCCGTGCTCATGGGCATTCTGGGCAGTTGGATTGCCGTCCGCAGCCGGTAGGGATACGTATTTACCGATGGAGATTGGGGGAAGGGGAGGAACCTCTTTTCCAAAAGAGGTTCCTCCCCTTCCCCCAAACCCCCATCCCCTTCTCCCCAAAACGTTTTATTAGGGGTAATGACAGTCTTGCGGACACCACCTCGCAAGCTGACGGCGGTCGCCACACCAATCCGCGCCGCCAGCATCCCCTGTGATAAAAAGTTTTGAAAGAGAGAGAGGGGGTGCGGAGGAGAGGGAGAAAACTTTTTCAAAAGTTTTCTCCCTCTCCCCCGCGCTCTCCGCATCCCTAATTCCGACACAATGAGGACGCAGACAATGCGCAGCAAAAAGATGACCCATGGATTGGAGAAGGCCCCGCACCGTTCGCTGCTGCATGCCCTGGGGCTGACGCGCGAGGAGATCGAACGCCCTCTGGTGGGCGTGGTAAACTCTGCCAACGAGGTGGTGCCCGGCCACGTGCACCTGCACACCATTGCCACGGCGGTAAAGGCCGGGGTGCGCGCGGCGGGCGGCACGCCCATGGAATTTCCGGCCATTGCGGTCTGTGATGGTTTGGCCATGAACCACGAGGGCATGCATTTTTCGCTGCCGTCGCGCGAAATCATTGCCGATTCCATCGAGATCATGGCCACGGCGCACCCGTTCGACGCGCTGGTGTTCATTCCCAACTGTGACAAGTCGGTGCCCGGCATGCTCATGGCCATGCTGCGGCTGGACATTCCGTCCATCATGGTCAGCGGCGGCCCCATGCTGGCGGGCGGCACGCTGGCGGGCCGCACCGACCTGATCAGCGTGTTCGAGGCCGTGGGCCGCGTGCAGCGCGGCGACATGACCATGGCCGAACTGGACGAGATGACCGAAACGGCCTGCCCCGGCTGCGGTTCGTGCGCGGGCATGTTCACGGCCAACACCATGAACTGCATGGCCGAAACCATGGGCCTTGCCCTGCCGGGCAACGGCACCATCCCGGCGGTGACGGCGGCGCGCGTGCGCCTGGCCAAGCACGCGGGCATGAAGGTGATGGAACTGCTGGAAAAGAACATCACCCCGCGCTCCATCGTCACCCCGCGCGCGGTGGCTAACGCCGTGGCCGTGGACATGGCCCTTGGCGGCTCCACCAACACGGTGCTGCACCTGCCCGCCGTGTTCGGCGAGGCCGGGCTGGACCTGACGCTGGACATCTTCGACGAGGTCAGCCGCAAGACCCCCAACCTGTGCAAGCTCTCCCCCGCCGGGCACCACCACATCCAGGACCTGCACGCCGCAGGCGGCATCCCGGCGGTGATGGCGGAACTGACCAGGAAGGGGCTGGTGGACACCTCGGTCATGACCGTCACCGGCAAGACCCTGGCCGAAAACCTGGCCGAGCTGAACGCGCGCGTGCTCAATCACGACGTAATACATTCCGTTGACGCTCCGTATTCGGCACAGGGTGGCATCGCCATCCTCAAGGGTTCGCTGGCCCCGCAGGGCGCGGTGGTCAAGCAGTCTGCCGTGGCGCCGGAAATGATGGTGCGCGAGGCCGTGGCCCGGGTGTTCGATTCCGAGGGCGAAGCCCACGCCGCCATCATGGGCGGCAAGATCAGCAAGGGCGACGCCATCATAATCCGCTACGAAGGGCCGCGCGGCGGCCCCGGCATGCGCGAGATGCTTTCGCCCACCGCCGCCATCGCGGGCATGGGCCTGGGCGCAGACGTGGCCCTGATCACCGACGGCCGCTTCAGCGGCGGCACGCGCGGCGCGGCCATCGGCCACGTTTCGCCGGAAGCCGCCGACGGCGGCAACATCGGGCTGGTCAAGGAAGGCGACCGTATCCTCATTGACATCCCCGCCCGCAGGCTGGACCTGCTGGTGGACGAGGCGGAACTGGCCGCCCGGCGCGAAACCTTCGTGCCGCTGGAAAAGCCGGTCACCTCGCCCCTGCTGCGCCGCTATGCCCGCCAGGTGACCAGCGCGGCCACCGGGGCCATGTACCGCAAGTAGCCCGCCGAAACGCCCGCACTCCGCTGCATTCATTGACGGCCCGTCGCACCACCCGGTGCGGCGGGCCGTTTCAGCTTATCCACAACGTCTGTTTTTTGAACGCCTCCGGCGGCCAAGGACGGCAGCCGTTAGGCGAGCTTGCGAGCCTTACGGCTGGCGATCGCAACGCGGCCGCCGCCCCTTGGAACCCCATATTTTATGGCTGCGCACTATCCAATGAACACAACAGAACATTTTTTGGAGGAGGCCGGGGAAGAGGCTCCTTTTCCAACGGAGTCCTTCCCTTCGTGCGATGTGGAGTTCTCAACAGCCTGTGGCGGCAAAGAGCAATCTGCTGACAAAGTCCCTTCCCACGCTTGACACGACATCACTATATCAGTATTTGCTGATTTAGTGATGTTATCATCCCCGAGCAACGCAGACCGCTGCATGCTCGGACGTGGAAGGGAAACGGAAACCGGTGCGAATCCGGTACAGGCGCGCTGCCGTGTTCGGGCATGCCGCCCGCGTCCACCGTTCGGCCATCGCGGCCGCCTCGCCCGCAAGGGCGACGGCAGCCGGAGCATGGCCCTGCGGGAAGGGCGCGGGCCATGGCTCCGTACCGCGCGATGCCCCTCGCAAGGGCGCTCGCGTGGTTACGAAGCCTTTCACCTACCGCCCGTCAGTCGGAAGACGTCCCCTCCGCACACAGCCCAAGGCCGCGCGAACCGGACCCCGGCATGCGTCCGCCCGTTACCCGGGCGCGCGCTCGCGAATCGCTCTCACCTGTCTTCACGCATTCCGGAGGTGGAAATGCGTACTCACATCCTTGGTTTTCCGCGCATCGGCGGCAACCGTGAACTGAAAAAAGCCGTCGAGGACTACTGGAAAGGCGCTGCCACGCGGCAGCAACTGGAGGACGCCGCGCGCGCCATCCGCCTGCGCAACTGGACCCTCCAGCGCGATGCGGGCATCGACGTCGCGCCCGTGGGCGACTTTGCCCTGTACGACCACATTCTGGACGCCGCCCTGCTGCTGGGCGTGGTGCCCTCGCGCTTTCGCGACGGAGATGCCCCGCGCGACATCGACCTGATGTTCCGCATGGCGCGCGGCCAGGGCGGCGACCACCCCGTGGCCCCGCTGGAAATGACCAAGTGGTTCGACACCAACTACCATTACCTGGTTCCGGAACTGGACGCAGACACCACCTTTGCGGCCGATGCCGCCCCCCTGCTGGCCCAGATCGACGAGGCGCAGGCCGCAGGCTTCACCCCCAAGGCGGTGCTGCCCGGCCCCATGACCTTCCTGTGGCTGTCCAAGCGCGTGGACGGCGGCACCCGCTGGTCGCTGCTGCCCGCCCTGCTCGACGCCTACGGCGCGCTGCTGCGGCAGGTGGCCGCCCGTTGCCCGATGATCCAGTTGGACGAACCCATCGTGTCGCTGGATCTGCCGGACGACATCCGCTCGCGCTTCGTGCCCGCCTACGCCCGGTTGCGCATGGCCGCGCCGGACGCCACCCTGCTGCTGGCCAGCTACTTCGCCCCGGTGGGCGACAATCTGGCAACGGCACTGTCCCTCCCTGTGGACGTGCTGCATCTGGATCTGGTGCGCGGGCCGGAAGACCTGGCCCCGGCGCTGGACATCCTGACCCGCACCGCAGCACGGCAGCCCGCCGACTCCGGCCTGCCTCAATCCGTGGCGCAATCCGGCATTGCGCTTTCCCTTGGCGTCATCAATGGCCGCAACGTGTGGCGTGCGGACGCGGACAAGGCCGCCGCGCCGGTGCGCGCCGCTGTGGCCGCCCTTGGCCCGGACCGGGTGTGGGTGGCCCCTTCCTGCTCGCTGCTGCACACCCCCGTGGACCTTGACGCGGAAACCGGGCTGGACCCGGAAGTGGCACAGTGGCTGGCCTTTGCCAGACAGAAATGCGCCGAGGTGCGTCTGGTGGCCGACATGTGCGACCTGAATGGCCGCGCCGACGCGCCGGAAACCGCCGCCGCCCTTGCCCGCAACCGGGCCGCGCTGGCAGCCCGCGCCGCAAGCCCGGCCATCCACGACCCCGCCGTTGCGGTCCGCACGGGTACCGTCACCCCAGAAATGGGCTGGCGCGCCACGCCCTACACCGCCCGCATCGCCGCCCAGCGCGCCGCGTTGCGTCTGCCCGTGCTGCCCACCACCACCATCGGCTCGTTCCCCCAGACCGCCGACATCCGCGCGCAGCGCCGCAAGCTGCGCACCGGCCAGATCACCGAAGCCCAGTACGATGCCGCCATGCGCGAGGCCATTGCCGTCGCCATCCGCGAGCAGGAAGCCCTGGGGCTGGACGTACTGGTGCATGGCGAGCCGGAACGCAACGACATGGTGGAATACTTCGGCGAGCAATTGCGCGGGTTCTGCATCACCGCCAACGGCTGGGTGCAGAGCTACGGCACCCGCTGCGTCAAGCCGCCCCTGCTCTACGGCGACGTCTCGCGTCCCGGCCCCATGACCGTGCGCTGGATCACCCATGCCCAGTCGCTTACCGACAAACCGGTCAAGGGCATGCTCACCGGCCCGGTCACCATCGCCTGCTGGAGCTTCGTGCGCGACGACGTGTCCCGCGCCACCGTATTCCGCCAGCTCGCCCTCGCCATACGCGACGAGGTGGCCGACCTCGAGGCTGCCGGCATCGGCGTCATCCAGATCGACGAACCGGCCCTGCGCGAGGGCCTGCCCCTGCGCCGCGCCGCCCACGCCGCCTATCTCGACGCCGCCGTGGGCGCGTTCCGCCTGGCTTCGTCCGGCGTGCAGGACGCCACCCAGATCCATACCCACATGTGCTACTGCGACTTCCACGACATCATCGACCACGTGGCCGCCCTGGACGCCGATGTCATCAGCCTGGAAGCCAGCCGCAGCCGCATGGAACTGCTGGATGTCTTCGCCACCCACGCCTACCCCAATGAGGTCGGGCCCGGCGTGTACGACATCCACAGCCCGCGCGTGCCCTCCATAGACGAAATGGAAACCCTGCTCCGCGCGGCCACCCGCGTCCTGCCCCTGGACCGCCTGTGGGCCAACCCCGACTGCGGCCTGAAAACCCGCGACTGGCCAGAAACCCGCGCCAGCCTCGCCCACCTCGTGGCCGCTGCCGCACGGGTGCGGGGCAGCGCGTAGCAAGATAGAATAATTGAAGACCAACCGGGGGAAGGAACCTTTTGAAAAAGGTTCCTTCCCCCGGACCCCCTACCTCCCAAACTTTTTAATTGGGGCGGGATACGCATTGCGGATAAGTCTTGCGAAATCCCATTGAGTCCCCAATTGAAACGTTTTGTGGGAAGGGGTGGGGGTCCGGGGGCGGGGAAACCCACTTTTGGAAAAGTGGGTTTCCCCACCCCCGATTCCTTCCTCCTCTCCCCATCTCCTCCCTCCGCCCCACACCCTTTTCGCGCGGGGGGTCTTGGCGTATGCTGCGCCCAAACCGGATGCCGGAAGCAATGGGGAGGCGCATGAACCAACGGTGGGACGCGGACACGGTGCGGAGCTACATGCAGTGGCTGGAAACGCCCATGGGCGCGTTTGCGGTACGGCACGAGCAGCGGCTGCTGCACCATCTGGTGTCGGGCTGGCCCCGGCGCGGGCACACCCTGCTGGAGGTGGGCTGCGGTCCTGGGGTATTTCTGGAATCGTTCTGGGGGGCGGGGTTCGACGTCACGGGGCTGGACAGCAGCGAGGCCATGCTGGAGGCTGCGCGCGAGCGCCTGAACTGCCGGGCGGACTTTCACCTTGGCGTGGCGGACCACCTGCCCTTTGACGACGACGCCTTCGACTACGTGGCCCTGCTGACCAGCCTGGAATTCATGCCCGACCCTGCGGCGGCGCTGGCGGAGGCATTCCGGGTGGCCTCGCGCGGGGTGCTGGTGGGATTCCTGAACCGCATTTCGCCCTACTACCCCACGCACGGCCTGCCGGTGCCGGGGCTGCGCAGCTCCCTGCTGCGGCAGGCCCGCTGGTTCAGCGTGCCCTCCATGTACACGCTGGTGCGCGGCACCGGGGTGGCCTGCTCCATCACCATGCGCTCGGTGCTGCACGGCCCGGCCTGCACCTGGCGCGAATCGCGCCTGTTCGAGATGCTCAACGGCTGGATCAGCCTTTCGCCATTCGGCGCGTACGTGGCCATGCGCATGGATTTCGGTCAACGCATGCCGGTTACCCCGCTGATGCTGCGCACGGGCAAGGCCGCCGTCTCCCGCCTGGCGCCCGGTCGCCAGCCCGCCACGGACGGCTTTTCCTGCCGCCGCAAGCACGGGGAATAGCCTGGGCACGGCTACGACCCGCTCCCGTCTCCTCCCTGCCCTCTCGCCATGATTACAGTCCACGCACAGCCGCGCGCCCCTGCATCGTGACTGACGTCGAAAACAGGGGTTCCAGGGGGCGGCAGCCGCGTTGCGATCGGCACCCCGTTGGCGCCCCGTCCTCGCACTCTTCCCCGCGCGTGATATTCGACGATTTTGACAATACCCGCCCATTGGACTATCCATGGCTGTTTCCGCACCGGCGGGGCGCGGCGTGCCGTGCGCATGCCCCCTGCCGCGCAAGCCTGCATCCGGAAGCGAGCCATGAGCACCAACAATTCCGACAAGACCGCACAAAAGGTTACGGGCGACAAGGTGGGCACCATCAAGGGGTTTGCCGACATGTTCAGCCCCGACAGCGACGTGTTCACCTTCATGGAGAACACCGCGCGCGAGGTGTTCGGCCGCTACGGCTACGCCGAGCTGCGCACCCCGCTGCTGGAGCGCACCGAACTGTTCTGCCGCTCCATCGGCACCGAGACCGACGTGGTGCAGAAGGAAATGTACACCTTCCCCGACCGCAAGGGCCGTTCGCTGACCCTGCGTCCGGAAGCCACGGCGGGCGTCATGCGCGCCTTCATCGATGCGGGCCGCCATGCGCAGGAGCCGGTTTCCAAGCTGTTCACCACCGGCCCCATGTTCCGCTACGAGCGCCCGCAAAAGGGCCGCATGCGCCAGTTCCACCAGATCAACTGCGAATGCCTTGGCCCGCAGGAACCGCAGGCCGACGCCGAACTGGTGCTGATGCTCATGACCTTCCTGCGCGCGCTGGGCCTGACCGACCTTTCGTTGCAGGTGAACTCGCTGGGCTGCCGCGAATGCCGCCCGGTGTACCGGGCCGCGCTGCGCGACTTTCTGGATTCCATCGACCGCGAAGCCCTGTGCGAGGACTGCCGCCGCCGCATCGACACCAACCCGCTGCGGGTGCTGGACTGCAAGGTGCCCACCTGCCGCGAGCTGACTGCCGACGCCCCGCGCATCATCGACCACAACTGTCCGGAATGCCGCAGCCACTTCGATACGGTGCTGCGCGTGTTCGATGCCGCGCGGCTGGACTACGTGCTCACCCCGCGCCTGGTGCGCGGGCTGGACTATTACAACCGCACCACCTTCGAGGTGGTGTCCGGCTCCATCGGCGCGCAGTCGTCGGTGGCGGGCGGCGGGCGGTATGACGGCCTCGTGGCGCAACTTGGCGGCCCGGACGTGCCCGGCGTGGGCTTTGCCTGCGGCATGGAACGCCTGGCCCTGATGCTGCCCGCGCTGGAAAAGAAGCGGCCCGATTTCTACATTGCCGTGCTGGACCCTGCGGCCGCGGACGCGGCCATGTTGCTGGCGCAGGAACTGCGCGCGGCGGGCAAGGCGGGCGAGGTGTCCTTTGCCGCGCGCGGCATCAAGGGCCAGATGCGCCAGGCCGGTCGTACCGGCGCGCGCAAGACCCTGCTGCTGGGCGGCGACGAGATGGCCAACGGCACCGTGGTCATCAAGGACATGGACAGCGGCGAACAGAACAGCGTGCCGCAGGGTGAGGCCGTGAACCACGTCTAGCGTGGTTGCCGACAGCATCTGTCGCTACCCTTTTGAAAAGTTTGGGGGGGAGGGGTCCGGGGAGGGAGACCCTTTCCAAAGGGTCCCCTCCCCGGTACTCTTCTTACCCCGTTTCCGTCCCTTTCCGACTTGTCATCCTCGGGAAACATCCAAAGGAACCGTTCATGAGCGATCAGAAACTTGACGTCCAACAGGAACACCAGCAGTACATCGAACCCCTGGGCGACTGGGTGCGCAGCCACGACTGCTGCACGCTGACCGCCGCCGACACCGGGGCCGAAGTCTGCCTGATGGGCTGGGTGCAGTACCGCCGCGACCACGGCGGCCTCATTTTCGTGGACCTGCGCGACCGCCAGGGCCTTACCCAGATCGTGTTCAGCCCCGACGTCAATCCCGCCGCGCATGAGCGCGCGCACGTCATCCGCTCTGAATACGTGCTGGCCATTCGCGGCACGGTGCGGCCCCGTCCCGAGGGCATGACCAACCCCGGCATGAAGACCGGCGAGATCGAGGTGTACGTTTCCGAATGGAAGCTGCTGAACACCTCCAGAACGCCCGCCTTCGTCATCGAGGACCGCACCGAGGCCAGCGAAAACCTGCGCCTGCAGTACCGCTACCTCGACCTGCGCCGCCCGCGCATGGCCAACAACTTCATCGTGCGCCACAAGGCCGCCCAGGCCACCCGCCGTTACCTGGACGAGCTGGGCTTTCTGGAAATCGAAACGCCCTACCTCACAAAGTCCACGCCGGAAGGCGCGCGCGACTTCCTGGTGCCCAGCCGCCTGAATCAGGGCCAGTTCTACGCCCTGCCGCAGTCGCCGCAGTTGTTCAAGCAGCTTCTGATGATGTCGGGCATGGAGCGCTACTACCAGATCGTCCGCTGCTTCCGCGACGAGGACATGCGCGCCGACCGTCAGTTGGAGTTCACCCAGATCGATATCGAGATGAGCTTCGTGGACGAGGAACAGGTGATGGCCATGGCCGAAGGCCTGATGGCCCGCGTGTTCCGCGATGCGCTGGACCGCGAGATCGCCACCCCCTTCCCGCGCATGAGCTATGACGACGCCATGGCCCGCTACGGCGTGGACAAGCCGGACACCCGCTTCGGGCTGGAGCTTCAGGACGTTACGCACATCGTGCGCGGCTCGAACTTCAAGCTGTTCGCCACGGCGGAACTGGTCAAGGCCATGCGCGTGCCCGGCGGCGAATCCATGACCCGCAAGGAGATCGACGAATTCACCGAGTTCGTGAAGATCTACGGCGCACAGGGCTTGGCCTGGATCAAGATCCGCCCCGACGAATGGCAGTCGCCCATCGCCAAGTTCCTGTCCGATACGGAACGCGCCGGGCTGAAGGACGCGCTGGGCCTTGAAACGGGCGACATCGTGTTCTTCCAGGCGGGCGCGCCGGGCATGGTCAACGCGGCGCTGGGCAACCTGCGCGTGCGCCTTGGCGAGCACCTCGGCCTCATCGACGAGAACGCCTTCAACTTCCTGTGGGTGACCGACTTCCCGCTGTTCGAATACGACGAGGAAGAAAAGCGCTACGTGGCCTGCCACCATCCGTTCACTTCGCCCAAGGACGGCCACATGGACGTCATGGTCGAAAACCCGGCGGCGGCCCGCGCCCGCGCCTACGACATGGTGCTGAACGGCTACGAGCTGGGCGGCGGCTCCATCCGCAACCATACGGCGGAAAAGCAGCGCCGCATGTTCGCCGCGCTCGGCTTCTCGCCCGAAGAAGCGGAAGCGCAGTTCGGCTTCCTGACCCAGGCGCTGGAAATGGGCGCCCCGCCGCACGGCGGCATCGCCTTCGGCATGGACCGTCTGGCCATGCTGCTGACCGGCTCGTCGTCCATCCGCGACGTCATCGCCTTCCCCAAGACCCAGAAGGCCACCTGCCTGCTTACCCAGGCCCCGGACAGCGTGTCCGCCCGCCAGTTGCGCGACCTGGGCCTGCGCCTGCGCGAAACGGGCAAGGATGCCGCCAAGGACGCGGCTCCCACGGCTCCCACGGCTCCCACGGACGCCGCGCAAGGCTAGCCCGCCATACCGGTTTGCTCACGGGGGAGGAAGGGAACACCCTTCCTCCCCTGCTGTTTCGCCGCCAGCCTCACTGCCTCCGTCGCCCGTATCGCCCCCAGCGCCCCATTGCCCCGCATCGCCCCGCATCGTTCGGTCGACGAGGCCCGCGCCTTTGCCCTTTTCTTGCCCGCACGGCGTGCTTACCGTAGGGTGACCGCATCAAACGCCCAGACCACAGGACCGCCCATGATCCGAGAAGTGCTGCAATATCCCGACCCGCGCCTTGCCGTCGAATGCGAGGACATCACCGAGATCACCGCCGAAATCCGCCAGCTTGCCGCCGACATGGCCGAAACCATGTACCGGCAGGACGGCATCGGCCTTGCCGCGCCCCAGGTGGGCGAGCACTGCCGCCTGATCGTGGTGGACGTGTCCGGCCCGGAAAAACGCGAGGCACTGATGACCTTCGTGAACCCCCGGCTGGAGCTGACCGGTGACAAGATCGACTCGGAAGAAGGCTGCCTGTCCGTGCCCGGCGGCTACCGTGCCACGCTCACCCGCAGTGAGTCCGTGCGCCTGACCGCGCGGGACCTGGACGGCAACGAGGTGTGCATGGACGCGGACGGCCTGCTGGCCGTGTGCCTGCAACACGAGGTGGACCACCTGAAGGGCACCCTGTTCATCGATCATATCAGCAGGTTGAAGCGCACCCTGTACGATTCGCGCGTCAAGAAGATGCTGAAGAACGCGCCCCGGCCCATGCCCACGGCAGCGGCCAAGACGCGCACGGGAGCGCGCTAGCATGACCGGCCAACACGCCGGGCAGGACGGCATGCAGGACGGTAACGGCACCACCGAAGCCGGACAGGTGGCAACGCCCCCGGACGCGCCCCGCGCTCCGTTGCGCGTGGTGTTCATGGGCACGCCGGGCTTTGCCGCCGTGATCCTGCGCCACCTGCTGGAATGGGACGGCTGCGAGGTGATTGCCGCGTACACCCAGCCCGACCGCCCCTGCGGGCGCGGCCAGCAGTGCCGCCCGCCAGAGGTGAAGCTGCTGGCCATTGAACACGGCCTGCCGGTGTACCAGCCCCTGAATTTCAAGACCGAGGACGCCGTTGCGGAATTGCGCTCCTTGCGGCCCGACGTGCTGGTGGTGGCCGCCTACGGGCTTATCCTGCCGCAATCGGTACTGGACATTCCGCGCCTTGGCCCCGTCAACGTGCATGCTTCGCTGCTGCCGCGCCTGCGCGGCGCCGTGCCCATCCAGCGGGCCGTCATGGCTGGCGACGCCGTGACCGGGGTGACCATCATGCGCATGGAAGCCAGCCTGGATACCGGCCCCATGCTGCTGCAAAAAGCCATGGGCATCGACATCAACGACACCGCCGGCGACCTGCACGACCAACTGGCCGACCTTGGCGGCAGGCTGCTGCTGACGGCGCTCGGCAAGCTGGCCGACGGTACCGCCGTGGCCATTCCACAGGACCACGACCGGGCAACGTACGCTGCCAAACTGACCAAGGCCGATGGCCTCATCGACTGGAACCGCCCCGCCGCGCAGGTACACGCGCACATTCGCGGGGTAACCCCGTGGCCGGGCGCGTACTGCACCATCCAGCGTGAAGGCCAGAAGGAACTGCGCGTGGCCCTCGGCCCCGGCCGCATCGGCCCGTTGCGGTCGGAGGCCCCGGAATCCGAGGGCACCGCCCCCGGTACGCCCGGTACCCCCGGTACGCCCGGTACCCCCGGTACGATAGTCGGGCTGGTGGACGAACAACTGGCCATCGCCTGCGCCGACCGGCTGTACCTTGTTGATTCCATCCGCCCGGCAGACCGCAAGCCCATGGATGCCCGCGCCTTTCTGTGCGGCTACCTGAACGCCTGCGAGTGCGACGGCGGCCTTGCCGTGTGCGTATAGGCGGCTGACGCGCGGCAGCATCGTCTGCCGTGGGACCTGCGTCACGCGTCGCACCTGACGCGTTGCACCGGTCACGTCGCACCTGCCGAAGGCTAACGCCCGCGCGCTCGGCGACAACCATGGAACCTGCCACGGCCACGGGGCACGCGCGCCTGGTGACACTTCCGGCCAGCTTCCGGCCCCGCAGACCGCTGCCCGTTTCGTTCCGGCCCACCCCTTCCGCAACGCCGCAACTTTTTCCGCGCTTCCGCAAGTACCAAGCCCATGTCCATACCCATCCGCAAGAACCCGGATTCCCTCCCGCGAGAGGACTACCACGGCGCCCGCAAGCGGCTGTTCATCGGGCTCATCAGCCTGACTTCCGCTGCCCTGTGCCTGGTGCTGCTGGTGGGGTGGATCATCCCGTACATCGGACTCGGCAATATCCATCCCTTGGTGCCGGACATCACCGGCGCGCTGCTGGTGGCGTGCATCGCGCTCATCGTGTGGGCCACGCTGGGCCTTGTGCTGCACATCTACACCGGGCGGCCGTGGTTCGGCTCGCAGCGGGTACGCGGCGTGGCGGTAAAGCTGTTCCTGCCGCTCATGGAACTGCTGGGGCGGCTGTTCGGCATCTCGCGCGAAGAGGTGCGCCACTCGTTCATCAAGGTCAACAACGAGCTGGTGCGCGGCGAAACGGGCAGCTTCGCCCCGTCCGACGTGCTGATCCTGCTGCCGCACTGCCTGCAATCCAGCAACTGCGCGGTGCGCCTGACCTACGGCGTGGACCACTGCAAGCGCTGCGGCCAGTGCCCCATAGAGCAACTGCTGGCCCTGCGCGACCGCTACGGCGTCAAGCTGGCCATTGCCACCGGCGGCACCATTGCCCGGCGCATCGTGGTCAAGGAGCGACCCCGGCTGATCATTGCCGTGGCCTGCGAGCGCGACCTTGCCAGCGGCATACAGGACACCCACCCCATTCCCGTGTACGGCGTGCTCAACGAGCGGCCCAACGGCCCCTGTCTGGATACCCTGGTTAGCCTGACCAACGTGGAAAAGGCCTTGCGCCATTTCCTGAACGTGCTGCCGCTGGATTGCGCGGACAAGGCAGACGCCCCTGCCGCCGTGCCCGGCACCGTTGCCGTGGCCACCTTTGGCCACCGCCCGGTCGAGAGCGCAGCTGAGGGAAATGCTGGCTGTGAACGAGAAGACGAGGGCGATGCCCCGGAAGCCCCACCCGCAGCCTCCACCCCTGCCCCCGCGCCAACCACACCCCCGGAATCGCAATGAGCACCCGACGCCCCCAGCCACACCGCAAGAGCGCGCACCTGCCCCCAGCCCGTGCCGCCGCCCTTGCCGCATTGGACAACGTGTTGCGCAAAGGGCAGGAGGTGCAGGCGGCACTGGATGGAGTGCTTGCCAGTCCCGCGCCTGTCGCTGATGCGCACGCACCCGCAGCAGACAGTGCCACCACCACGCCCGCACGCGGCACTCGTGCGGCTAGGTTTTCCCCTGCATCGCCCGACGGCACCGCATTGCGGCACCCTCAAATTTCGCGCCAGGACGCCACCCTGGCCACGGAACTCGTTTACGGCTATCTGCGGTCGGAAATTCGCATTTCGTGGCTTCTGCGGCGCTTCCTGAAGACCCCGGAGAAGCTTCCGGCAGAGGCATTGCTGACCCTTGGCGTGGCCGCGCATGAAATCCTGCATCTGGACCGCATCCCCGACTACGCCGCGGTGGACTGGGCCGTCACCCACATCAGCCAGCGCTTCGGCTCCGGCCTCGGCAAACTTGCCAACGCGGTGCTGCGCAACGTGGCCCGGCTGGGTGACAATGCCCGCAACGCGGAAATGTACCGCGCCGAACTGCCCGACCCGCGCGACTTTCTTTCCGTGTACCATGCCGCGCCGCGCTGGCTGGTGGACCTGTGGTGCGATGCGTACGGCATGGACCGTGCCGCAAGCCTGCTGGCGGCCAGTTCGCAAGCTCCGGCCCCGGCGGTGCGCGTCAACGCCGTCCGCCCCGGCTGGCAGGAGCTGCGCGACCAGTTGGTTTCCGATCACGGCGGCGCGGTTTGCGGCCATGCCGGGGTGGTCTTTCCGGTGGGCGGCTTTCCGGCAGAGGTGGCCGCGCTGGAGCGCCAGGGGCTGCTGTCGCGCCAGGGAGCCGCATCGCAGGAAGTGCTGGAAGCCCTGCGCCCGGACATCTGGGAAGGCCCGGTGTGGGATGCCTGCTGCGGACGCGGTGGCAAGGCGCTGGCCCTGCTGGAGCGCGGCGTGGACGTGCGCCTGTGCAGCGACCCCAATGCGGGCCGCCTGCGTGGTCTGCGCGCCGATGCCGAACGGCTGGGCCTTGCGGTGCCCGCCGTGGTCCGCGCCTCCGCAACGCAGCCCCCGAGTGCACTGTACGCGCCCGACATGACGAACCCGAGGGGCGCGACGCATCCGCTTGGCAGGGCAGACACGGAACACAGCGCGGGTTCGCCTGCTGTTCCGGGCACCTTCCGGACCATCCTCATCGATGCGCCCTGTTCCGGCCTCGGCACCCTGTCGCGACGTCCGGACATCAAGCTGCGCCGCGTCCCTGCCGATCTCGATGTACTTGCCGCATTGCAGGGCCGGATACTTGATGCCGCCCTGGCCACCCTGCCCCCCGGCGGACGCCTGGTGTACATTACCTGCACCCTGAACCCGGCGGAGAACGAGGCCCAGATCGAACGGCTGCTGTCCACCGCCGGTGCCCCCGGGGCCGCCCCCCTCACCGTTGAAGTCCAGCACAGCACACCCGCCGACACCCCGGCCCGGGAATTCTTTTACGGCGTCGTTCTTCGCAAGGGGTAGCCGTACGCGACCCTCATGCCGCCAGCGCAAAGGGGCGCCCGGAGCAACAGCTCCGGGCGCCCCTTTGCGCTGGCCCGCACGTGCGGTCTCCCATTCGGCCCTCGATGCGGTTACACTTCGCCACCACTCCTGTCAGCAGCCTGACCCGCCACCCGCATGCGGCTGACCATGCTTCGGTAATACGCTTCGTACTCCTCGAAATTCAGCGGTCGGTTGCGGCTGGCGCCCACCTTGCGCAGCAACAGGTTCAGCTTCTGCATCTGGCGGTATTTCTCGCGTTCATCCGCGCAGTGTTCCAGCAGGTCCATCACCGTCTGTATCTCGCGGGCCGTGTCCAGTTGCGGCGGCAGATACCCTGCGTTGCGCAGCACCTTGTACGCCATGCGCAGGTCTTCGGGCACCATGGCGTCGTCCTCCAGTTCCAAGGGACGCCCCACGCCCGGCAGGTTGTCGAACGCGCCCTGTTCCTGCGCCTCGGCTATGCGCCGCTCGGCAATGAGCGTTATGGCGTCCATGCGACCTCCTGCGCGTGGTTGGCGGGCGCGCTGCGCGCGCTCTTGGCAAAAGACGGGGCAGGGCCGGTTCCAGGGCGTCCGCAGTGCGGCGCCCGCGTCTTTCTGCGCATACCCCTCTGCCGCGCCGTCGGCAATGCCCGGCGTGGCCTAACGTACAGCCCGTCGCGACGTGCTCCGCCATACGGTCTCGCCGCCCACGCAACGCCAACGAATCGTATTACACTACGTCCTTCGTTTACGCTTCGTGTTTCACGTGAAATCGCACATTGTCACCAAAACAAGCAGGGTTCCCTTGCGGGAACCCTGAAAAAAACCGAACGTCCGGAACGGTCAGGCCCAGCGGTCCACGTGGGGTACCGGCAACGTGGCGATTGCCTCGCACAGTTCAGCAGGCAGCACGGACGCCGCCCCCACCTGCCCCACCACGATGCCCGCAGCATAGTTGGAAAGAATGCAGCTTTCCAGCAACCCTACCCCGGCGGCAAGGGCCAGCGCCACGGTGGCAATGACCGTATCCCCGGCGCCGGTCACGTCGAACACACCGCGCGCGGTGGTAGGAATGTGCCACACCTTGTCTGCCGCCTCGAACAAGGCCATCCCTTTGGGACCAAGGGTGGTCAGCAGGTGCTGGCAATGCAGCGTGCCGAAGATCGCCCGCCCTGCCGCCAGGATTTCCTCGCGCGTGCCCGTGGGCAAATGGGCCCCTTCGCTGGTTTCCTTGGCATTGGGCGTTGGCAGGAACACGTTGCGGTACAGATGAAAGTTGGGCGTCTTGGGGTCCACCAGCACGGCGGGACGTGTGCCGCGCTTCTTCCACAGCTCTTCCAGTCCGTCCATGAATTCGCCGGTAACCACACCCTTGCCGTAATCGGACACGATCACGACATCGCAGTCGGCGCTGGCCGCATCCACCAGCCGCAGCAGCTCGGCAAGGTGCTGTCCGCCTATGGGACTGGTTTCCTCGCGGTCGATGCGCAGCATCTGCTGCTGGCGGGCGATGACGCGGGTCTTCAGGGTAGTGGGCCGCCCGGGAATTTCCACGAACTCGGCGTCCACGCCCTCGTCACGCAGCACGCGGCGCAACAACGCGGAACGCGGCCCGTTGCCGCACACGCTGACCAGACGCGGCACACCGCCCAGACTGCGGATGTTCTTGGCCACGTTGCCCGCGCCGCCCACCAGGTGCCGGTCCTCGGCCACGCAGATGACGGGTACGGGGGCTTCGGGCGAAATGCGCTGGGCATCACCCACCAGATATTCGTCGATCATCACGTCGCCCACCACGCACACGCGGGCACCCGCCAAACGGGCCACCAGCGCGTGCAGGGCAACGCCATCGATGCTGTAGCTGACCATCAAACCTACCTACAAAGTGTAATACGCCGTACTAGCGCTGTTCCAGGCCCAGGCGCGACAACAACTGCGTAAGCTGCTCGCCCGATTCGAAATTGAGGGTGATCTTGCCCTTCTCTTCCGTACCGCTGACGGATACGCGCAGGCTCAGCGCCTCGTGCAGACGCCCTTGCAGGCTGCGCATGGAAGGGGCCACCCGCTGCGGCGGGCGCGCGGGACGTGCTTCCTCACGCCTGGGCGGCACGGCCAGCGGCTCCGGCAGTGCACCCCGGTCGCGCCAGTGGGCGGCTGCCGCTTCTGCTTCGCGCACCGAAAGCCTGTCGGACAGGATGCGGCGGCGCAGGGTGTCCTGCGGCGCAGGGTCAGTCACGGTCAGCAGGGCACGGGCATGCCCGGCGGACAGCCGCGCCTCGCGCAGGTCGTCGCGGGCGGTTTCAGGCAGGTGCAGCAGGCGCAGGGTGTTGGCCACGGCAGGACGGCTCTTGCCCAGCTTCTGGGCCAGGTCCTCCTGGCTCAGGCCGAACTGCTCGCGCAGTTCCTGCATGGCCAGCGCTTCTTCCATGGGGTTCAGGTCTTCGCGCTGCAAGTTTTCGATAAGCGCGACGGCCAGCGTTTCCTGGTCGGTCAGTTCGCGGATGAGCACGGGCACTTCGCGCAGCCCGGCCATCTGGCTGGCCCGCCAGCGCCGCTCGCCCGCCACGATCTCGTAGGCTTGCTGCGCGCCTTCAGCCTCGCCTTCCGTGCCCGGAATGGGGCGCACCAGCAGGGGCTGCAACACACCCTGGCTGCGGATGGAGGCGGCAAGTTCTTCCAGCGCCGCTTCCGTGAACATCTTGCGGGGCTGGCCGGGATTGGGGCGCAGCGCGCGCAGGGGCAGCGTGCGGATGTCCGAGGGCTTGGGCTGTTCCTGATAGCCCTTGAACAGGGCATCGAGTCCCCTGCCTAATCCGCGCGAAGGTCCTGCCATCGTGTTCTCCTTGACTTTGGGCCGCATAGACCTGAATCTTTACCTAAATCTGTGGACTGACGAACAAACACCCTTACGGAGTGACACCCGGATGACTGAACGTGAAGCGCATGTGGTGCATCTGCACGACCGCCATGGCGAACTCTACGGCGTACTGCTGAGCCCGCAGGTTTGGGCCGCCGTGCAGCACAAGGTGGCGCCGCTGCTGGAACAGGCCCTGGAAAAAATGTACCCTTCCGCCCGGCCGGAACCCATGGCCGACTGGCGGACATTCAAGGACTACTGGGATTTCAAGTATCCTTTCTGCGCCGACGTGCATTGCGACTGCTGCGGCGCAACCACCGAGGACTGGGAGCACGACCCCCTGCATCCGTTCATGCTGCGCAACGCAACCCTCAGCGGCATGCTGGTCTTCGACTGCGTGAAGTGTGGCGCCTCGGTACGCAAGAAGCACTTCAAGGATCACATCTGCTTCGAATTCACACCCGCCAACCCCAAATAAACACGGTTCGCCGCGCACCAGCGCGGCGAACCGCCTTTCAAAACTACCCGCCCTGCCCTTCGCGGCGCTGCGGCCTGCGCAGCACCACTTCCTTGGCCAAAGCCAGGTACGATTCCGCCCCCTTCGACTTGATGTCGTAGTGGATGATGGATTTGCCGTGGCTGGGCGCCTCTGACAGGCGCACGTTGCGCGGAATGACCGTTTCGAACAGGTGGTCGGGGAAGCACTTGCGCACCTCGTTCTTCACCTGGCGGGACAGCTTGTTGCGCACATCGTACATGGTCAGCACGACCCCCAGCAGCGACAGGCCGGGGTTCAGCCGCTTCTTCACCTGCTCGTACGTTTGCAGCAGCTTGACGATGCCTTCCAGCGCGAAGAACTCGCACTGGAGAGGGATCAGCAGCTCGCGCGCGGCGCACAGGGCGTTCAGAGTGATCAGCCCCAGCGACGGCGGGCAGTCGAGGATGATGTAGTCGAACCGGGCATCCAGCGGCTTCAGCAGGTCGGCCAGGTAGTATTCACGTGCCATCTTGTCCACCAGTTCCAGCTCCAGCGCCACGAGGTCGGTGGTGGAAGGCAGGATGGACAGGTACGGCGTCTGGGTGGGGTAAATGGCCTCTACCACTTCATCGGGCTGGAAGAACACCGAATACAGGTTGTGGCGCACTTCCTCCTGGTCGATGCCGAGGCCGCTGGTGGAGTTGGCCTGCGGGTCGCAATCGACCAGCAGCACCTTTTTTTCCATGATGGCGAGAGATGCGGCAAGGTTGAGCGAAGAGGTGGTCTTGCCAACGCCGCCCTTCTGGTTGGCGACTGCGATGATTCGTGCCACGGCTGCCTATCCTGTTGGGGTAAGAGGCAAAATTCATGTTTCACATGAAACGTGCGCGCGCCGGAGGGGGAAAAACGGCGGAAAATGAGACCGCCGGGCTCGCCAAGCACAGGGCTATAGCTAGTTGAGGCACGACACCCTGTCAACACGCAAAACGGAGCTTGCCACGAGGGACAACACTTTCGGGCATCGGCACTTGCACAAACAGTGTGTGCTATTTCAGGGCACTACGAAACGTGCGCACCCATGCCCGGAAACGTACCGGGTCCGCAGAGGACGGCGCCCGAGAAAATGACTTCGCCAACGAAAAGGTGGTGCAGGCCCCGGCAACAACCTGCCATGTGCAGCGCAGGGGAAACCTGCCCCCGGCGAGACCCCGTTTCGAGACGACTGGCGTGGCCCCAGAACAACGGGAACTTTGCTCGGGATGGCATTGCGGAAACAAACACACCACCAGAGTATATTTACATCGACAGGCTTCTTTTTCAGGCAGTTGCGAGGTTTCACATGAAACAACGGGCACCATCCTTGCGGACGATGCCCGTTTCTCATTCACGGCAATGCGGCTTGCAGAAAGGGAAAACAGCAGCAGCGGCAGCCGAAAGGCTTCGGCGGGCGCTACGCGCCCGCGTCACATCTTGTAGTAGTCGCGGAACCAGCGCACGAAGGCTTCTATGCCCTGCTCCAGCGGGGTATGCGGTTTGAACCCGGTATCGCGGATAAGGTCGTCCACATCGGCGTACGTGGCCTCCACGTCGCCAGGCTGCATGGGCATCAGGTTGCGCACCGCCTTGCGGCCCAGGCAATCTTCCAGAATCTCTATGAACCGCCCAAGCTCGACGGCATTGTTGTTGCCGATGTTGTAGATGCGGTACGGGGCCGGGCTGGTGGAAGGGTCCGGCGCATCGCCCCGCCATTCGGGGTTGGGCTGCGGGGTGCGCTCCGTCACGCGGACAACCCCTTCCACGATGTCGTCGATGTAGGTGAAGTCGCGGCGCATGCGCCCCTCGTTGAACACATTGATGGGCCTGCCTTCCAGAATGGCCTTGGTGAACAGGTACAGGGCCATGTCCGGCCTGCCCCACGGGCCGTACACGGTAAAGAAGCGCAAGCCGGTGGTGGGCAGGCGGTACAGGTGGCTGTACGTGTGGGCCATCAGCTCGTTGGCCTTCTTGGAGGCAGCGTACAGGCTGATGGGGTGGTCCACATTGTGATGCACGCTGAAAGGCATGGCCGTGTTCAGCCCATAGACGGAGCTGGAAGAGGCGTAGACCAGGTGCTGCACGCCGTTGTGGCGGCATCCTTCCAGAATGTTGCCGAAGCCCACCAGGTTGGACTGCACGTACGAGCGGGGATTCTGGAGCGAATAGCGCACCCCGGCCTGCGCGGCCAGGTTGACCACATGGGTGAACTTCTGCGCCGCGAACAAGGCATCCATGCCTGCATCGTCGGCCATGTCCAGCGGGGCGAAGGTAAAACCGGAACAGGGTTCAAGCTGCTTCAGACGGTCCTTCTTCAGCTGCACGTCGTAGTAGTCGTTGAGGCAGTCCAGGCCCACCACGGTGTGCCCTGCCTCCAGAAAGCGGCGCGAAAGATGATAGCCGATGAACCCGGCGGCACCGGTGACGAGAATATGCATGCTGGCGTCCTGTGATGGCTGTTGCTGGGGCATGCACTGCGCTGCGCCCGGCACGGGGGGACCGCAAACACCGCGAGTATCAGCGGCGGCGGCGTGACAACGGGGGGAGAGTAGCGGAAGACGGTCACAAGGGGAAGACGGCCAGTCCCATGGGTAGGCACGGCGCCACTATACATGACCGCCCTGCACTGCCACGGAGGAGACCGGGACAGGCGACAGAGAAATCCGGGACAGATGCGGGAAAGATCCGGGACGGTCGCCGGACGGTCGCCGGATGCTTGCTGGACGCATCCCGCCCCGGCCTGCCGCCCTGCCCCGTACCGGAATCAACGCACCCCCAAGGCAGGAATGGCTACTCCCTGGGCAACAGCCCGCGCAGCAGGTCCAGCGGAATGGGTAGCACCGTGGAGGAGCTTTCCGCCGCCATCTCGCGGATGGTTTGCAGATAGCGAAGCTGCAAGGCCTGCGGGTGCGTCGCGATGATGGCCGCAGCCTGGGCCAGCTTGTCCGCCGCCTGGAATTCGCCCTCGGCGCTGATGACCTTGGCCCGGCGTTCGCGTTCCGCCTCTGCCTGCTTGGCCATGGCGCGCTGCATTTCCTGGGGCAGGTCGATGTGCTTCAGTTCCACCGACTGCACGGCAATGCCCCATTCCTCGGTCTGGGTATCCAGCAGCGCCTTGATGTCCTGGTTGACCTTGTCACGGTGGGCCAGCAGGTCGTCCAGTTCCACACCACCGCACACGCTGCGCAGGGTGGTCTGGGCAAGCTGCGAGGTGGCGTACAGGTAATCCTCCACCTCGTTGATGGCCTTCACCGGGTCGACAACACGAAAGTAGACAACGGCGTTGACCTGAATGGACACGTTGTCGCGGGTAATGACGTCCTGATTGGGCACATCCATGGTCAGCACCCGCATGCCTACCCGCACCATGCGGTCGATGATGGGTATGACGATGATCAGGCCCGGCCCCTTGGGCCGGATGAGCCGCCCCAGGCGGAACAGGACGGCCCTCTCGTACTCGTTGAGCACCTTGAGCGACGCCACCAGCACCAGTACGGCCAAGGCGGCGAAAGGGGTAAGCAGGGTGGTCAGTTCGAACATGGCAACCTCCGGCACGGCCTGTGCGGACGGCATTGATCCGGAAATCCGGGGGGCTCGCGCGCAAAAGGACCTACGACCATCATAACCATGGGACAGCCCGAGCGCCACGAGTTTGCGCGAATACGGCAGCGGGAAAAGCAAGAGGAAGAAAAAACGAGCGGCGCGAATCACACCGCAAACGTGGGGCAGGATGCGGCGCGCCCTGCGCTGGCAAGGAGAGACTGGCGGGGAGCAACCGCGCGGAGGGACAGGCGAGACGAAGGGGCGAAAAAAAGGAATGCTACAACGCGGCGGGCTTCAGCGCCGTGCGCAGATAGGCGATGACCGCCTCCACCGTGGCAGGTGCGGCAATCAGGTTGTCCATGTCGGGCAGCACGATGAGCAACCTGCCCCGCCACGGAATCTGCTGGTATGGACGAGCACGCAGATCGGGCGCAAAGGCGCGCAGGGCCTTGGAACCCATCACCACCACCAGGCGGGGTGCAATGCGCTCCAGCCCGGCCAGAAACAATCCGGCATCGCACACGGGCTCCGTGGCCGCTGGGGCGGTACCGTCGGCGGCGTCGCCAACTGAAGAAGACGCTGCTTCAGCGCCTGATTCGGGCATGGCAATGGGCCAGAAGGCATTGCTGCCCCTGGGCTGCTGCAACGCCCCCAGAATGCGGCGCAGGGTATCGCGCCGGGCAGCATCGGCACAGCCGGAAAGATCAAGCCCCAGCGCCCAGTAGGTCCACAACACGGGGGCGGGGTGCGGCGTCTTGCCGAGCAGTACGCGCCACGGATCGGGCCACTGTTCCGGGGGCAGGGGACTGGCGGCAAGGCCGCTGCCCACGGGCGGCAGGGTTTGCGCAAGGTCTGCGGCGGGTGCGGAATACGCGCCCTGTCTCGGTGGTTGCACAGGGGGCGCGGGTTGCGAGGGGCGCGGGGGCGGCTGGCGGAACTCCTGCGCGCGTCCGGCTCCGTAGCCCGAAGTGCCACTGGGGGCGGAATGCACGCCATGCCCCATGGACGCATCATCCTGCGGGTAGGTGGCGCCCATGGGGTCAGGAGGAATATCGTAGGCGTCCGGATCGAAGGAAGGATCACCGCCGTTGCCGCTGGTTGCATACGCAGCAGAACGAGAAGAGGCCTGCTCACCCTGCATGGACCGGGGAGCATCGCAGGCAGCGGGAAACGCGCGCATGTCCGGGGCTTCGGTGCCGGGCCCACTGCCGTGGGCGCTTTGCGCAACGTAACCGGCTCCATCCGCCACGGGCGCATCGCCAGATGCCGCGCCCTGCCCTTCGGGCAGCAGCACGTGCAGCAGGCCCGCGCCGTGCCACGGGCGCAGGGTTTCCAGCAGGCCTAACGGCGGGCGAGCCAATCCACGATCCTCCATGCCACGTCGGGCTTGGGCAGCACCGGCCATTCCTCCGGCTGCGCGCCTTGCGCCAGCACGGTGACGCGGTTGGTTGCGGTGCCGAACCCGGCATCCGCGCCGCCCACCAGATTGCCCACGATCATGTCCGCATTCTTGGCCGTCAGCTTGCGGGCCATGCTTTCCGCAAGGCCGGACGTTTCGGCGGCAAAGCCCACCACCGTCTGCCCATTCCGCTTGCGGCGGCCAAGGGTGGCCAGAATGTCCGGGTTGGGGGTGAAGGCCACGCTGAAGCCGTCCTGCGCGTCGGCCTTCTTGAATTTTTCCGCACCCAGCGGCACGGGGCTGAAATCTGCAACGGCAGCGGTGAACACGCCCGCGTCCATGCCATCCCACAGCGCATCGGCGGCGTCGAACATCTGGCGCGCGCCGGTCACGTCATGCCGGATGATGCCCATGGGCAGCCACGGCGTGCCGGGGCCGCACACGGCCTGCACCTCTGCCCCGCGCAGCCACAGGGCCACTGCCACGGAGGCACCCATGACGCCGCTGGAAGGGTTGGTCCAGTAGCGCACGCCGTCCCACTGTTCACGCGTGGGGCCAAGGGTGACCAGCACGCGTCTGCCCTGCATGTCCTTCGGGCAGGCCGCACGCAGGCCGTGCAGATAGACATCGCGCGGGTCGGCCAGCCTGCCCTGCCCTTCCTCCATGCACGCGGTGCGCCCGCAGCCGGGCTCCACCACCACGTGGCCCCTGCGGCGCAGGGTGGCCACGTTGTCCTGCGTGGCGGCGCTGGACCACATCTTGGGGTTCATGGCCGGGGCAATGACCAGCGGG
This sequence comes from Nitratidesulfovibrio sp., assembly GCF_040373385.1. Classification (NCBI taxonomy): domain Bacteria; kingdom Pseudomonadati; phylum Thermodesulfobacteriota; class Desulfovibrionia; order Desulfovibrionales; family Desulfovibrionaceae; genus Nitratidesulfovibrio; species Nitratidesulfovibrio sp. The sequence continues at coordinate 42,958 of NZ_JBDXXH010000009.1, read as the reverse complement.
CCGGGAAAGGCCAACGCCTGCGCCGAGAGCATGTCGTCCGCAAGGCCGTGGGCAAGCCGGGCCATGGTGGATGCGCTGGCAGGGGCAATGACGAAGGCGTGCGCAGACTGGCCGGGCATGAGGTGCCCGAACACGTCGTCGTCAGGTGACGGGGCCGAGGAGCCCGCCGCACCGTCCCCGGGGGCAGCCCCTCCGGCAAACATGGTGGAAAAGACCGGCGATGCGCCCAGCGCGGCGAAGGTCAACGGTGCAATGAACCGCCGGGCGGCATCGGTAAGGGTGACGCCCACGTCCATTCCCGCGTCGAGCCACATGCGTACGAAATCGGGCGCCTTGTAGGCCGCAATGGAGCCGCAGACCCCAAGGTGGAGCCTGCGACCGGTAAAGCGGGTAAAGGCGAGATGCGCGTCCATGTTCCCTCTGGGCTCGTTGCCGCGTGCGGCCGGGCGTATCAGATTACATGCAGGCTGCCGGAACACCCGCGCCACGGATGGTGCGACAGTGCTGCCTGCGCCAACACGCCGGCGCACTGGTCGGCAGCGGCACGCCAGTGCACTGGACAGCCGCCGCCGGACAGACTACTGCGAAAGCCCCTGTTCCTTGACGCCGCCGCCAGCGGGCACCGGCGCGTTGGGCGCCACGGAGAAGGTGCCGGTGGGGTACGTGCCTTCCGACGCGGTGTTGCCGCCAGCGGAAACGCCAGCCCCTTCGGGCAGACGCTGGGCCACCCACACTTCCATGGTGGAATATGCCTGCCCGTCGGTGATGCCGAGGATGGCGTTGCGGTCGCCCTTTTCGAACAGCAACACGCTGCGCTGACCACGGAACACCGAACGCAGCGCCCAGCCCTGACGGGTCATGTTGTGGATCATGGCGTTGACCAGCGACTGCCGGTCGATGCGCCCGTCGAACACTTGGGTGCCGGTCTTGGAGCCGTCGGAATTCTGCGAGACCGCCGTGTACTTGGTCTGCTCGGTCATGTCGCTGGGAATGGGCACGTCGCGGAACTCGCCGAAGTACACCTCGTTCACGTTGGCGGGCGGGGCGGGTTCGAACGGATTCGGGATGGACGTGGAGGAGCAGCCCTGCACGGTGAGCAGAGTGGCGGACAGGGCGGCGGCTATGACGAGCTTGCGCATGGGGTTCTCCTGTGCTTGATGATGCGGACGGCCATGGCCGTTCGGCGGCATCCGCTACCGGTCGGCAGTGCCAGACCGGGGTTCCGGTACGGCCCTATGGCGGGCCATGCGGCGGGCAGCGCCCACCGCGAAAACTGCGCCGACACTAGCGGATGTCGTGCCGGACTGCAAACGGCATGCACCACGCGGGCAAGCCCCGCGAGGAATATATGCGTATGGATGACACGATGGGCAACACCGGAAACGAGCAGAAGCACGCCACCAGCGTATCCGTCACGGACAAAACCGAACGGCGGATACCCGCTGCCCTCTCCGGCGGCGGTACAGACGGCGCGGCAGGCACCGTGCCGGAAGACGACCGGCTGGAATCGTACCGCTTCCACCTACCGGAGGACCAGATCGCCCAGCACCCCGCACCCGAACGCGGCGGTTCGCGCCTGCTGGTGCTGGACCGCCGGGCAGAGGGAAAGGGTGGCGCGGGCACGCTGACCCACGCCCGCTTCGCGGACCTGTGCGACCATCTGCCGGAAGGCTGCCTGCTGGTGGCCAACAACTCCAAGGTGCTGCCCGCACGGCTGCTGGGGGTGCGGCCCACCGGCGGCAAGGTGGAATTCCTGCTGCTGACCCCCCTGCCCCTGCTGGAGGAGCTGGCCGGGGGCGACGGCGGGAAGAGCGACGCCGCCGCGCGCAAGACTGACGGCCTGCGCGATGCAGGCGACGGCTGGTACAGTGTGCCTGCCGAAGGGCTGCTGCGCGCTTCCAAGAAGATCCGCCCCGGCGACAGCATGGACTTTGGCCCGGACCTGCGGGTGGAAGTGATCCAGCCCGGCGATTTCGGGCGCAGCGCGGTGCGCCTGCATTGGCGGGGCAACCTGCGCCAGCTGTTCCTGCAACAGGGGCACCTGCCCCTGCCCCCGTACATCCGGCGCGAGACAAGCACAGGCAGCCAGGACGCCCCGGAAGACCGCGACCGCTACCAGACCGTGTACGCGGACGACAGCCGCCTTGGCTCGGTGGCAGCCCCCACCGCCGGGCTGCATTTTACCGACGAGTTGCGTGCCCGCCTGGCCGCCACGGACAGAAAATGGGCCGAGGTCACCCTGTACGTGGGCTACGGCACCTTCAGCCCGGTGCGCTGCGCGGACATCCGCCAGCATGCCATGCACCGCGAATACATCGAGGTGAGCGAGGCCACCGCCGCCGCCATCCGCGCGGCCAAGGCGGAAGGCAGGCCGGTGGTCACTGTGGGCACCACCTCCACCCGCACCCTGGAGGGCACGGTGCGTGCCTGCGGCGAGGTGCGCGCCTTCACCGGGTGGACGGACATCTTCATCAAGCCGGGTTACCGGTTCACGGTGGCAGACCACATCATCACCAACTTCCACCTGCCGGAATCGTCGCTGCTGATGCTGGTTTCCGCCTTTGCCGGGCGCACCAGGGTCTTGTCCGCCTACGAAGAAGCCGTGGCGCAAGGGTACCGGTTCTTCTCGTACGGCGATGCCATGCTGCTGCTCTGACAGGCGATTGCGGACACGCCAACGGGTTGGGGCAGGCCCCATCGCCGGGCACCGCACCATGCTTTGAAAAGCGGCGAAACTTGTCCTATAGGTAGAAGCCGCCGCGCGGCGGCGCCGCACCCTGTCGGCCAGCGGGCACGTCTGGGTGCACGACGGCGCGAGCCACCCGGCGCACACCCCCGCCACCGGCATGCAGGTCCGGTTGCAGGGGGCACCCGGCAAGCGCTGGGTGCGCGGCACATCCACCAGCCTTTCGAACCTCCATCCCAAAGGACGGTTTCATGTCACGGGTCGTATTTCTGGACGAGCGCTGCAAGGGGTGCCTGTTGTGCACCACGGTGTGCCCCAAGGGCATCATCGTGCAGTCCTCGCGCTTCAACAGGCAGGGCTACAAGGTTGCCGAGGTACCGGCGGATGCCATGAAGGACTGTACCGGCTGCGCCTCGTGCGCGCTGATCTGTCCGGACGTCGCCATCCGCGTCATCAAGTCGCGCAAGGCCAAGAAGGCCGGGAAGGAGTAGCCCCATGCCGCACAACACAACCGACACGGGCACGCCGGAACGCATCTTCATCAAGGGCAACGAGGCCATCGCCCACGGCGCGCTGGCCGCTGGCTGCCGCTGCTACTTCGGCTACCCCATCACCCCGCAGAACGACATTCCGGAAATGATGTCCTACGCCCTGCCCGACGCGGGCGGCGAATTCGTGCAGGCGGAAAGCGAGGTGGCATCGGCCAACATGCTACTGGGCGCCGCCGCCGCAGGCATCCGCGCGCTGACCTCGTCGTCCAGCCCCGGCATCTCGCTGATGCAGGAAGCCATCTCGTACATGGCGGGCAGCGAACTGCCCGGCGTGATCGTGAACATGAACCGGGGCGGCCCCGGCCTTGGCGACATCGGCCCCTCGCAGGGCGACTACTTTCAGTCGGTGAAGGGCGGCGGCCACGGCGACTACAAGCTGCTGGTACTGGCCCCGGCCACCTGCCAGGAATGCTACGACATGATGGTGGAGGCCTTCGACCTGGCCTTCAAGTACCGCAACCCGGTCATGGTGCTGGGCGACGCCATCGTGGGCCAGATGAAGGAACCGGTCACCCCGTGGAAGCCCGCCGCCGTGCCCGCCACCGAAGCCGCTGACTGGCGACTGGAAGGGGCCAGAGGCCGCAAGCCGCGCCTGCTGAAGTCGCTGTTCCTCGAGGACGGGGCGCTTGCAGGCCAGAACCGCCACTTGCAGGCCAAGTACGCCGACATGCAGGCCGAAGCCAGGGCGGAAAGCTTCCTGACGGACGATGCGGAACTGATCGTGGTGGCCTACGGGTCCATCGGGCGCATCGCCAAGTCCGCCATCCGCAAGCTGCGCGCCCAGGGCCACAAGGTGGGCCTGGTGCGGCCGCAGACCCTGTTCCCCTTCCCCGGTCCGCTGCTGCGCGGCCTGGCGGAACAGGGAAAGCGCTTCCTGACCATCGAGCACAACTGCGGCCAGATGGTGGAGGACGTGCGGCTTTCCATTCGCGGCATCGTGGATTCGGCCTTCTACGGGCACATGCCGGGCGAAATGCCCGGCTCTGACGATTTCCTCGCGCCCATTCTGGACGCCATGGGGGGCAAGTGATGCAGGCTGACGAAAGACTGGCGCTCGCCGACGACGAGCAGATGGCCTTCGAGGTTCCCGACGTGCTGGTGGACCGCGCCACCCACTACTGCCCCGGCTGCCATCACGGCATCGCCCACCGCCTGGTGGCCGAAGTGCTGGAGGAAATGAACGTGGTGGACGACACCATCTGCGTGGCCTCCATCGGCTGTTCGGTGTTCATCTACAACTACCTGGCCGTGGATTCGGTAGAGGCTCCGCACGGGCGCGCCCCTGCCGTGGCCACCGGCGTCAAGCGGGCCCGCACGGACAAGATCGTGTTCGCCTACCAGGGTGACGGCGACCTTGCGTCCATCGGCCTTGCCGAGGTGATGCACGCCGCCAACCGGGGCGAGCGCATCACCATCGTGTTCGTGAACAACACCGTGTACGGCATGACCGGCGGCCAGATGGCCCCCACCACCCTCATCGGGCAGAAGACCACCACCTGCCCCGGTGGCCGCTGCCGCGACCGCGAGGGCATGCCCATCCGCATGGCCGAAATCATCGCCGGGCTTGGCGGGGTGGCCTATGCGGCCCGCGCCTCGCTGGACAGCGTGAAGAACATCCGCGCCGCCAAGAAGGCCGTGCGCAAGGCCTTTGACGTACAGCGAGAGGGCCTTGGCTTCGGCTTCGTGGAACTGCTGTCCGGCTGCCCCACCAACTGGCGCATGGACGCGGTGAAGGCCAATACCCGCATTCGCGAAGAGATGATCCCCTACTTTCCGCTGGGGGTGTACAAGGACGTGACCGAAGGCGAGGGGGTGTGCTGATGGCGCTCTACCAGGACGTGATCATGGCCGGTTTCGGCGGCCAGGGCGTGATGCTGATCGGCAACCTGCTGGCCTACGCGGGCATGAACGCCGGGCTGAACGTGACGTACATTCCCGTGTACGGGCCGGAAATGCGCGGCGGCACCGCCAACTGCACGGTGGTGGTATCGGACGAGGACATCGGCTCGCCCATCATCCAGCGGCCCAAGAGCCTGATCATCATGAACCAGCCCTCGCTGGACAAGTTCCAGCCCCGGCTGGAAGACGGCGGGGTGCAGGTGCTCAATGCCTCGCTGGTGGACGCATCGCAGGCCGAGGCGCGCGTGCGCACCGTGGCCGTGCCCGCCAACGACATCGCCGACAAGCTTGGCAACACCAAGATGGCCAACATGGTGGCGCTGGGCGCCTACGTGCGGGCCACCGGGGTGGTGGACCTGGACGTGGTGAAGAAGAGCCTGGCCAGCGTCATTTCCGCCCACTACAGCCATCTGATTCCCAAGAACGCGGATGCGTTGCAGGCGGGCTTCGACCACGTCGGGTAACCTGCCGAAACGACAGAGAGATACCTGCCGATAGCGACAAACCGCATCGCGCTGCCCCACCCCGCCCGCAACCGGAGCGCAACGGCAACGCGGAGCGTGAAACGCGCGAAACCCCATGCGCCGCATGGCGTTGGGGCGAACATGACAAGAAAGGACCGCCCGCCGCGAGCATTCGCGGCGGGCGGTTTTGTTTCAATGCGGGCAGCATCAAGCATATCATCAATAATTTCAGGCCGTGGCCATGGAAACTACGTGTCGTGTCGTCTGCCCGCCCTTGTCGCGTAACGCACCAGTGCCTAATTATCCGGGTGAAGGCGCGGCACGAGGCCGCGCGGATGCCGGACATTCCGGACCCACACAATCTCCAGCCACGGGAGTGCAGACCATGCCCAACACCAGGGAAGAGTACATCCGCACCCTTCGCGACAAGCTCGAACTGTGGAAGGCTCAGCTCGAGAAGCTGGAAGTGCAGGCCGCGCTGGCCAAGGCCGAAGCCCGCGTGGAATACCACGAGCAGATCACCGACCTGCGCCGCAAGCGCGACGAGGCCAAGCGCAAACTGGACGAATTGCAGCATGCAGGTGAGCATGCCTGGAAGGACATGAAGGCGGGTCTGGAGCTGGCCTGGGACGCCGTGGAGGCGGCCTTCGCCTCGGCAAAGGCGCGCTTCAAGTAGCCTTTCCATGGGCGCCGCCACCAGGGCAGCACCTGGGCATTCTGCCCTGCAATGACGACCCCCGCCCCGGTGTATCCGGGACGGGGGTTTTACCGTGAACGGGGCACGGGACTCCTCGGGAATATCCGTCAGTCCAGACTGTCCACCATCAGGCCGTCGCGCATGATCAGGGTACGGTGGGCGCGGCGGGCGTACTCCGGGTTGTGGGTAACCATCACCGTGGTCAGCCCGTCGCGGCCAAGTTCGGCCAGCAGTTCCATAATGGCCTCGCCTGTGGCGGTGTCCAGGCTGCCGGTGGGTTCGTCGGCAAACAGCACGCGGGCGTCTCGTACCAGGGCGCGGGCAATGGCCACGCGCTGCTGCTCGCCGCCGGAAAGCGCGCCCGGAAGTGAGCCTGCCTTGCCGGAAAGCCCCACCCGGTCCAGCACGCGGCGGCCCTTTTCGGCCATGGGGGCTGGCACTGGCGCAAGCACGTTCATGAACGGCAGCAGCACGTTTTCCAGCGCAGTCAGGTAGGGCATCAGGTGGTGGGCCTGAAAGATCACGGCAAAGTCGCTGTGGCGCAGGCGGTTGCGCCGGGCCTCGGACACGCGGGTGATGTCCTGCCCGTCAAACAGCACCGTGCCCGAATCGGGCAGGGTCAGCGAGGCCAGCACGTTCAGCAGGGTTGACTTGCCCGAGCCGGAACGACCCGCCACGGCCACGAATTCACCGGGGGCCACGCGCAGGGAAACACCGCGCAGCACGGGCGCGGGCGCCCCGCCATCGGTAGCCGGGTAGCTCTTGCAAAGGTCGCGCGCCTCGATGATGGGCGGGGTGTTGGCGGTGTGGTCTGAAGTCATGTGGTGCCCTTCTTCTACAGGCCGAGCTGTGCAGGGATGAAAATGGGGACGGCTCTTTGCGGCCATGCCCTGCCGCCGCCCTGAGGATTCAGGGACCATAGCGGCAATCGGCTACAGGGACACAAGAGCAGCGGCAGGCTCCACGCGCGACGCCTTCCACGCCGGAAAGGCCGCCGCCAGCACGGACACGGCGGCGATGCCGCCCGTCGTCAGGGCCAGCGCGGCAGGGCTGAACACGGGCGGGGCCACGTCGGCCATGTGCAGCAGCGCCAGCACCTTCAGGGCCAGGCCGTGCCCGGCCAGATGCCCGACAAGCCCGGCGGCCACGCCCACCAGCAGAGCCTCGGACGCGAACACGGTGAACACCCCGAAGCGCGAAAAGCCCACCGAACGCAGGATGCCTATCTCGCGCCGCCGCTCGTTGACGGCGGACAGCATGGACATGACCACCATGGCGCAGGCCGTGAGCAGGATGACCAGGCTGACCACCAGTGCCAGATGCTGGGCGAAGTGCACGGAATACATGCGCTGTTCCACCACGTGGCGCAGGGCCTTGATGTCCTGCCCCGGCAGCGCTGTGCGCAACTGGGCCACGATGTCGTCGATGGGGCAGCCCGAGCACAGGGCCGCCACTTCCACAAAGCTGGCCTTGTCCGGCAGGTTGAAGATCCGCTGCACGAAGCCGATGTCCGCCAGCAGCACGTTGTCGTCGTCGCTGCCGGTGGCCCCGATGACCCCGGTGACGGTCACCGCGTGGCCGTTGACGTTCACCACGCTGCCCGGCACAAGGCCCAGCCGCGCGGCCACGGTGTGGCCCGCCAGCGCCCCTTCCGGGGTCTTGGGGGTGGCGCCGTCTATGGCCCAGTAGCCTTTCAGCGAAAGTTCCTGCGGCCAGTCCACGCCAATAACGGCCACCGGCAGCGGGGCCACGGGTGCGGCGGTGCCGCCCGTCCTGTCCGGCGAGCCGATGCGGGCCATGGTCACCAGCTTGGGGGCCACGGCGGCGATGTTGGCGTTGAACTCGATGGACCGGATGCGCCGGGCCGTTTCGGCATGGGCCAGATGCCCCTCGTCCAGCAGCAGGTCGCCCAGGGGCAGGCCGCCGTAGCTGACGGTAAGCGTCTCGCGCGCGGGGGAAACCATGATGTTGGCGCCAAAGCTGGTCAGCTTGCGCTCCAGGCTTTCGCCCACCACGGCGGACACCTCGCGCAGGGCCACGATGGAGGCCACCCCCAGGGTGAAGATGCAGAACAGCGAAAGGGTGCGCAGCCACTTCTTGCGGGCGCAGCGCAACGGAATGGTCAGGATGTTCATGGTGTGCTCGCGGGCGGGGTTGCAGTGCGGCGTGGTCGGTCCCTGACTCCCCGGTAGGCAGGGCTGGAAACCGGGCCGGAGAAGCCGGGCAGCCCAGACAGGACCTGTCTTGACCAGACCTGTCTGGGCCATGCCTGTCAGGGCCGGAACGGGCGCCCCGTCCGCAGGGCTGTTCCCTGCGGTAAGGATTATTTTCTGGCGGTGGCGAAATACCTGGCCCCCGCCTTCAACTCCGCCACGCGCAGCAGCAGGTCGCCGCTGGCATCCATGGTGCGTTCCAGCGGATGCGGGTTACAGCCGCCGCGCACCTCGTTGATGCGCGCGGTGTTGAAGACCATGCCGCAGTTCTCGCACACCATGTTGGCCCCTTCCTGACGGTAGCCCTTGCCTTCGCGCCAGCACACGTCGCAGGCGTCCAGCGCGGCGCGGGGGGTGCCGTCGGGGCCCTTCACCACGAAAAAGCGGATTTCGGTGGTGCCGTCCTTGAGGGCATAGAACTTCGCCGTGGGGGTGATGTCGGCGGCCTTGATGCGGATGGTTTCGCCTTGCGGCTGCACGGTTTCGTACTTGCCGCCGAACCCGAAAAAGGCATGGGCGCTGGTGGATATTCCCAGCGGGGCAAGCGGGGCCAACACCACGAGGGCGACCGGAAGGATCAGACGAAAAAGCTTCATGCACTGCTCCTGAAAAATAGGGACGTACCGCCTCACATAGGCATGCCCGCCAAGGCGAGCAACCGCTGACCGGTCGGAAAGCCGTGGCTAGCGTTGCGCGCCGGGCGCAACGGGGGTATGGCGCGGTGTCGGCATCCTTCGTCCCCGCTGGCCCGCGCCAGCCTTCGACCGCATCCGCAGGGAGGACCCACATGACTCCGGCCATCGACCGCGCCAAAAAGGCCAAGATCGCCTACACCATCCACGAATACACCCACGACCCGGCGGCGGAATCCTATGGCCGCGAGGCGGCGGACAAGCTGGGCGTGGACCCGGCCCGGGTGTTCAAGACCCTGGTGGTGGCCGCGGGCGACGGGCTGGTGGTGGCCGTGGTGCCCGTGCTGCACCAACTGGACCTGAAGCAGTTGGCCCGCGTGGTGGGCGCCAAGAAGGCCGCCATGGCCGACGTGGCCGTGGCCGAGCGCGTGACCGGCTACGTGGTGGGCGGGGTAAGCCCGCTGGGCCAGAAAAAGCGCCTGCCCACGGTCATCGACGCTTCCGCGCAGGAATACCCCACCGTCTACGTCAGCGCGGGGCGGCGGGGCGTGGAGATAGAACTTGCGCCAGCCGACCTTGCGGCGCTGACCGGGGCCGCATTCGCCGAGGTGGCGGCCTGAACCGCCCTTCCCCACCCACTTGCCCGCAACAAAAACGCAACGCGGGGCGGCCACCCGCCCCGCGTTTTGATTTGCCATCCTGCCCGGCCATTGCCGGTCAATCCATCCTTATGCCCTGGGCCGCAGCAGACGCAGGCCGTTCATGATCACCAGGAACGAGCCGCCGATGTCGGCCACGATGGCCATCCACAGGCTGGCCACCTGAAACACCGCAAGCCCCAGAAACAGCGCCTTCAGCCCCAGGGCAAAGCCGATGTTCTGGCGGATGACGCCCAGGGTGCGGCGCGAATGGCGCACCAGCCACGGCAGCTTGCCGAGGTCGTCGGACATCAGGGTGATGTCGGCGGTTTCGATGGCCGCGTCGCTGCCGATGCCGCCCATGGCGATGCCAAGGTGCGCGGTGGCCAACGCGGGCGCATCGTTGACGCCGTCGCCCACCATGGCCACCCGTTCGCCTTCGGCCACCAGCGCGGCCACGGCGGCGGTCTTGTCGGCGGGCAAAAGGTCGGCCCGGATGTCGGTCACGCCGCAGGCGGCGGCCACGCGGGCGGCAGTGGCCGCATTGTCGCCGGTCAGCATGACCACCCGGCGCAGCCCGGCGGCGCGCAGGTCGTCCAGTACGCTGCGGGCGTCGGGGCGCAGATCGTCTTCCAGTTCCATGATGGCGGCAAGGCCCGCGTCGTTCCACAGCAGCACCGAAGACCCGGCGTCGGCGTCGTCAGTGTCGATGCTCTCCGCGCTGCCGTGCCCCCCGGCGGCGTCCCGCGTCCCCTCTGACGGCCCATCCTGCTCGAAAAAGCGGCGGTTGCCGATACGCCAACGCGCGCCGTCCACCACGCCCTCGGCCCCCAGGCCGGGCAGGGTGCGGTGGTCCACAGCCACGGCGCCATCATCCGGCCCGGTCCCCAGAACCTGTCGGGCATGCTGCACGATGGCGCGGGCCAGGGGGTGGCTGCTGGGGCCTTCCAGCGCGGCGGCGATGCGCAATGCGGACGCGGCATCCCGTACCTGCGGATGTCCGTCCACGGGCAACACACGGGCCACGCGCGGGCGGCCCAGGGTCAGAGTGCCGGTCTTGTCGAAGGCGATGGCCGTCAAACTGGCTGGCAGTTCGAGAAACGAGCCGCCCTTGACCAGCACGCCGTTGCGGGCCGCGCTGGTCAGCGCGGCCACGATGGACACGGGCGTGGAAATGACCAGCGCGCACGGGCAGGCAATGACCAGCACCACCAGCGCCTCGTACACCCACGCCGACCATGCCCCGCCGAAGAACAGCGGCGGCACCACCGCCACCAGCGCGGCCACGGCCAGCATGGCCGGAGTGTACACGGCGGCGAAGCGGTCCACCCACTGCACGGCGCGGGCACGGCGCGACTGGGCCGCCTCGACCATGTGCAGGATGCGCGCAAGCGTGGTGTCCGACGCGGCGCGGGTGGTCAGCACCTCCAGCACACCGCCGCCGTTGATGGTGCCCGCGAACACCGGCTCGCCCACCCGCTTGGGCACGGGCATGGATTCACCGGTGATGGGCGACTGGTCGATGTCCGAACTGCCCGCCGCCACCGTGCCATCCAGGGGCACGCGGTCGCCCGCGCGCACCAGGATGCGCGAACCCACGGGCACGTTTTCCACGGCTGTCTCCACGGGGGGACCGGGCAGGCCAGCGGGCAGCGACAGCAGCAAGGCCCGCGAGGGCGAAATATCCAGCAGGGCGGCAATGGCCGAGCGTGCCCGGTCCACGCTCCACGATTCCAGCTGGTTGGCCACAGCGAACAGGAACGCCACCGAGGCCCCCTCGAAGAACTGGCCGATGGCCGCCGCGCCGATGACCGCCGTGACCATCAGCAGGTTCATGTCCGGGCGCAGGGTGCGCACCGAGTGCAGCGCGCGCGGCAGTACCCGCCAGGCGCCCGCCACCGCCGCCACCAGCCACAGGGCCAGGGTGGCCGCATGGGGCACGCCCGATTCCGCGAACACGGCCAGCAGCGAGCCGGTGCGTGCCCACTCCACGCCGATGCCCGCCGCAAGGGCCACGCCGCTCAACGCGCACAGCAGCAGCGAGGACTGGCGCTGCCACAGCGCGGTCAGACCGGACGGCAACAGGGACAGCAGGGCAGAAGGGGCGTTGCCGGAGGAGGGCACGTCGCACGCGCCGCCGCAGCACGCGCACCCGGCCAGGGCCGGAATCTGCGCGGGGCGGGGGGCAATGGCATGGGCGTGTACATGCGCAGGGTCGGAGGCAGTGACGTGAGTGTGGGCAGAGCCGCAGCAGCCGTCATGACCATGACCGCCATGGTCATGCCCTGCCTGGCCGATGTTGCCAGCCGGATGCGGCTGGCAACATCCGTCCGCGCAGGCGTGACTGGCCGACGGTAACGAACCCGGCACCACACCGGGCCTGCCTGCCGCCTCGGGGGCGGCGCGCATGCCGGTGCGGGCCACGGCGGCCACCACGTCGTCGGGGCGCAGGTCAAGTCCGTCCATGTCCACGCGCATGCGGCGGGACAGCACGTCGAATTCCAGCCGGTCGGGGCTGCCCACCAGCGGAGTCAGTGCACGCCGCAGGATGCTCACCTCGTTGGCGCAGTCCATTTCCTCGATGCGAAAGGCGGTCATGGCGGTTCTCCGTGAAAAAAACGTCGGGGCGCACGCGCCACCCGGTCGTTGATTCTGTGTGCACATATGAACACGTGTTCATATGTGCACAGTATGTGGGAGAAGCCACGGTGTCAATCGCCCGGAATGACCAGGCAGGAAAAAACCACGCCGGGTCACCCCACCCCGTGACGAACAGGCAGTGAAACATAAGAATCCTGACCGGTTCTGTTGCGGGCGGGTCGGAAACGCCGCTGCACGGCAGGAGGGGGGGGGGAAACGGCCCGAACGGATGCGTACGGACGCAGACGGGCGCGCCAAAAGACCGACACCCGGACTATCACCGGAAATCGGCTGTTGGCGCGCAACGTTGCGTCTTGGGGGGCGAGGGCGCGGCGGGTGGAGCCGCCCCGGCCAGGCGGGGTCCAGACCTGTCCGAACCTGACCGGATCTGGCCGGGGCTGTGATGATGCCAGCCGCGCTACGCGCGGTTCTTGCCGTCGGTCATGGCCAGGGCCAGCTTCATCTCGCGGTCCAGGCGGTTCTGCACCGCGGCCTGCACCCGTTCGGACGAGGACCCGAACTGGCCGGAGCGCACGGCGTACACCTCGCGGATGAGCTGCTTTTCGAAGTTGCGGCCCGCCCTGGCGGTGCCCGCCTGCACGGCGGCGGCGCCCTGCCCGCTTTCCTGCGGCGCAGACTGCTGCTCGGCCATGTTGTCCAGCGCGCGGGCAAAGATGCGGGTGGCCCCGGCTGGCCCGTGTTGCACGGCGGTGCTCCACAGCACCTCGCGCAACGCGGGGGACAGCGCCCCCTTGTCCAACCCGGCGGCACGGCTTACGGCCTGCAACGCGGGCGCGTAGTGGCTTTCATGGATGAACTGTTCTTGCAACGCCTCGAACCGGGCCGGTTGCTCTTCGGCTATTTCGCGCCATGCACGCGGCATTTCGCCGGTCTTGCCGCCGGTATTGGCGGGCCCGGCTGCTTCGAGCCGCGAGGCGATATCCGGCGCGGCCTGGCGGGCAAAATCGAGAAAGCGGTCCATGGTCCCGGCCCGCGACGAAATCTGGTACTTGCCGTACGAGGTGCCGCCGTGCCGGTCGTAGCCTATGGCGGCAATGCCGTCCTCGCCCGACTCGAACTGCGCGGACAGCCCCCCAAGGTCACCAGCCGAAGCGCCCGCACCGTCACGCTGTCCGGACTTGTCCGTCCTGCCGGAACGGTCGCGCCGCGCGGCCTTGCCCGCGCCAGCCTGCGCGCCGCCGCGCCCCGGGCCGCCGGCAACGGTCACCGCGGGCGCACCGCCCCCCATGCCGCTGCCAACGCCGCCCATGCCGCCCATGCCAGAGGCCGCCATGTCCAGGTTGCCGGAAAGGGCCATCAGATTGCGCGAGGTCATGGCCCCGCGCAATGAATCAAGCCCGCCCGTCCCGCCTTCCATGACCTTGGCCAGGGTGGCCAGCGCGCGGGAATTGACGATGTCCATGGCCGCGCGCGAGGCGCGGTCATCGGCAGCCAGGGCATTTTCGGTCTGGCCGCCCGCCGCCGTCAGGCCGGGCAGGGCCGCCAGTTGCGGCGAGGACGCAGCCCCGCCGCCAAGTCCGCCCGCAAGCACTCCCCCCAAGGGTGATGCGCCCGACCCCGCGCCCTTGGCGAGCAGCGCGGCGAAACGCGGATCGGCGGCACCGCGCTGGCCTGCCCTGGGGGCGGCCCCGGCGCGCCGGGTACCTTCGGTGGCCCGCCCTTCGACCAATGTCTGAAGGGCATCCATGGAGATGTTCTTTCCGTAGGCCATGCGCAATCCTCCTGCCGCCGGGGGAACGGAGTGGCGGCGCAAAGGGCAAAGCAAGGGGAATGCCAGCATGGACACACTGCCTTGCATGACGGCAGGTTGCGGGGACGCTACGAACGTCGAACACCGGCAGGCGGGCGGCTGGGGCGGTGCCTGCGTCAAGGCGCCGACGGGCAGCGGAAAGAACAGCAAGGCCGCGCACCGGATCGACGAGCTGCCGAGCACCCGACCATGGCCCGTCCGCCACGCACCCACGCGAAAGGCCCCGCGCGGATGCACGGGGCCTTGGCATTGCAGACAACGGCGGACGTCCGGCTACTTTCCGGCGAGGGCGGCGCCACCAGGGCCGGTACCGGCACCACGGGCCTTGCCGCCCGCATTCTCCCCGGCGGTTCCGCCGGAACTTCCGCCGGAACTTCCAGAGGCCCCGTCATCACGCGGACGGTAGTAGCGCATGGCCTCTGGCAGCATGGCCCGTAGCGCGTCGATGCGCTTGGCTTCCGTGGGGTGGGTGGACATGAAGTCCGACTTGCCCTTGCCGCCCGCCTGCTTGAGCATCTTCTGCCAGAATTCGATGGCCGCATGCGGGTCGTACCCGGCCTTGGCCATGAGCAGCAGCCCGATGTGGTCGGCCTCGTACTCCATTTCGCGGCTGTTGGGCAGCATGACGGCCATGTTCATGGCCCCGGCGTAGCCGTCGCCCACGGCCTGCGCCGCCTGCGACGAGCCGCTGGCAGCGGCCACGCCCACCATGGCGGCCAGCTGGCCCACCTGCACCATGCGCGCCCGGCTCATCTTCTCGTTGCTGTGCCGGGCAAGGGCATGGGCCACCTCGTGCCCCACCACGGCGGCCAGTTCGGCGTCGGTGTCGGCAAGGTCCAGCAGTCCGGTGTACACGGCCACCTTGCCGCCGGGCAGGCAGAAGGCGTTGACCACGTCCTTCTCTATGGTGTGGAATTCCCAGCGGTACTGGGGGCGTTCGGCCACGGCGGCAATGCGTCGGCCCACCCGCTCCACGCGGGCGGATTCCGCCGTGCCGGTGACCTCCCTTTCCTTCTTCAGCACCTGCTGCATGGCGGCAAGGCCCATCTTGGCCTCGTCCGCCTCGGAATACATGATCAGCTGGCTGCGCCCGGTGTAGGGGGCCTTGGCGCACCCGGCGAGCCCCAGCAGCAGCACGCACAGCGCAAGACCCGCCATGCGGAGGAAACCGCGCGCGGGGCCATGCGGGCTTTGGCCCATACCCCGGCTCATGTCCCGTTCCGCATACCGGATCATATCCCTGTCATTGACGAACGATTGCATGTGGTTCCACCTCGTGGACCCGCCGTCCGCCGCCACGGGGCGAACCCGCGCGGCTTGACGGAATCGTCGATTGCCGTATTTTCCCCTACCTGACGGGGCCGAACGCGGCCCTCTTCCGGCGGGGCTTCCGGCACCCTGCCGGAAACGCGCCCCCAATAGCGTATTTTCCCGGAAAGGAACAGTCATGGGCAAGGACCTGATCATCGTCGAATCCCCCGCCAAGGTGAAGACCATCAAGAAATTCCTTGGCGGCAACTACGCCGTGCATGCCAGCGTGGGCCACGTGCGCGACCTGCCCACCAGCGAACTGGGCGTCGACGAGGCCAACGGCTTTGCCCCCCGCTACCAGGTCATAGACGGCAAGCAGAAGGTGGTTTCCGCCCTCAAGGAAGCCGCCGCCAAGGCCGACAACGTCTACCTTGCGCCCGACCCCGACCGCGAGGGAGAGGCCATTGCCTGGCACGTGGCGGAACTGATCCGCGACAAGAACCAGAACATCCGGCGCATCCAGTTCAACGAAATCACCGCCCGCGCGGTAAAGGAAGCGCTGGACAATCCGCGCGAACTGAACCGCAACCTGTTCGACGCCCAGCAGGCCCGCCGCGTGCTGGACCGGCTGGTGGGCTACAAGCTTTCCCCCCTGCTGTGGAAGAAGGTGAAGCGCGGCATTTCCGCCGGGCGCGTGCAGTCCGTGGCCCTGCGCCTGATCGTGGACCGCGAGACCGAGCGCCGTGCCTTCAACCCCGAGGAATACTGGCTGTTCCGCGCGCGCCTGGCCGGGGCCACCCCGCCCCCCTTCCGGGCCGACCTGCACAAGCTGCACGGCAAGAAGCCCGCTATCGGCAGCGCCGAAGACGCCGCCGCCGTGGAAGCGGCCATGCAGGGCCAGCCCTTCGTCATCACCGGCATCGACGAAAAGGAACGCCAGCGCCAGCCGCAGCCCCCGTTCATCACCTCTACCATCCAGCAGTCGGCCAGCCAGCGGCTGGGGTATTCGGCCAAGCGCACCATGAACATCGCCCAGCGCCTGTACGAAGGCGTGGAACTGGGCGAGGCGGGCACCGTGGCCCTGATCACCTACATGCGTACCGACTCCGTGCGCATTGCGGACGAGGCGCGCGACGCGGCGCGCGAATTCATCGCCGCCACCTGGGGCGACGATCACCTGCCCGCCAAGCCCCGCCAGTTCAAGACCAAGGGCGGCGCGCAGGACGCGCATGAAGCCATCCGGCCCGTTGACGTAAGCGTGACGCCCGATTCGGTGCGCCACCTGCTGCCGCCGGACCAGTTCCAGCTGTACCGGCTGGTGTGGCAGCGCTTTGTGGCCTCGCAGATGGCGGCGGCGCGCTTTCACGACACCACGGTAACCATTGCCTGCGGCCCCGTCGAATGGCGGGCCAAGGGCGAACGGCTGCTGTTCCCCGGCTTTCTGGCCGCGTCCCCCCAGAAGGAGGCGCAGGAAGGCGAGGAAGTGGCCGAAGGCGACCTGCCCAAGCTTTCCGTGGGCGAGGAACTGACCGCCCTTTCCGTGGAAAAGGAACAGAAGTTCACCCAGCCCCCGGCCCGCTACACCGAAGCATCGCTGGTGCGCGAACTGGAAGAGCGCGGCATAGGCCGCCCGTCCACTTACGCGGCCATCATCTCCACCCTGCTCGACCGCGACTACACCCGGCTGGAGGAAAAGCACTTTGCCCCCACCGATCTCGGGGCCGTGGTGTGCGACCTTTTGGCCGGGCACTTCACCACCCTGATGGACGTGGACTTCACCGCGCAGATGGAAGGATCGCTGGACAAGGTGGCCGAAGGCGAACTGGACTGGGTGAAGCTGCTGGAAGACTTCACCGGCGGGTTCAACCCCGTGCTGGAACGCGCTTCCCAGGCCATGGATACCGTGAAGGGCGGCCTGCCCAGCGGCATAGACTGCGAAGTGTGCGGCAAGCCCATGGTCATCAAGTTCGGCAAGGCAGGCACCTTCCTGGCCTGCTCCGGCTACCCGACCTGCCGCAACACCAAGAACTTCACCCGCGACGAAAAGGGCAACATCCAGGTCGAGCAGAAGCTGCGCGAAGAGCCGGAAAAGGTGGGCACCTGTCCGCAATGCGGCGGCGACCTGGTGCTGAAGAAGGCCCGTACCGGCAGCCGGTTCATCGCCTGCACCAAGTACCCGGACTGCACCTATACCGCACCCTTCTCCACCGGCGTGCCCTGCCCGCGCGAAGGGTGCGAGGGCGTGCTGGTGGAAAAAAGCTCCAAGCGTGGCAAGATATTCTATTCGTGCAGCGCCTACCCCAAGTGCGACTACGCCCTGTGGGACTGGCCCGTGCCCGGTCCGTGCCCGGACTGCAATTCGCCCCTGCTGGTGATCAAGAACACCCGCGCCCGGGGCCGCCACATCGCCTGTCCGGAAAAGACCTGCAAGTATTCCCGCGATCTGGACGAGGACGGCGGCGGCGAGGAATAGCCCGCCGACAAGAACCGGGAAGAAACGACATGAGGAGCGGGGCGCTGCCCCGCACCCCGCAAGGGGGCCGCGCCCCCTTGACCCCTTTATGGGGAGCGTTTTGAGTTTTCCATCAGCAAAATCCCCCGCCACGGCATGTGGCGGGGGATTTTGCGTTGCCTGCCACGCCGGGGAAGACATTCGGAGCGAAGCGGCCCAGCCATGGGAAGCGCCGGGCACGGCAGACGGGGGGGTCGCCTCACGTCAAGCTCACGTCTTGGTCCATCATGGCCGAGCCGCCCTCGGACGGCCTTCCCACCCCCTTCCCGCCCTCTTGCGGGCCGCGCCACGGAAAAACCGTACGCTAGCCTGCCGGTGCACTGGCGCGTGCCGCCGCCCGGATTGGCCGGGCGTACCCAGCCGAACACCCGGCCGGAGCGGACGTGCCGCGTTGACACCAGGGAGGGGCTCTACGTATGCCGAATAACGAACTTCGAAAGATCGTTAGCGCGCAACCCGGAGTGTCCGACGGCAAAGGCGGCAACGGCGTTCTGGCCGTCCCCGACAAGCCGGAGGACATCAACCGGATCACGGCGGACACGCTGCACAAGCTGGAAGGCAATGTCCTGTACGCCTACATCCCCATGAAGGACGGCAAGCCCATGGACAAGAGCAGCGCTACCATCGGGGCGGGGGTCGACCTGGGGCAATGGAGAGCGGAAAAATTGCAGGAAATCGGTGTGCGTGACGACGTAATCAAGGCTGTTAGTCCTCTGCTTGGCAAAAATGCCACGCAGGCGAAACAGGAAATGGAAAATCTTAAAGGAAAAGGCATGGTTGTTAGGCTCACCCCCGAGCAGGCCAGCCACCTCAACGAGAAGATGTTCACCCATTTCAACGACAAGGCGCAACAGCAGTACAACACCGCCCCGCACAACACCGACGCCCAGGGAAAACCTGTCCGCAAGTTCGAAGAATTGCCCAAGGAAATGCAGGCCACCATCACCTCCGTGCTCTACCAGCACGGCAGCACGGAGAAATTTCCCAAATTCTGGGAGCACTCCACCAAGGGCGACTGGAAAGGGGCCATCAAGGAATTGCGCAACTTCAGTTCCAACCCGGACTACAAGTACCACCCCCGCCGCAACACGGAGGCCGACCTCATGCAACAGGGCCTGGACAGGCTGCGCCAATGACGCACCCCGCAAGCTTCCTGCACATCACATTCCGGGGGGCCGCACGGCCCCCCCGTCCTCGCCGCACGCGGCCCATGCTGCTGGCGCTCGCCCTGTGGCTGGCCTGCCTTGGGGCGTGGCTTCCTGTGCATGCCGAACCGTTGCCCGCCATGCAGCGGGTGCCCGTGGTGGCTCCGGAACCGCATATTTTCAGGGGGTTCGTGCAGGACAATCTGCATTGGCTGCAACGTCCCGGCATCGTCGATGCGCAAGGGCGCTACCCAATGGCCGACGCAATACCTGCCGGGGAGTACGCACCGCAGTCCTTTGCCCGCGAATTGTTCGAACGCGCCGACCTCACGACCTTCCCGTCCGCGTTCCTGCCCGTGGCGTCGGGCAAGCCAACCCTTGCCGACCTGGGCATTCGTTATGAGGCCGAAGAGCCCGATACCTTGCTCGTGGAGGACAAGCCATTTGGTCACAATCCGCAAGTTAGCCTGACCATCCCCCTCATGGCCTCGCTGGACTGGGATGGCAACGGCGTCCGGGACTGGCTCTTCGGGTGCCGCATCCTGTTCTATAAGCCATACCTGAGCCTGGGATCCTTCCTGCTGGTGCTCAACCCCAAACCCACCGGGCCGCTTGATGTCCGGCTGGCTCGCGTCTCCTACCGGCAGCCAGACAACATCCGCAAGGTAACAACCTATTTCGGCACCGCCGCGCGGGACTACCTGTTCACCATCATGCGGGACAGACTGCCCGCCATCTATCCCGGCTGGACACCGCCCGCACGGGCGGAAGACCTGCCCTGGCGCGACGCCCCCGGCATGGAAGGCGTGGGCTACGTCGAACATGTGGACGAGGGCAAAAAATGACGCACCCCGCATCTCTCTTGCACATCGTCTTCCGATGGGCAGCACGGCCCCCCCGTCCCCGTCGCGCGCTACCCATGCTGCTGGCGCTCGCCCTGTGGCTGGCCTGCCTTGGGGCATGGCGCCCGGCGCATGCCGAACCGCTGCCCGCCATGCAGCGGGTTCCAGTGGTGGCACCGGAACCGGAATTCTTCCGAAACTACATGCAGCGAAACCACGGATGGTTCCAACGGCTGGGCATCATGGACGCGGAAGGCCGCTATCCAATGGTTGACACCATTCCCGCCGGAGAATACGCGCCACGGTCCTTTGCCCGCGAACTCTACGAACGCGCGGACCTCACCGCCTTCCCTTCCGTGTTCCTGCCTGCCGCGTCTGCGAACAAGGCCACTTTTTCAGCCTTGGGCGTTCGCTATCAGGCCGAAGAGCCGTACATCCTGTTCATTGAAGACAAACCATGGGATCAAAACCTGCAAATCAGCCTGACCATACCTCACATCGGTTCACTGGACTGGGACGGCAACGGCATCCGTGACTGGCTGTTCAGTTGCCGCATCCTGCTTCACAATCGCAATGTGGACCTCGGCTCCTTCCTGCTGGTGCTCAACCCCCAACCCACCGGGCCGCTCGACGTGCGGGTTCTGCGCGTTTCCTATTCGCCACCCGATGGCGTACTCAATTTTACTCGATACTTCGGCACCGCCGCGCGGGACTACCTGTTCACCATCATGCGGGACAAACTGCCCGCCATCTATCCCGGCTGGACCCCGCCCGCGCGGGCGGAAGACCTGCCCTGGCGCGACGCCCCCGGCATGGAGGGCGTCGGCTACGTCGAGCATGTGGACGAGGGCAAAAAATGACGCGCAGGCAACGAAAAGGGGCGGCAGGCTTTGCGCCCCCGCCCCGCATGACAGCATAACTCTGGAACGAACGAAGAAATCAACGTCCGGCGGGGCAACCCGCGTGACAGAGGCCACCGCAGACGCCGTGCACTGCGGCCCGCACTTCCGGTCGCCCTGCCGCGCTGTTTCCCTGTCCGCTTACCCCTATCCGTGCCGGCACACCGCCGTTCGTCCCTACTCCTCCTATTCTCCCTTGATGACGATGGACTCGCCCGTGGCCAACACCACCGAGCGCACCGTGGATTGCCCGGTCAGCCGCTCCGCGTTCAGCAGCGGGACATCCTTCGGTTCCGCCTCGTCCAGGTCGATGACCCACGATTCGGCAAACGCTTCGCCTGGTCGAATCTGCATGCCGCGCACCAGCTTCAGGGTGCGCAGCACCCGCCCGGCCTCGTCCCGTATCGCGCAATCCACCACCACCCGGCCAAGGGTCTGCGCGCCCTGGTTGGCCCCGGTCACCTGCACCACCAGGGCCTTGAAATTGCGCCCCCCGGACAGGGTGTCTATGCCCACCAGGGTGCGGTCCAGGCGCACCAGCCCGGCCAGCCGTTCGGCGATGCGGGCGTTTTCCTCCGCCGCCTCCGCGCGTTCGCGGGCGCGGATGCGTTCCAGTGCGGCGGCGTGCGCGGCCAGTTGGCCGCCCGGGTCCACAAGGCCGGTCACCTTCCAGCCGTCCTTGCCGTTGGTCATCTCCACCCGCAGGTCAAGGGTGGTTTCCAGCGCCTCGTTCTTCACGGGCACCACCACCTCGGCCTTGTCGCCCGCGCGCTCCGCTATGGCCGGGACGAACGCCCCCACCTGCTCGCGGAAATCGGGCGGCAGCAGGTCCTCGCGCTTGCGCTCGCCCGCCGCGCCCACGGGCAGGGCCAGCAGGGATTGGCGCAGCACGTCGCGCAGTTGCGCCGTCTCGCGGGCATCGGGGGCCGATGTCCCCTGCACGCCCGAAGCCTTCAACTGTACCGCCAGCAGCTGATCCACCACCCTGTCCAGGTCCACGCGCCGTTCAAAGGCCGCCGCATCGCCATTGCGAAAGGCCAGCACCAACTGCTCCACGGCGGTTTCCGGGCTGTTGGTCTTGACCCACCACCAGCCGCCGCCAGCGGCACCCCCCAGCACCACCAGCCCGGCCACCGCGAACAGCACGATGCGCAGGGCACGCCTGGACAACCCTTTCTTCTTGCCGGACGTGGCATCGGTGCCGTCCGCGGATGGGGTTGCGGGTGCCCCGGAGACCGGGGCGGCAGGCTTTGCCCCATGCGATCCGGCAGGCGCCGCAGCGCCGTCCAGCGAGTCCGGAGCGGCGATGAGCAGGTCTCCCCCGGCAGGCTTCTTCTTGCGGGAAAGGAAGGGCAGCTTGAACGAGAATCCCATGGATGTCTCCGATTGCGGCATTGCGGAATTACGGAAATGGGGGGGCAGGGCCTGCGCGACGGGCAGGAGCGCTCTGGTCCGACTGTCCACCCCGGCGCAAACGGCACGGGCAAGGGGACAGGACCGACACGACGGCTGGCGGAATCAGCCCAGCACTTCGCCCAGGCCGCCGCACACGGCCGCCAGTTCGTCGTTGCCCACGGCAAAGGACAGTGCGGCGGCAAGATCGAAGGGGGGCGCGGCGGCAAGGTCGGTGGGCAGCGGGGCATGCCCCAGTTCCGTCAGGTCGGCGCACAGGGCCGAGCCCAGTTGCGGCCACGGGGCCAGAAAGGCCGCCGCCGCATGGCGCAACGCGGCGCGCGCGCCCTCGCCCCCCGCTCGGCCCGCCGCGTGGGCCACGGTATCGAGCAGGGCGTGCAGGGCATACAGCAGGTCGAAATAGAGCAGGCGCGGGTCTGCCGCGCGCGAGCGCAGCATGCGCTCGCGCATGGAGTACAGCACCACGTTCAGCACCTCGTCCAGCGGGCGGCCCTCGTCCAGTGCGGCCTTCATGTGGTGGCCCTGCCAGCGCCAGCCCCGGCGCACCATCTGCAACCGCCCGATGCGCCGCACCTCGAAGGCCTCCACCCCGTCCACGGCCCACAGCAGATAGCCGTTGTCGCGCAGGCGGCGCGAAAGGTAGGCGTCCTGGCCGTAACGTTCCTCGTAGCCGGAAAAGCCGCCCACGGCCTCGAAGGCATCGCGCCGGGCCAGCCAGGCCCCGCCGGGCAGGAACGGCACGGAACCGGACGCCCCCCGGTTGAGGGTATAGGTCAGTTCCAGGTAGCGCGAGAGCAGGTCGTCGCCGGTGCGGGGGCGGATGGCCGTGCCCGCCATGCCCACGCCGGGCCGGGCCGCCGCGGGCAGGCACACTGCCAGCCAGTGCGCGGGAAAACGGATGTCCGCATCCACCGAAAGAATGAACCGGGTGGTGGCGCGGGCCGCCCCCAGCGCGCGGGCGTGGGTATTGCCCCGGTTTTCCGGCACGCGCACCACCTCTATGTCGGGCAGGCGCTCGGTCACCTCTTCCGGCAGGTCCAGCGCGAAGGGGTGCGCCGAGCCGTCGTCGATGACCACGATGGCGGAAGGCATGGCCGTCCAGCCGGTGACGGACGACAGCAGCCCCCGGACCAGTTCGTGGTCGTCGTAGGTATAGGTGACCAGGGTGACGGAAACCGTGCGCATGGAAGCCTCTTTCCGGAATCTTCGCGTGGCCGGGGTGGCGCGGACCAGCATGCCGAAAACAGCGACAACGCCGAAAACCGGGCTGGCGTCACCAGGTGTCGCTGACGGCAGGCCCGGCATCTGCGCCGGGCCGGGCAACCGTGCCAAGGCGCACAGGGGGCGCCCCGGCTGCGATACGGTGCAACTGTATGTATTGAAGCAAATGCGGCCATTTCCGCAAGGGGAAACCGCGCGAATGGGGGAAAATACGCACTCCGCCGGGTGCGGCGCACGCACGGGGGCGGGACACCCGCCGGGCGCGCAACCGCATTGCGCATGCACAAGGTACGGCGGGGCGACGCGGGTCTGCCCCCGGTCACAGGCGGTGCGCAAGGCCGGGAAGGAGAGCAATCCCGGCCGGTACCGCCCCGTCGATTCCCCGGACTGTTCCCCAGACGAGTCATCGGGTGACGCACGGGGTGACGCTCCGGGCGACGTGCCGGACGACTCACCGGACTGGCGGACATCGGACGGAGCATCGGACGGGGCCGGTCGGGCTGGACAGACGGGACAGGGCCGGGCTGGGCTGGACAGGGGCGCGCAGGCGGCGCTAGGGTACATGATGCGGGGTATGCCGTGTGCGCCGCCCCCGTGCCCGCCCCCCCCCGCATGACACCCCACGGAGGACGCCATGCCCCACATGCCAGATCAGCCGGGTCAACCAGACCAGCCAAGCCAGCCGAATCGGCCCGAACAGCCCACCGCCGCCCAGCCCGTTCCCCGGCCCGGCCACCGTCTGGAGCGGGACAGCATGGGCCTTGTGGAGGTGCAGCAGCACCGCCTGTGGGGCGCGCAAACCCAGCGTTCGCTGGACAATTTCCGCATCGGGGCCGACCGCATGCCCCTGGCCGTGGTGTACGGGCTTACGCGCATCAAGAAGGCCGCCGCGCTGGTCAACCGCGACCTGGGCCTGCTGCCGTCGCCCCCTCCCGGCCAGTCCGGTCAACGGGGCCTGCCGCATATGGCCGAGGCCATCGCCCGCGCCGCCGACGAGGTGCTGGCGGGCCTGCACGACGACCATTTTCCGCTCTCCGTCTGGCAGACCGGCAGCGGCACCCAGACCAACATGAACGTCAACGAGGTGCTGGCCAACCGGGCCACGCAACTGCTGGCGGAAGCGGCGCAGGGAACAACTGCGTCCGGCGTCCAGTCTGCGCCTGCCGGGCAGCCCCCCGTCCAGCCCCCCGTGCATCCCCCAATACATCCCCCAATCCAGCCCCCAATCCATCCCAATGACCACGTGAACCGTTGCCAGTCATCCAACGACGCCTTTCCGGCGGCCATGCACCTTGCCGCCGCGCTGACCCTGCGCGACCACCTGCTGCCCGCCGTGCGCCACCTGCGCGATGCGCTGCGGGCCAAGGCCACCGCCTGCGCCGACATCGTGAAAATAGGCCGCACCCACTTGCAGGACGCCGTGCCCCTGACCTTGGGCGACGAAATGTCCGGCTGGGCGTCCCAACTGGACGCCTGTCTGGAAGGGCTGGACGCGGCCATGCCCCACCTGTGCCGTCTGGCCCTTGGCGGCACCGCCGTGGGCACCGGCCTGAACGCGCACCCCGCCTTTGCCCCGCGCGCCATCGCCCTTCTGGCCGACATGACCGGCCTGCCGCTTACGCCCGCGCCCAACCCCTTTGCCGCGCTGGCCGCCCACGACGGGCTGGTGCTGACCAGCGGCGCGCTGCGCGCGCTGGCCACGGCCCTGCTGAAGATCGCCAACGACGTGCGCTGGCTGGCGTCCGGCCCGCGCTGCGGCATCGGTGAACTGCGCCTGCCGGAAAACGAGCCCGGCTCGTCCATCATGCCCGGCAAGGTCAACCCCACCCAGTGCGAGGCCCTGACCATGGTGGCCGTGCAGGTCATGGGGCTGGACGTGGCCGTGGGCATGGCCGGGTCGCAGGGCAACTTCGAGCTGAACGTGTTCAAGCCGCTGATCATCCATAACGTGCTCACGTCCATGCGCCTGCTGGCGGACGGGTGCCGCTCGTTCGCGGACCATGCCGTGGCGGGCATGCAGCCCGACCGGGCGGGCATTGCCGCGCACGTGGGCCGTTCGCTGATGCTGGTCACCGCCCTTGCGCCGGTTGTGGGCTACGACCGGGCCGCGCAGGCGGCGCATCTTGCCCACACGCGGGGCATCACCCTGCGCGAGGCCTGCCTGGAAATGCAGTTGCTGGACGGAGCGGCATTTGACGCGGCGGTGGACCCGTTGCGCATGGCCAGGCCGCATGACCGGCAAGAAGGGCAGGAACGGTAAGCCCCGGACGGGCGACGCAACATCGGCGGGCAGCACCATGACCCGTGAAAGCGCACACTCCCGCGCATCTTGCGTGCTTGTCCGCATCCGGGCATAAGCGCGCCATAGCCCCTCGCAGGGTCCGGCCCGGCAGCCGGACCACGCGGCCCCACAGGGTGCGGACCGCCAACCCGCCAACCCCGGCCGCGCCACGCCGCATCGCATCGCCGTTCCACCGGTACAGGTTCGCCGCCCGCACCGCCGCGCCCATCCCGTGCACATTCGGGGCAAGGGGCAGGCGGGCATCCATCGCGTCGGCGTTCCGCCATGGCCGCGCCCGCATGCCGTTCCGTGCCCTCGGAACCCGGCAGGCCGCGCGTTGCGCCAGTTGCCCGGCAACGCCGACGCACCCACCCCATCCGCAGCAACGAGGAAGACAATGGAGACCAAACTGGCCAACCCGGCCCCGCTCGGGCTCATGGGCTTCGGGATGACCACCATCCTGCTCAACATCCACAACGCGGGCTTCTTTCCCATCAGCTCGATGATCCTCGCCATGGGCATCTTCTACGGCGGCATCGCGCAGGTCATCGCGGGCATCATGGAATTCAGGAAGGGCAACACCTTCGGTACCACGGCGTTCACGTCGTACGGATTCTTCTGGCTGACGCTGGTGGGGCTGATTGTCATGCCCAAGCTGGGCTGGGCCGAAGCCACCCCGCACGCCTACATGGGCTGTTATCTCGCCATGTGGGGGCTGTTCACCTTCTTCATGTTCCTGGGCACCCTGAAGGGCAAGACCACGCTGAAGTTCATCTTCCTGTCGCTGACCGTGCTGTTCGCCCTGCTGGCCATCCGCGATTTTACCGGCAGCGAGCTGATCGGCACCATTGCCGGGTGGGAAGGCATCGTGTGCGGCGCAAGCGCGTGTTACCTGGCCATGGCCGAGGTGCTGCACGAGCAGTATGGGCGGGTGGTGTTGCCGTACTAGGTAGTGATGGGGGGAGGGGGCTGTCGCCTGAGGTGGAGGGGATGCGCCTTGATGGCGCGGCTTCTACGAAGACAGTCCCGCGTAATTGATACCCCTCGATAGGGAATGAAAGGGGTGGTGCGCGATTGCACCCGGCTTCTACGAAGGCACGTTCGCCCTTCTGCCCACGCTCGATCTCGTTATGCCTCCGGCGGGCAGGGGGCCGTGTAACGACGGCCCCCTGCACCCCCGCGTTCCGGTGGCTCCGCCCCCTGGACCCCCGGCGTCTCCTGCACCGCATTCTTCCCGCCGCCAGATCACCCGAAGGCGCCCAGCGCCGGAGGGAAGCTGGCGGCGAAAGGAATGCGGTGCAGGAGACGTGTGGGTAAAGGCACCCATGCGCCATAAAGACAATGGGAGATTCGTGCGCATTGGCGTCACCGGCGGCAGATCACCCGAAGGCGCTTTGGCCGAGGGAAGCTGCCGTCGAAGGGACGCCGCGCATGAAAACCTGGGGGGACCAGGGGGGCAGCGCCCCCCGGAGCGCGGGGATGCAAGGGGCCATCGCTTAGCGGCAGCCGTTAGGCGAGCGCAACGCGCGAGTCTTACGGATGGCGACCGCAAAGCGCAGGCCCCTTGCCCGCCGGAGGCATAACGAAATCGGGGGGTATCAATCGCGCGGGACTGTCTTCGTAGAGGCCGCACCCATCAGGGCACCACTCATTCCCCCTTCTTCTTCCAGTACGGATTCTGGGTATCCTCGAACGCGGCCAAGGCCGCCGTGGCCCCGCTGCCAACAGCGGTAACGATCTGGCGCACCCCGCCGGTCACGTCGCCCGCCGCGTAGATGCGCGGGATATTGGTGCGCATGTGGCGGTCCACCTTGATGGACCCGTCCTTTTCCAGCACCACGCCAAGCTCCGCCGCCTGTTCGGAATTGGGGATGTGCCCGATGGCCACGAACACCCCGTCGAACGGAAGTTCGCTGACTGCATCGGTCTTCACGTTGCGCACGCGGATGCCGCGCACCACCCCGGTGTCCGCCTCTGCCGGGGCGGTTCCGGGTGCCGCATCCTTCCCGTCCTTGCCTTCCTGTCCCCCGTCCCCCTTATCCACCGGGGCCACGGAGTCGCCCAGTATCTCTTCCACCACGGTGTCCCAGATCACCGCAATGCCTTCGCGCTCCAGCGAATCCTGCAAGGCCTTCTCGGCCCGGAAGCTGTCGCGCCGGTGGATGATGGTCACCTCCGCGCCCAGGTTCTTCAGGTGCAGCGCGTCGGTCAGGGCGGAATTGCCCCCGCCGATCATGGCCACCCGCTTGCCCCGGTACATGAACCCGTCGCACGAGGCGCAGTACGACACGCCCCGTCCGTAAAAGCGGCCCTCGCCCGGCGCGTCCAGCTTGCGCCACTGGGCCCCGGTGGCGAACACCAGCGCCTTGCACAGGTACACGGCGCGGTTGGTGTACACCTCGATGAGCTTGCCGATCTTCACCTCGTGCACCGTTTCGCCTTCGCGCACGGTGGCGTACTGGCGGGCATGGGCGGAAAGCACCTCCACCAGCTTCAGCCCGGCGATGTCGGTGAAACCGGGGTAGTTTTCCACCACCGGGGTCACGGTCACCTGGCCGCCCACCACGGACTTGTCCAGCACCACGGTCTTCATGCCGCTGCGCTCGGCGTAGATGGCGGCGGAAAGGCCCGCCGGGCCAGCGCCCAGCACCACCATGTCGGTTTCCACCACGTCCAGCCCCTCGGGGTCCATACCGTGGCCCCCGTAAGCATGGTCATGCCCTTCGTGACCCAACCCTGTGCCAGGTTCCATGCCGTGCTCGCGCATCAGCTCTTCCGCGTTCTTCAGGGTGACCATTTCCAGCACGAAGCGTTCTTCGGGCATCAGGCCGATGGCCTTGTGGGTGTCGTCGTACTGGGTGTGCGGCACGGAGCCGACACCGAACTTCTTGGACAGGTCCGGGAATTCGTCGGAATTGACGCATTCCGCCTCCACCAGGCCGGGCCGCTCTATGGCGCACTTGGCCGCGTGCATGAACTGGCCGGGGCAGTACGGGCACCCCGGAGAAGAGAACACCCGGGGCCTGCGCGGTTCCTTCAGTTCGGACAGGATGCGCCGCGAGGTTTCTGTAAGGCCCGACTGGCGCAACGACACCAGAAAGATGGATTCCACCAGCGCCCGGCCTTCCTCGCCCAGCGGCGCTCCGGTGAAGCGAATCCGGTAGTCCAGCGCCGGGTCCGCCTCTCCGGTGCCCACGAACAGGGTGGGCGACAGGGTCACGTCGCGCCGCTTGGCTTCTTCGGAATCCAGCGCGTGGTGATGCATGGAAATCTTGTCGATGAGCAGCGAAAGGTCTTCGGCAAAACGGCGGGTGTAGCCGTTGAAGGCGTTCTTTTCATCGCCGTCGGTGAACACGTCGAGCACCACGGGGTTCGGCAGCTTGGCAAACAGCTGGGTCAGCTGCTTGCGCCCGTCCTCTGGGATGAACCAGTCGCGGTCGGCGGCATCCTTGCCGCGTGAGTTGGAAACGCTGAGCTTCATGGGGTGGCTCCTTGGGTGCTGCGTTGGGGTGCGCGGGCTCCGGCAGGCATCAGGGGGACATCAGGGGGGCATCAGGGGGGTGCCTGCTGCATGCCGGTTGCTGGCGGTTGCTGGCGGTACCATAGCATGGTGTAGCCACGCGGAACAACACAGGCAAGCGGGAAGAAGACGCGCGAGCGGTTCCTTGTGCGTGCAGGTGCGCCCCCAGGCACCGGGTAGTGCCTGGTCCGGCCCTTGCGTTTCGTGCGGGTTGACGGCAAAGAGGGGGCAACATTCCCCGTCAGGAGACACCCATGAGCAATCCCGTCATTCTGCTGGAAACTTCTTCCGGCGATATCCTCATCGAACTCGACGCCGAAAAGGCCCCCGCCACCGTGGCCAACTTTTTGGGCTACGTGGATTCGGGCTTCTACAAGAACACCATCTTCCACCGGGTCATCAAGGACTTCATGATCCAGGGCGGCGGCCTTTCCGTGCGCATGGAAGAAAAGCCCACCAACGCCCCGGTGCGCAACGAGGCGAACAACGGCCTCAAGAACCTGCGCGGCACCATCGCCATGGCCCGCACGGCGGATCCGCACAGCGCCGCGGCCCAGTTCTTCCTCAACACCGTGGACAACGCCGACCTCGACCACACCGAAGAAACCGCCGAAGGTTGGGGGTACTGCGTGTTCGGCCAAGTCATCGAGGGCATGGACACCGTGGACAAGATCCAGAAGCTGAAAATCAAGCCCCAGGGCATCCACACCGACGCCCCGGCGGACATGGTGGTCATCACCGGCGTGAGCCGCTTCGAATAGCCGCGCAGCACAGCGCACGCATCCGCGAGGGAGGGAACGCCACGGGCGTTTCCTCCCTTTTCGATTTCAGGGCACGGCAACGCTGCGGGCGCACTGAGGGAACAGTGCAGGGAAACGGCTTGCGGCTTTGACAGTCCTGCCGGGGTACGGCACCATGCGGGCAGACTGCGAAAACTCCGCCCACCAGTTGCCCATCAGCGGCAAGGATGCCCCATGCCCGCAAACACCACGCCCACGCAGGGCGCTTCCGCCACCGATTCATGGTCCGGCACGCCTTCGGGCGGGCATCCGGGGCCGGAACATGCCGGGGCCGCCGGTTCCGGCGCTGCGCCCGCACCCCACACCACTTCCAAACGGGGCACCGTGCTGATTACCGGGGCCACGGGGTACGTGGGTGGGCGCCTGGCCCCCCTGCTGCTGGAACGCGGCTGGCACGTCCGCGCGCTGGCCCGCAACCCGGCCAAGCTGGCGGGGCGCCCATGGACGACCCACCCCGGCTGCGACATCGTGCGCGGCGACATGCTGGACGAGCCATCCCTGCGCGAGGCCCTGCGCGGGTGCAACGCAGTGTTCTACCTGGTGCATTCCATGAACCCCGCCGTTGCCGCCTTTGCCGATGCCGACCGCAAGGCGGCCTACTGCATGGTGCGGGCTCTGCAATCGCTGCGCGGGGTGCAAGACGTGCTGCCGAGGGTCATCTACCTGAGCGGGCTGCTGCCCCCGGAAACGGGAAAGGAAGAGCACGGGGCCAGCCGCGTGTCCGAGCACCTGCGCTCCCGCGCGGAGGTGGGCGAGATACTGGCCCTTGCCGACGCACCGCTTACCGTGTTGCGCGCGGCGCAAATCATCGGCTCCGGCAGCGCCTCGTTCGAGATCATCCGCTATCTGGTGGACCGGCTGCCGGTCATGATCACCCCGCGCTGGGTCCACATGCAGTGCCAGCCCATAGCCATCAGCAACGTGCTGGAATACCTTGCCGGTTGTCTGGACCATCCCGAAACGGCAGGGCAGGCCTACGACATCGGCGGGCCGGACATACCAAGTTACCGGGAACTGTTCGACATCTACGCCCGCGAGGCGGGCCTGCGCCGTCGGCTGATCATCCCCGTGCCCTTCCTGACACCGGAACTTTCCGCCCACTGGCTGCATCTGGTCACCCCGGTGCCGGTGGCGCTGGCCCGGCCGCTCATCCACGGGCTGCGCCAACGGGTGGTGTGCGGCGAAACGCGCATCCGCGACATCATTCCGCAAGACCTGCTGCCCTGCGACGAGGCCATCCGTCGTGCCCTTGACCGGTTGCGCACCCACGCGGTGCCCACCCGCTGGACCGACGCGGGCAGTCCCGCCGTTCCGGAATGGGTGGCCTGCGGCGATGCGGAGTACGCGGGCGGTCATCTGCTGGGGGATGGCTGGGGGGTGCGGCTGGCGGCGACCCCGGAAGACGTGTGGAAACCCGTGGAGCGCATCGGCGGTGATACCGGCTGGTATCAGGACAACACGCTGTGGCGGCTGCGCGGGCTGCTGGACACCCTGGTCGGTGGGCCGGGACTGCGGCGCGGCAGGCGCGACCCGGAAACCCTGCGCACGGGCGATGCGCTGGACTTCTGGCGGGTGCTGGACGTGCAGCCCGGCAAGCGCCTGCTGCTACTGGCGGAAATGAAGGTACCCGGCGACGCCCTGCTGGAATTCGTGGTGCGCCCGGTTTCCGATGCGGAACACGGCGACGATGCCGGGGCAACGCCCACGGGTGCCCAAGCCACCGAGTTGTGGATGCAGTCATGGTTCCTGCCCCGCGGGCTGGCCGGGCTGGCGTACTGGTATGCCCTGCTTCCGGTGCACGGGCGCATCTTTCGGGGCATGCTGGCGTCCATCGCCACGGCAACGGGGGCGCCGGTGCTGCGGCCTCCCTTCCGCCTGCCCGCGCAACGCAATTTCGCCTGTGCCCTGCCCGGGGCACCTGACGGAAAATCCTCTTCGGCATCCTGACCCACCCAGCCGCCGCAGGGCCCAGCTGCCCTACTACCGACACTGCTGGCAAACAGGCCGGATGACCACCCCAACGCCTGGCGGTGCCGCCGTGCCGTGTGCCCCGTTGCCGGATGTTCCCAAAATATGCCTTGTATTCCAGCGTGGTGACACGCTTGCGCACATTCGCTGTCACCAGCAGGCCGGGTATCTGCCGAGTACGGCTCAATCCATCACCACATCGGCACCAGCGATCACAGGCCCACCTGTTCGCTGTTTGCTCCATATTTTCAATATGTTTCACGCGAAACGCACATCATGAACAGTGCCTCCGGCGCCCCAAACACAGGCAATCCCCACCGACACGCATCGGTCACTTGCCGCACGGACACCATCCCGCTGCCCGCCCCCCGGAAAAGCCCCGCACGCAAGGAATACGGCACGCCCATGGCTGTACCGCCAACCGGCGGCTTGCCGATGGCTTGCCCATCCCCGCAACGCAACGGCGCGCCGCCCCCCCGCAGGGAACGACGCGCCGTGTGCGTAATTATATGCAGTAAAATCTAGATGCTGGGCAAGTTCTGCACATCCAGGGTGGCAATGTCCCCCTCGCCGTCCAGATACGGGCGAATGGCGTCCATCTGACGGCGGAAGTCGGGCAGCAGCTTGCGGGCCACGGGTTCGGAGCGGGGGCTGATGTTCTTGGTGGGGTTGATGAACTTGCCGTCCTTCTTCAGGCGGAAGTCCAGGTGCGGCCCGGTGGCCCAGCCCGTGGCACCCACGTAGCCGATCACGTCGCCCTGCTTCACCGTGGCGCCCTTGCGCACCCCGCGCGCGAAGCCGGAAAGGTGGCCGTAGTAACTTTCGTAGCCGTTGGCGTGGCGCAGGATGATCAGGTTGCCGTACCCGTTACCCCACCCGGCGGATGCCACCACCGCGTTGCCCACGGCCTTGACCGGCGTACCGGTTGGGGCGGCGTAGTCCACGCCCTGATGGGGCCTCACGTCGCTGAAGATGGGGTGCTTGCGGGTCATGGTGTACCCGCTGGAAATACGGGTGAACGACAGCGGGGCCTTCAGGAACGAACGCCGCATGGAGGCGCCTTCCGGGTTGTAGTACTGCGGAATGCCGAGGTCGTCGTGGAACAGGTAGGCGCGATGGGTCTGGTCCTGATTGGTGAAGATGGCGGCCAGCACGCGCCCGTAGCCCTTGAATTCGCCGTCGCGGAAGCGTTTTTCCACCAGCACGGTGAAGCTGTCGCCCTCGCGGATGTCGCGGATGAAGTCCACCTCCCAGCCGAAGATGTCGGCAAGGCGGATGGCCAGGGTGGGCGATTCGCCCGCGTCGGCCACGGACTGGAACAGGTTGGCTTCGATGGTGCCTTCGACCCGGACCACGTCCACGTCGTACTGGATGGGTTCCACCCGTGCGGCAAAGGAATCGTCCGTCTTGCTGACGATGAGCTTCTGCGCGTTGTCGATCTCGTACTCGAAACGCTCCAGACCGCCCATGCTGGCGTTGGCCACCACCGTGTACGGCTGCCCCGCGCGCAGGCGGGCCAGCGAATAGACCTTCTCGCAGGCGGCGACCATGGTGTGCACGTCCACCGAGGACAACCATTCCTGCAATATTTTGCCCGCCGTGTCGCCGGAAGAGACAACCCCCTCCACCACCTCGGGCTGGCCGTTCGCGGCGCCGTCAGCGTGCTGTCCGGGGCGCAGTTCCGGGGGCAGTTGCCCGGCGGGTGCGGTGGCGTTGCAGTCGACCGCCGTGGTGTCGGCGGAAGTATCGGCGGGTTGCTGTCCGCGCCGCAGCACGTACGGCGCAGCGACCAGCAGCAGGATGATCAGGAGGACGATTCCGGAACGCTTGGCGGAAGGCAACGGCATGAAACCTCGTGCGATGGGGCAGACCGGAAAAACGGCCGGGGTGACAAAACAAGCCGGTGCTGGCTGTCATGCCGCCCGGAGTGGGCCGGTGCGGTCTGCGCTTCGGTGATGGGGCGGCCCCGCGCCGCGTGGCCCGGTCCGAGAAACAGAAAAGACCGGAGAGGGCACTCGCCTGGCTGATCGTGGCTGGGCCAGGGTGGCCACCGGGAGCGCCCACGGGGGGTGCCTTGCCGTGCACGTGTGGCCGGGAAGGCAATGGGGGCGCGCCCTCTGCAAGCGGGCGGGTCCAACCGAAAGGTACGGGACAACCCTAGCCGCGCCGTGGGGAATTGTCCAGACAGCCGACTGATTCTGCACATCGTTGCACAAATGGCCCCTGCCGCGCGAAACCGGAGCTGGCCGGACCGAGATGCGGAACGGCCCTCTCGCGGCCCCAGCGGGTGCCGTGGCGCGATAAAACCGACATGTGCGCACGCCGTGCCCACCGGTTCGCGAACGGAGCACCACACGCAACAACGCCCACAGCCTGCTCCTGCGCCGCTCCAAGCACCCCGCGCGCGAAAGCGCACGGCACAGGGGTGGGCCAGAAAGCGGCCCGGCGCCAGCCTTCCCGGCGCAAATCCGCACCCGGCGGGCCGGTGATGCCGTTCCGCCGACCGACCGCGTCCGGACCATCACCCGGCCTTGTTCCGATTCGATCAATATGATAATGATGCGCACTTGGGCCACGGCAATTCGCCGTACTCCTCCACCCCGGTCCGCGCTGCTTCCGCACCCCCTCTCCGGGTGGCCTTGCGGCGGCGCAGGCTCTGGAGATGCAAGGCAACGGCGCGCACCGTCGATACACGTACCCGGCCCGCGTTCCCCGCACCCGCAATGCCCGGCTAGGCCGGGTTCACACAGGACCGATCCACCGCCCGTGCTGAAAAAAGCCCTGCGCCAACACCTTCAGCAGACCTGCCAGGAGCAGGATCTGCGCCAGTGGTACGACCCGCTGGCCATCACCCTGAGCACGAACGACAAGCGGCTGGAGGTCCAGTTTCCGCACCCGTTCTTTGCCCAGTGGTTTTCGGCCACGGCGCAGGTCACCTTTGAATCGCGGCTGCGCGAGTTTCTGGGCGACGGCTACGTGCTGCGCTATTCCTCGGGCAACGGCGGCCCGCCCCAGGGTGGACCGGCACCCCAGGCGGCCCGCCAACTGGACTACCCCTTCGGCGCGCGGTTCACGTTCGACAGCTTCCTGAGCAACCGCAAGAACCAGTTCCCCGTGGCCTCGGCCAAGGAAGTGGCCCGCGATGGCCGCGACACGCGCGACAGGGCCTACAACCCCTTCGTGATCTGCGGCGGCAACGGCAACGGCAAGACCCACCTTCTTCGCGCCATTGCCAACGAACTGAGCCGATCGCGCGATGAAAACGCCATATTCTGCGGCGCGGTGGACGAACTGGGCACCCGCTTCGAAGGCCTTTCCGCCACGGGCGCGGCCGCAGCGCAGGAACGCCAGCAGGCCCGCAGCCGCCTGTGCACCCACGAGGTGCTGGTGGTGGACGACCTGCAACGCCTGCGCGACCTGCCCTTTCTGCAGGACGAGCTGACCTTTGCCTTCGACCACTTCCACGACAACGGCAAGCAGATGGTCTTCGCCTGCTCGGGCAAGCTGACCGACCTGGACTTCCTGTCACCCAAGCTGCGCTCGCGCCTGGAATGGGGGCTGATCGTCGAACTGCGCGAACCGGACCTTGACGTGCGGCTGAAGTTCATCCAGCAGCAAAGCCGCTCGCGCAATATCCAGCTTTCCAAGGAACACGCGCTGACCCTGGCCCAGCGGTTTCGCGAATTTCGCCACCTGCAAGGCATCCTGGTCAAGGTCGGGGCGTATCGGCAGCTGGTCAACCGCGATATCCAGGACCGCGAACTGGAACAGATCCTGCGCCACACCGACAGCGGCAAGGGCAACAGCCTGACGCCAGAGGCGGTCATCGCCGCCACGGCGGAACAGTTCGGCATCCCTGCCCGCGACATAGTGGGTGACAAGCGGCAGCAGCACATCGTGCAGGCCCGCCAGGTGGCCATGTTCCTGTGCCGGGAATTGCTGGGCAGCTCCTTTCCGGCCCTGGGCCGGGTGTTCGGCGGCAAGGACCACTCCACCGCCATGTACGCGGTACGAAAAATCAAGCAATTACAGCAAAGTGACAAAGATATGCAACTTTTGGTAACCGACCTCAAAAGAAAGTGCCTAACTCGGGCCGAATGAGCCCGACCCCCTTTCGGCTGTTCCTTCGGTTCCCTCGCGGTGCATTGTGATGTTCCCGGAAATTCCAATTCATTTCCACATGTTGAACCGGTTGCGCACCTGGACACAGGCCCTGCTACTACAACAGGAGATCCAGATATGTTTCTGAGAATACAGAAGGAAGATGTCATCGAAGGCCTGCAGAAGGCCGCCAGCATCATTCCCGCCAAGACGGGCGCGGCCTATCTGCGCTCCATCTGGCTGAAGGCCGAGAACGGTTCTCTCAGCGTGCTGGCCACCGACTCGAACATCGAGTTTCGGGGCGCCTACGCCGCCGACATCGAACAGCCGGGTCTGGCAGGCGTGCAGGGTCGCGCCTTCGTGGACCTGCTCCGCAAACTGCCCGGCGGCCAGATCACCCTCAAGCTGGACGGCGAAAGCGGCAACCTGCTCATCGAGCAGGGCCGCCGCAAGTACAAGCTGCCGGTGAACGACCCGGTGTGGTTCCAGAACTTTTCTGAATTCCCCGCCGACGGCTCGGTGATGTGGTCCGGCGACTATCTGCAGGAACTCATCGACCGCATCGCCTTCTGCATCAGCGACGAGGACGCGGTGGAAGCCATCGCTTGCCTGTCCCTGAAGCCCGGCGCCCAGAACACCATCGAGGCCTGCGGCCTGAACGGCCACCAGTTCGCCATGCTGCGCTTCGCCCATGACGAGCTCATGGCCATGCTGCCGCCCGAAGGCATCCTGATCCAGAAGAAGTACCTGGGCGAGCTCAAGAAGTGGCTGGGTACCGACGAGGTGGAACTGAACATCTCCGAAAAGCGCCTGCACTTCCGCACCGGCGACGGCAAGGAAACCTTCAGCCTGCCCCTGTCGTACTACCAGTACCCCGATTACATGAACTTCCTGGCCAAGCTGTCGTCCGATTCGGTGTCCAGGCTGGAACTGCCCCGCAAGGACGCCATGGATGCCCTGGACCGCCTGCTGATCTTCAATACCGACTCCAACCGCTGCACTTACTTCGATCTGGACGGCAACGGCGGCAACGGCGAGGTGATGCTGTCCGCCCAGGGCCAGGACGTGGGCTCGGCCACCGAAACCCTGGAAGCCACCTACAGCGGCGACATCAAGAAAATCGCCTTCCCTACCCGCAACCTGATCGAAATCATGGGCCACTACCGCTCGGAACGGCTGGGGCTGACCCTGACCGGAAGCGAAGGCCCCTGCGGGCTCAGCGGCAGCGACGACAGCGAATACACCGTGATCATCATGCCCATGAAGATCGTGGAAGAAACCTACTATAGCGAAGAAGAGGTATAACCCTCTCTTGCGTGGGGCGCGCCCCGTCGGAAGGTACGGTTTTTGTGTGCCTCCGGCGGGCAGGACGGCAGCCGTTAGGTAAGCGCGAAGCGCGAACCTTACGGATGGCGATAGCAGAGCTGGCAAAGCCCCCTGCACCCCCTGAATGGGTTTGATAGGTAGTCCGTTTTCCGGTGCCATGTGCGCCGTGTGCGTTTGGACAAAGATACCTTTTGCGGGGTGCCCTGCCCGCCGGAGGCGTAAAAAAAGCCTCACCCCCAAGCCTTGAACGCTGAAAATCCGTAAGTTGGAGACACTCCCAAAGATGACCACTCCCACGGGACAGACCTATACCGCAGACAGCATCACGATCCTCGAGGGTCTGGCTGCCGTCCGCAAGCGCCCCGCCATGTACATCGGGTCCACCGATGCGCGGGGCCTGCACCACCTTGTGTACGAGGTGGTGGACAACTCCATCGACGAGGCCATGGCGGGCTACTGCACGCGCATCGTGGTCAAGTTGCACCTCGACAACAGCGTGACCGTCAGCGACAACGGCCGCGGCATCCCGGTCGATTTGCACCCCAAGGAGGGCAAGCCCGCAGTCGAGGTCGTCATGACCAAGCTGCACGCGGGCGGCAAGTTCGACAACGACGCCTACAAGGTGTCGGGCGGGCTGCACGGCGTTGGCGTGAGCTGCGTCAACGCCCTTTCCGAGTGGCTGGAAGTGACCGTGCGCCGCGACGGCAAGCGCCACCGCATGCGTTTCGCGCGCGGTGCGGTGCAGGGGCAGCTGGATTTCCTGGGCGAATCGGCCAACCACGGCACCACGGTGCACTTCAAGCCTGACGAGGAAATCTTCGAGACCGTGCAGTACTCGTACGAGACGCTGCGCAAGCGGTTCGAGGAACTGTCGTACCTCAACAAGGGCCTTGAAATAGAATTCACCGACGAGCGCAGCGCGGAAACCCACGTGTTCCGGGCCGACGGCGGCATCCGCCAGTTCGTGCGCGACCTGAATTCCGGCGAAAGCGGCATCCACCCCATCATCGACGGGGAAGGGGTGACCGACGGGGTTACCGTGGACTTCGCGTTGCAGTACAACGCGGGCTACAAGGAAAACGTGCTCACCTTCGCCAACAATATCCGCACCAAGGAAGGCGGCACCCACCTTGCCGGGTTCAAGACGGCGCTTACCCGCGCCATCAACGGCTACATCAAGGGCCAGCCCGACCTGGTCAAGAAGATGAAGGGCACCGTGCTTTCCGGCGACGACGTGCGCGAGGGCCTGACCTCCGTGGTTTCCGTCAAGCTGCCGCAGCCCCAGTTCGAAGGCCAGACCAAGACCAAGCTGGGTAACAGCGAAATCGCGGGGCTGGTGGCCGGCATCGTGTACGACAAGCTGAACGTGCACTTTGGCGAAAACCCCAAGGACGCCCGGCTGATCATCGACAAGGCCGTGGACGCCGCCCGCGCCCGCGACGCCGCCCGCCGCGCCAAGGAACTGGTGCGCCGCAAGGGCGCCCTGTCCGACAACTCGCTGCCCGGCAAGCTGGCCGACTGCCAGTCCAAGGACCCGGCGGAATCGGAACTGTTCATCGTCGAAGGTGACTCCGCAGGCGGTTCGGCCAAGCAGGGCCGCGACCCCTCCACCCAGGCCATCCTGCCGCTGCGCGGCAAGATCCTGAACACCGAGCGCACCCGCTTCGACAAGATGCTGGCCAACAAGGAAGTGAAGGCCCTCATCACCGCCATGGGCGCGGGGATAGGCGAGGACGACACCGATTACGACAAGCTGCGCTACCACAAGGTCGTCATCATGACCGACGCCGACGTGGATGGCGCGCACATTCGCACCCTGCTGCTGACCTTCTTCTTCCGGCAGTACCAGGAACTCATCGACCGGGGCCATCTGTACATCGCCCAGCCGCCCCTGTACCGGGTGCACAGCAGCCGCTTCGAAAAGTTCATCAAGGACGATCCGGAGCTGAACGCTTTCCTGCTGGAACGCATCAGCAACGACATCATCATCCGCACCGAATCGGGCTGCGCCTTCACCGGGCCGGACATCGTCTCGCTCATGAAGACCATCGAACTCGTTTCCGGCAAGGTGCGCGACGTGGAAAACATCGGCATCGCCCGCGAACTGTTCCTGGCCTTCATCGAGTACCAGACCCGCATCGAACCCCAGTGGTTCACCGAAGAAGATCCCAACGGCCTGCGC
The DNA here is from genome assembly GCF_040373385.1 of Nitratidesulfovibrio sp. Classification (NCBI taxonomy): domain Bacteria; kingdom Pseudomonadati; phylum Thermodesulfobacteriota; class Desulfovibrionia; order Desulfovibrionales; family Desulfovibrionaceae; genus Nitratidesulfovibrio; species Nitratidesulfovibrio sp. The sequence goes on along the minus strand of NZ_JBDXXH010000009.1, from coordinate 3,306 downwards.
CAGTGGCTGGCCGAGCGGGGATACACCGTGTCCGCAGAGCACGAGGACACCGACGAGGACAGCCGCACCTTCGTGGTCTTCGAAGACACCAACGGCCACCGCACCCGCGTGGGGGCCGAGTTCTTCCACTCCAAGATGTACCGTCAGGCCTGGGACGCCCTGGCCGACATCCGCACCCGCTGCGGCAGCCTGCGCTGCACCGTGGACCGCAAGGGCGAAACCAGTGAGGCCGAGGACATCTTCGACCTGTTCCGGCTGGTGCTGGACGAGGCCCGCAAGGGCATCAACATCCAGCGCTACAAGGGCCTGGGCGAAATGAACCCGGAACAGCTGTGGGTAACCACCATGAACCCGGAAAACCGCACCCTGCTCCGCGTCAACGTGGACGACGCCGAAGAAGCCAGCGAGGCCTTCGAACAACTCATGGGTGACCGGGTGGAACCCCGCCGCGAGTTCATCGAACGCAACGCCCTGTCCGTGCAGGATTTGGATATCTAGAAGAGTTTGGCGAGTGCCGGGGAGGGGACCCTTTGGAAAGGGTCTCCCTCCCCGGACCCCTCCCCCCCAAACTTTTTATCGGGGTGGTTATTCTCCCTATTGAGGGGGTGCAGGGGGCAAGCCCCCTGCCCGCCGGAGGCGTAAAAAACATCTCCCCTCCATGGTTGTCGTCAGACCGCCGGAGGCTCAGTAAAAATCTGTTCTCTCCGGGCATGGCCGCAATAGTGACAGCCCATCGAGAAGCGAGGCAAGCCAGTGTCGCAACAGGTCAGCATAGAAAAGGAGCTCAGGAAGTCGTACCTCGAGTACTCCCTGAGCGTGATCATCGGCCGTGCCATCCCGGATGCGCGCGACGGCCTGAAGCCGGTGCACCGGCGCATCATGTTCGCCCAGCACGAGTTGGGCAACGGCTACACCCGCCCGCCCAAGAAGTCGGCGCGCGTGGTCGGTGACGTCATCGGTAAGTACCACCCGCACGGCGATTCCGCCGTGTACGACGCCCTGGTCCGCATGGCGCAGGATTTCTCCATGCGCGATCCTTTGGTGGACGGGCAGGGCAACTTCGGCTCCATCGACGGCGACGCCGCAGCGGCCATGCGATACACCGAAGTGCGCATGTCCCGCCTGGCGGGCGAATTCCTTGCCGACATCGACAAGGAGACGGTGGACTTCAGGCCCAACTACGACAACACCCTGCTCGAGCCTTCGGTGCTGCCCACCAAGGTGCCGAACCTGCTGCTGAACGGTTCGTCGGGCATCGCGGTGGGCATGGCCACCAACATTCCGCCCCACAACCTGGGCGAGCTGTGCGGCGCCCTGCTGCACATCGTGGACGAGCCGGGCTGCACCGTGGAAGACCTGATGGACCATGTGAAGGGTCCGGACTTCCCCACGGCGGGCTTCGTCTACGCCGGGCAGGGCCTGTACGACGCCTACACCACCGGGCGCGGCACCGTGAAGGTGCGCGGTAAGGTGGAGATCGAAGAGCGCAAGAAGGGCCTGCAAGCCATTGTTATCCGCGAGATTCCCTTCGCGCTCAACAAGTCGAGCCTGGTGGAAAAGATCGCGGCGCTGGTCAACGAGCGCAAGATCGACGGCGTGGCCGACCTGCGCGACGAATCGGACCGCAAGGGCATCCGCGTGGTCATCGACCTCAAGCGCGGCACCATCCCCGACATCGTGGTCAACGCGCTGTACAAGTACACGCCGCTGGAAAGCTCGTTCGGCATCAACATGCTGGCCGTGGTGGGCAACCGCCCGCAGCTGCTGAACCTGAAGCAGGCGCTGGAAATCTTCCTCGAGCATCGGCGCGAGGTGATCATCCGCCGCACCCGGTACGACCTGCGCAAGGCAGAGGCGCGCGCCCACATCCTGGAAGGCCTGCGCATCGCCCTCGACAACATCGACGAGGTGGTCGCCCTGATCCGCGCGTCCAAGACGCCGCAGGACGCCAAGGATGCGTTGATGGGCCGCTTCGAGCTGTCCGAGGCCCAGGCCCAGGCCATCCTGGACATGCGCCTCCAGCGCCTGACCAACCTCGAACATGAAAAGTTGATCGAGGAATACAACGAGCTGCTGAAGAAGATCGAATTCTTCAAGTCGGTGCTGGAAAACCCCGAGGTGCTGCGCTCGGTCATCCGCGAGGAGATAGGCGAACTGCGCGACACCTTTGCCACCAAGCGCCGCACCGAGGTGCTGGAAGAAGAGCTGGACGGCATCGACATCGAGGACCTGATCCCCGACGAGGACGTGGTCATCACCCTGTCGCGCCGCGGCTACATCAAGCGCACCACGCTGGACAACTACCAGCAGCAGCGCCGTGGCGGTAAGGGCATTGCCGGGGTGCACACGTCCGAAGACGACTTCGTGCAGGACTTCCTGACCACCACCAACCACCAGTACCTGCTGCTGTTCACCAACCATGGCCGCATGCACCAGATCAAGGTGCACCGCGTGCCGGAAGGCAGCCGTACGGCCAAGGGCGTGCACATCGCCAACCTTGTCCAACTGGACAAGGACGAGTTGGTCACCAACGTGCTCACCGTGCGCGAGTTCGCCGAGGACAGGTACTTCCTGTTCGTCACCCGGCGCGGCATGGTCAAGCGCTCCAGCGCCTCGCTGTACGCCAAGTGCCGCAAGACCGGTCTCATCGCCGTGGGCCTGCGCCCCGAGGATGAACTGATCATGGTGCGCGAGGTGGACGAAAACTGCCACATCGTGCTCACCACCAACGACGGCATGGCCATCCGCTTCCAGTGCGAGGACGTCCGGCCCATGGGCCGCAGCGCCACCGGGGTCAAGGGTATCGCCCTGCGCAACAAGGACCGCGTGGTGGCCGGCGTCATCCTGGCAGAGGAAGACACCACCTCCATGATCATGTCCGTTTCGGCCAACGGCTTCGGCAAGCGCACCAAGGCAGACCTGTACCGCGTGCAGTCGCGCGGCGGCGTGGGGGTGAAGAACTTCAAGGTTACCCCCAAGACCGGTGACGTCATCGGCGCCATGCCCGTGCGCGACGACGACGCCCTGGTGCTGCTTACCTCCACCAACAAGATCCTGCGCATGGGCCTCGACGACGTGCGCAGCGTGGGCCGCGCCACCCAGGGCGTGCGCCTGGTGCGCCTGGACGAAGGCGCCCTCGTCGTCGGCTTCGACCGCATCGACGAACGCGAAGTGGTGGACGGCGAAGAGTAAAAGAAGGAAAGATGAACCGGGGGAGAGGAAGGAAACTTTTGAAAAAGTTTCCTTCCTCGCCCCCGTACCCCCTCTCCATCCTTCAAAACTTTTCAAATGGTACGAAATGGTAAG
>NZ_JBDXXH010000008.1 GCF_040373385.1 Nitratidesulfovibrio sp. | reverse complement strand
CCCCGCCGGAGCTTCCCGTCGCGGCGAGGAGCATGTATGCCCCAGCGCCCCGCCAGGTGTCAACCGCTTTTTTCGTTTTCTTCGATTTTTCTCGAAGACCCCGTGAAACCCGCAGTGGGTTCCGGAAAGCGGCAACATATTGATCCGGTTGAAAGAGCGTGCCGCGTCGAACGCAGTTCGTTGCGGCGAAGGGGGTATCTATGCGCTTCGCCACCCGGCGTCAACAGGTTTTTCGTCAGCCCGCTGATTTTATTCCCGCAACAGTCATCAAACCCGCGCCAACCGTGCATTTGGCGCGTTGATAAAAAGGTCCGCCAAATGCCAACGCCCCGGCCAGGCCGGGGCGTTGGGGAAAGCATGGTGCGGTGCGCCCTACAGGGTACCGCTATCGGGGAGGCTGCGCGGTGATGTTACTGGGCGGCGTGCACGGTGATCTGATCGCCGGGCTTCAGCTGTGCATCGCGCTCCAGGTTGTTCCAGCGCAACAGGTCCTTTGGCGGCACGTTGAACTTGCGGGCGATGGCCCACATGGTGTCACCCTCTTGCACCTTGTACACGATGGCCCGACCCAGCGGCGCGGTGGACCGTGCGGCGGGTTGCACGGCGGAAGCCTTGCCACTCCCCCCCTTGGACACGGCGGCCACGGCCACCGGCGTGGCGGCGCGCTCGGCACCGCCGCGCGAAGCGCTGGCCACGATGGCCTTGTTGGCGGCCTCCGCTTCTTGCCGGGCAATGGCCGTGGCCTCGGCCCCGGCGTCGGGGATGTACAGCTTCTGCCCAACCTGCAGGGCAATGCCGGAAAGACCGTTGGCCTTTTGCAGGGTTTCCACGCTGCTGCCCTGGGCCTTGGCGATGCCGTACAGGGTGTCGCCCTGCTTGACGATGTAACTGGCGCGGCGCTCGGCAATGTCGCGGGTGCGCGAGGAGGACGGCTTGTCCGCGCTGTCTGGCCTGCCGGGCTTGGCCGCCGATTTCGACGACACTGGCTCCGCTTGCGCGGTGAAGCCCGACGCATCGCCCCCGCCTGGGATCATCAGCTCCTGGCCCACCTGCAACTTGCCGCTGGCCTTGTTGACCCGCTTCAGCACCGAAACGGGCACCCCGCAACGCTTGCCGATGCGGTCCAGCGTGTCGCCCTGGCGTATCTTGTACACCCGCCAGCCCGCGTAGCTGCGCTGCTGCGGCTTGGCCAGGAACGCGTTGGCCGCTTCAAGGTGCATGGGGTGCACATAGACGGTGGTGTGGGAGTCCGGCGGGGATATGTAGCGCCGGAACGCGGGGTTGTTGGCCGAAAAGTCGTTCCAGTTCTGGCCCATGGACTGGGCCAGGGCCATCAGGTCGGTGCCGGGCTTCACGCGCAGGGATTCCAGCTTCGGCGCGCAGCTGTAGTCCGGGGTCTGGAAGCCCAGCGATTCCAGGTTGCGCATGATCTTGCAGACGGCGATGAACCGGGGCACGTACTGGCGCGTTTCGTCCTTCAGCTGGGCCTTGCCATCGAGCATGTGGTTCTTGGCCCGCAGGTCGAAGAAATCCTCGGCCCCCGTGCCTTCCAGCGCCCGCGAAATCTTGCCCTCACCCGCGTTGTACGCGGCCAGCGCCAGATGCCAGTCACCGAAGTCGCCGTACAGCTTTTGCAGATAATCCGCCGCCGCGCGGGCCGACTTGTACGGATCGCGCCGTTCGTCCATCCACCAGCTGTACGACAGCCCGTAGCGCATGCCGGTGTACGGCATGAACTGCCATACCCCCACCGCGCCCGCCGGGGACACGGCGTTGGGGTTGAAGCCGCTTTCGACGATGGCGAGATAGGCGACCTCTTCGGGAATGCCCTGCTGCCGGAATACCTCGCGGATGTGCGGCAGGTAATTCTGCGAGCGCTTCAGGTAGCGTTCGAAGGTGCCGCGCGCGCGATGGGTGAAGTACTTGAAGTGCAATTCCACATCGCGCCGGGCCTCGGGGGTGAGGTCCTTGTCCAGTTCGCCGCTGGAGTTGAGGGCCGCCCATTCCTGCGGGGTAAGGGGCACGCCGTCGTCGGCGGGCGGGATGGGCAGTTCCACCACCTCTTCGGGTTCGGCGGCGGGGACGGTGACGGTGGGCGGCACCGGGCATGCCTCGGCGGGCTGGACGGGGGGGATATTCTTTTTGGGCGCGCAGCCGGCGGCCAACAACGCCACCACCACAAGCACAAGCACGTGCCGGACGGCACGACGCGCGCGCAGGGCGGAGGACAGGAGTCTGGTTCGCTGCATGGATATTCCGGATGTGTTGGGAGCGGCGGAAGAGGGCCGCGAGAAGGAGCGTGTGTCGGATCGTCTGCCGCTTTCGGCCTGGCCCCGGCACCTGTCGGCCCGGCGGTGCGGCACCCCGGCCCCTTGCGCGGAAGCACGTTCAAGGGTACCTGCGGTGTATGCGGCATCCCGACCCTACCTCATGCCGCCCATTCAACGCAACCCGTCTACCCGCGCCCATCCGGGCGAAAGCGAAACATGCCCAAGAAGCACCCCCTTTGGGGCACCGCCGCACGCGATGACGCGCCGCGCGATGCCCGCAACGACGATACGCGCGACGACCGTTCCCGCTCCGCAAACCGCAACCGCAAGGATGGCCGCCCCACGGGACGGCCCGGTGGACGCGAGGGCGGGCGCGACGACGCCCCGCGCGGTCAGGCCGGCCAAGGCGGTCGGGATGGTCAGGCCGGAAGAACCGGCAAGCCCGGCGAACGGCGCGATTCCCGCCCCGGTGGAAGCCGTGACGACCGCCCCGAAGGCCGTGGCGACGAGCGCCGCTCCCCCCGGCCCGGCTCCCGCCCCGACTCGCGGCCCGGCTCTCGCCCCGACTCGCGACCCAGCGCCCGCAATGACCGGCGCGGCAGGCCCGAACGGCCCGCCGACGGACGCCGTGACGCCCGCCCCGAAACCCGTCAGCGCAACACGCCCGACGCCTTCCTGCCCCCTCCGCCCCCGGAATCCCCCTGCTCCATCCTGCCCGGCGTGAAGCCGGTGCTGGAACTGCTGGAATCGGATCCCAGCCGCGTGGAAACGGTGCTTATCCGCAAGGGCAAGCGTGGGCGCGAGGTGGACCGCATCGTGGAACTGTGCCGCGAGGCGCGGGTGCGCTTCATCTTTGCCGAGGCTTACGCCCTGGACCGGCTGTTCGCGTCCGGGCAGGCCATCGCGCAGCCCAGCGGAGTCATGGCCGAGCCGGATGTGGCCGAACCGGACATGCCCGAACGCCAGCCCGACGACGACCTTTTTGCCGATGACGACGCCGCCTGGGACATCCTGGAAGGCCGGGGCGCGGATCACGGCGCGGATCACGAGGCGGACGCCGATGACCACACCGGGCACGCGTCACGGCCCCCGCATCCGGCGCATCCTTCCCACCAGGGTGTCATCGCCCGGGTGTTCGACGCCGGGTTCGCGGAGTTCGGCGACATCCTGCGCGACGCCCCCGACGCGCCGCTGCCGCTCATCGTGGCCCTGGACCAGGTGCAGGACCCCGGCAACGTGGGCACCCTGGCCCGCACCCTGTACGCGCTGGGCGCGGCGGGCCTGGTGGTGGTGCGCCACGGCGGGGCCGCGCTGGGCGGGGCCGCCGCCCGCGCTGCCGCCGGGGCACTGGAAAAACTGCCCGTGGCCAAGGTGACCAACCTGGCCCGCGCCCTGGATGAAGCCGACGAGGCGGGCTACACCATCTATGCGGCGGGCGGTGCCGCGCCGGACACGGATGGCAAGCCCGGCAGCGGGCCGCGCAATCCGTTCACCGAACCGCTGCGCACCCCGGCCGTGCTGGTGCTGGGCAACGAGGACACCGGCATCCGGCCCAACGTGGCCAAGCGCTGCCACTTCACCCTGTCCATTCCCATGGCCCGCGACTTCGATTCGCTGAACGTGGCACAGGCCGGGGCCATCCTTGTGGGGTGCTTCGCGGCGCGCCGCCAGAAGGGATAGCCGGGCACGCTCCATCCTGCCTGCGGGCGGCCCCTTCGCCCCGCCCTGAATCCCCATTCTCGACAACACAAAGGCCCCTGCCCTTCCGCTGGAAGGACAGGGGCTTTTCCACACCCGGCAGCCGCCGCGCAAGACGGCGAAAACTATCTGATGTAGGTAGGAATATTCAGAAAAACGTCCCGCGTGTAGGTGATCATCTTGTCCATGATCCACGGAAACGAGATGAGCAGCGCGAGAAAGATGGAGACGATCTTGGGGATGAACGACAGCGTCATTTCCTGAATCTGGGTGGCGGCCTGGATGATGCTGACCACCACGCCCACCACCAGCCCCACGCCAAGCATGGGCAGGGAGATGAGCAGGGCGACCTCGATGGATTGGCGCGCGAAGGCAATGACCATTTCCGGCGTCATGTGACGTACCTCTTCAGACCGCGAAACTGTTGACCAACGACCCCACCAGCAACGCCCACCCGTCCACCATGACGAAGAGCAGCAGCTTGAAGGGCATGGATACCATCATGGGCGGCAGCATCATCATGCCCATGGCCAGCAGGATGCTGGACACCACCATGTCCAGGACCAGGAACGGAATGTAGATCAGGAAGCCGATGGTGAACCCGGTCTTCAGCTCGCTGATGACATAGGCTGCGGCCAGCATCACCGTGGGCACCTCTTCCTTGGTGCGCGGCTGATCAATCTTGGTGATGGCGTAGAAGATCGACAGGTCCTTCTCGCGGGTATGCTTGAACATGAACGAGCGCAACGGCGCCTGGGCCTTGTCCAGCGCCTCGTTGAAGCCGATGCGCTCCTCGAGGTACGGTTGCAGGGCGGTGTCGTTGATCTGCTTGCCCACGGGCATCATGATCACCACCGTCATGAAAATGGCAAGGCTGGCCAGCACCTGCGAGGGCGGCAGCTGCTGCACGCCCAGCGCCTGACGGATGAAGTGGAACACGATGATGATGCGGGTAAAGCTGGTCACGGTAAGCATGATGGCCGGGGCCAGCGAAAGCACCGTGAGCATGAACAGGATTTCGAGCAGCAGCGAGACCTTTTCCGGCTCGGTCTGGCCCGCGCCAAGGGTTAGCTGCATGGTGGGCATGACCAGGTCCTGCGCCGCATGGGCCACGCCGCTGCCCAGAAGCGTCAGGAAGGACAGGCACGCTAGGCACGACAGGGGCAGCAGCAGGGCGCTAACCAGGGAAAACAGGCGGATGGCGGCGGCAGGACGGGTGGCGCCGGAACGCAGGGGGCTGCCGGGCAGGGCGGCATGGCCCACGGACAGGTCGCAGGGAGCCGGAACGATGGGGCGGACGGCTGCCGGACGGGTGGAGCCCTGGCGGGTGACGTCAGGTTTGGCGTCTGGCGCAGCGGCCTCGGCGGGGTCCGCCGTCAGGCCGGTGACGCCCCGGCGGGCGGATGCCGGGGCGGAAATGACGGTGGCGGCATCAACCGCCGGAAGGTGTACGCCCCTTGCCGAGGGCACGCCCCAGCACCGAGGAGAAGCCGCCGGTGCCGCGCCCGCCGGGCTGGCCGGGGACCCGGTCGGGGTCGGAAGTTGCGTCGTCGCTGCCGTGCTCATGGTCAAGGTCCTGCTCCGTGAGTAGCGTTATCTGCTGGTCGGTGACGCCCAGCAGCAATCGCTTGTTCAAGAAGCGTACCACCATAAGCCCCTTGCGCGGGCCAATGGGCAACTGCGCCTCCATGCGCAGGTCGTCGCGCGAAAAGCCGCCCGCGCCCGGCACGGCGCGGAACAGCCCGCCGTGGCGGCGCACGGCCCACAGGGCCAGCCACAGCAGCCCCACCAGCAGGAACAGCACGCCCACGGCCTGGATGTATCCGCTCCACGAAAAGGCGGGCACGGCGGCGGCAGCAAGGCCGTCGGAGGCGCCGACAGTCGCGTTGACCGATGCCATGGTGGCATTGGCGTGAGCCATGGTGGCATTCACGGCGTCGGCGGCACTGGTCGCCACCTGTCCCGCGGCATGCGGCAGGGCCTGGACCGCATCGCCCATGGTGGCGTTGGCGGAAATGACGGCGCGCACGGCGCCCTCCGCCTGGGCCGGAGCCTGCCCGGAAATCTGCGCGGCCATGTCGGCGGCGGCGCTGGCGGCGGGGCTGGCGGCGCCCACGGCGGATTCGGTGGCGTTAAGCAAGCTGCTTCACCCGTTCGATGGGGCTGATGATGTCGGTCAGGCGCACGCCGAATTTTTCGTTGATGACCACGGCCTCGCCGCGCGCCACCAGCTTGCCGTTGACGTACACTTCCAGCGGTTCACCGGCCAGCTTGTTCAGTTCGATGACCGAACCCTGCCCCAACTGGAGCAGTTCGTTGATCAGCAGGCGGGTGCGGCCCAGTTCCGCCGACACGTCCAGCGGAATGTCCAGGATGAAGTCCAGTTCGCGCCGCCCGCTGTCGGGCCGGGGCGACTTGGCCTCTTCCGTCAAATCCTTGAACTTTGCCTCGCGCGCGGCAGAGGCGAAGAACCCCTGCTCCTTCTCCTTCTTCAGCTGGGTCTGCTCTTCGCTGGCCAGGGCCTTGGCCCATTCCTCGGCCAGGCGGGCGTCGTCCTCGCCGCCCCCGGCGGCAGCGGGCGCGGCAGCGGGCGCGGCCTTGGCGCCGCCGCCATCGTCGTCTTCCTCACTATCCAGGGCGGCAGCCCACTGGGCCGCCAGCAGATCCTGATCGACATCCTTGCCGTCACTCATGGGTATTCCTCTTGCGCGCAACGCGCCTACTGGATGACCATTTCGGTAATGTACACCCGCAGCACCTTGGGGCCGCCCAGAATCTGGTTCAGGCGGTCGGCCACCTCGTTCTTGAGCTGGAGCTTGCTTTCGATGGGGGCGAGGTCCGCGTACGACTTGCTGGACAGCAGCAGGATGACCGCGTCGCGCACCTTGGCCGACTGGCCTTCCAGTTCCTTGACCGTGGCGTCGGAGCCCACCTCGACCTCCATGGTCAGCTTGAGGTAGCGGCGGCCCGTGGGGTCTGCAAGGTTCACCAGAAATGTCGGAAGCTTGGCAACCTTGGCATTGCGGGCCGGGGCCTCGCCGCCCTTGGCGTCACCCTTGCCCTCGGCCTTGGCCGCTTCCTGCGCGCCCTCGGCAGTCTGTGCGGCGGGCCGCATGACGAACCACCAGTACGCCCCGCCGCCACCGGCTCCGGCCAGCACCAGCAGCAACAGAATGAGGATGATCCACTTCAGCTTGCCGGACTTCTTCTTTGGGGGTGCGGCTTCTTCCGCCACTGCGCTCGCTCCTTGGGACAACTGGACATTGCGGCGGGCGGGTTGCCCACCGGACCGCGCACTGCGCGCCCTACTGATATCCGCCGAGTCTCGGCGTGGTCTTTACCAGAATTTCCACCCGGCGGTTGCGGTCGGGGTCGTCGGAACCCGTCGCCGCACCGGGGCCGCCTGCGGCGTCCTGCCCCTCGCCAGCCGCCTGATTGCCGGACACCCGACCACCAGACGCCGCGCCGGCCGCGCCCAGCGCACCGGGCGCACCGGGCGCACCGGGCGCGGGGGGCTGCCCCGCAAGGGATGGCCGGTCCGGGCCATACCCCGCGACGGAAAACCGGGCAGGGTCAAGTTTTCTTTGCACGAAATATTCCAAAACCGTCAACGCCCGCCGCCCGGCCAGCTCGTACCCGGCGGCATCGCCCGTTGCGGCCCCTGCCCCGCCGCCCGGCCCCCCCTCTGCGGAGGACTGCTCCATTACCGGCGCGCCCTCGGTGCGCGGGTCGCTGTGTCCGGCAACGGCCACGTCGGCGGTAACGTACTCCAGCACTTCGGCCAGCATGCCCAGCAAAGGGCGCGCCGCCTCGCGCAGTTGCCACTGGCCGGGGGCGAACAGCAGGTCGTCGGTCAGGGCCAGCACCACGCCCTCCGGATGTTCCAGTATCCGCAGGTTCTTGTCCAGTGTACTTCGGTCAATGCCGGGGGGCAACTCGGCACCGGGGAACAGCAATTCCTTGATCTCGCGCTGGTGGGCATACACCTGCGCGGGCCGCGCCAGCAGCGGTTCCAGCAGCCGGATGCGCTCCGGCACCGTACCCGTGACGCCCGAGGCCTGCTCGCCCGCCTCGCCGAAGTGGCTGCCGATGCGCGACAGGGTCACCCGGTTCATGGATGACATGGACAGCAGCAGCACGAAAAAGGTCAGCAGCAGGGTGACCAAGTCGGAATAGGTCAGCAGCCACGGCTGGCGGGGCTTGTCCTCCGTCGGGGCGCTGCGCGGACGGCGCGCGGGGGCGTGTGCGTGGGGGGGCACGTGGGGGGGAAGGAGGTCGGCCATCTCAGCGCCCTCCCTCGCCCTGGTCAATTTCCGGGCCGGGGTCCGGGCCGGGGGCCGCGTCGGTTTCCGGGCCGCCGGGCATGGTGAAATCGAACCGGAACCCCTTGTACTGGAAGGTTTCGCGCACGGGGGCGCCCTCCTTCAGCGATTCCATGCGCCTTGCCCATTCGGCGTTGCGCCGGTCGAGCACGATGTCCACGCGGCGGTTGGCGCGCCGCCCTTCCGGGGTCAGGTTGTCGAAACGGGGGCGCGTGTCGCCGTGGGCTTCCATGAGCATGCGGCCACGCGGCACGCCAAGGTCGGCCAGCCTGCGGTACACCGCCGTGGCCCGCCCCAGCGAAAGCCGCCACGGCGACGGCAGGGCCTTTTCGTCGCCGCGCAGCCGGAACAGGATGCCCTCTTCGTCGCGCGCGGGCGAGGCGTGCCCTGCCACCAGCACCGGGTGCTCCACCCCGCGCAGCACCGGGGCGATGCGCGCCAGCAGGGCCGCGCCGCGTTCGGTCAGCTCCGTCGAGCCGGTGCGGAACAGCACATCGTCGTTGATGGAGAAAATCTGGATGTAGCCGTTTTCCTGATAGTTGATGTCGCGCTCGGCATCTTCCCACAGCATGTCGCGCAGGGGGGTCAGGTCGCGGCCACGCGGGGGAGCATCGCCCAGGGGGACGAGGCCCGGCACGGGGCGACCGTCCGCCGGTTCGCGCAGGCTGGCGGTGCCCTGCTCCTGCCCGAAGCTGCCTGCCACCGAGCCCACGGCCATGACCCGGCGGCGCTCGTCGATGACCGAAATGGCCACCAGCAGCACGAAAAAGGTCAGCAACAGGGTCATCAGGTCGGAATACGTGATGAGCCACGGCGGCTGGGTGCTGCCTGCGGGCTGCGGTTTCCGCCTGTTGCGCGCCATGGTCCGTGCTCCCCCGGGGGCTTCCTAGTTGGTGCGCCGCTCGCGCGGGGGCTGATAACAGGTCAGCTTTTCCAGGATGATGCGCGGGTTCTCGCCCCTGGCTATGGCCAGGATGCCTTCCAGTTGCATCTCCATCAGTTGCACCTCTTCCTTGCTGCGGTGGCGCAGCTTGCCCGCCAGCGGCAGGAACACCAGGTTGGCCAGCACCACTCCGTAAAAGGTGGTGATGAGCGCAACGGCCATGGCCGGGCCGATGGACGAGGGATCGTTCATGGAACGCAGCATCTGCACGAGGCCGATGAGCGTGCCCACCAGCCCCAGTGCCGGAGCGTACGAGGCCAGCGCGTTGAAGATGTCCACCCCCATGGAGTGGCGCGTTTCCAACGCGGCGATTTCGCTTTCCATGATCTCGCGGATGGCGTCGGGCTCCAGCCCGTCGATGGTCAGCTGCAACCCCTTGCGCAGAAAGGGATCGTCCAGGTTGCGCACGGCGGGTTCCAGCGACAGCAGCCCCTCGCGCCGGGCGCGGTGGGCGAATTCCATGAACTGGTCGATGACCAGGTCGATGCGGTGCAGCCGGGTGGCAAAGGCCTTGCGGGTGATGGACAGCACGCGCAGGGCCACGGGCAGCGGGTAATGCACCAGCGCGGCCCCCAGGGTGCCGCCCAGCACGATGAGCAGGGCCGCCGAATCCACGAAGAACAGCGGGTTGCCGCCCATGGACAGCGCGGTGCCGATGAGCCCGAACGAGATGAGGATGCCGAGTACGGTTGCCAGATCCATGCGGGTACCCCTGCTGCGTGCGCGGGTGGTTGCTGCGTGCCCCGTGTGTGGCGGGCGTTTCGGACTGCTGTCGAACGAATCCGGGGGGCTGGGAACGGCAGCCGCCTGCCCCTTTGCCGCCGTCCCGTCTACCCACTACCCCCTGACAGGGCGCGGGCCGAAAATGTCGGTACCCACCCGCACGATGGTGGCCCCTTCGGCCACGGCCACTTCCACGTCGTGCGACATGCCCATGGAAAGGTGCGGCAGGGGCAGGCCCACGCGGGGGGCCAGCGCATCGCGCAGTTCGCGCAGCCGGGCAAAATACGGGCGCGAGGCCTCGCCATCGTCGAAAATGGGCGGCATGCACATCAGCCCCAGCAGGCGCAGGCGCGGCAGGGCCAGCACGGCTTCCGCCAGGGCGGGCAGGTCGTCCGGGTCCACGCCGGATTTCTGTTCCTCGTCGCCAATGTTCACCTGCAACAGAATGTCCTGCACGGGCGCAATGCCCCCCGCCCCCTGCGCGGGCAGGGTGGCTAGGCGCTGGTCCAGCTTGCGGGCCACGCTTTCCGAGTCCACGGTATGGATGAGCGCAAAGCGCCCCACCACATCCTTGGCCTTGTTGCTTTGCAGGTGGCCGATGAAATGCCAGCGCGGTCCTGCGCCCCCAGTCCCGCCCGCCGTGGACGGTCCATCCGGACCCATGCCCGTCATATCGGCAACTTCGGCCTGTTTCCGTAGTGCTTCCTGCACATAATTCTCGCCAAAATCACGCTGCCCGGCAGCGGCCAGCGCGGCCACCGACGCGGCGGGGTGGTATTTGGACACGGCCACCAGGGTCACCCCGGCGGGGTCGCGCCCGGCAGCGCGGGCGGCGCCATCCACGCGGGCGCGCACGGCGGCCCAGCGGTCCAGCAGGGGCTGGGCGACATCGGGCGGCAGAATGGCGAAAACGGCTGCATTCTCGTGAGACATGGCATCATCCCGGATGGCAAAAAGCGTGAGCGCCGCCCGCCGCACGACACACGGCGGACGGGCGGCGCGAAAACTGCCGCCTGCGACAGGACAGGGCAGGAGCCATGCGGCGCCTGCCTGCCGATCATGCGTCGCTATTCGTCGGCCAGACCCAGCGAACGCAGAAAGCCCACGTCCTCTGTCCAACCTTCGCGCACCTTGACCCACAGTTCAAGGTGCACCTTCTTTTCCAGCAGGGTCTGGATATCGACGCGGGCCTTGGTGCCAAGGTCCTTGATGGTGGCCCCGGCCTTGCCGATGACCATGGACTTGTGCGACGGGCGGCCCACGTAGATCACCGCGTGGATGGTCACAAGGTCGCGCCCTTCCTCTTCATCCCACTTTTCGATTTCCACGGCCACGGAGTAGGGCAGTTCCTGGCGCAGGGCCAGGAACAGCTTTTCGCGCACGATTTCCGCCGCCATGAAGCGCACCGGCAGGGTGGAAAGCTGGTCTTCCGGGTACAGGGCAGGGGCCACGGGCAGCTTGGACTTCACCAACTGCACCAGTTCCGGCAGGCCGTCGCGCTTCAGCGCCGAGACGGGGAATACCTCTGCCTTGGGCCACAGCTTCTGCAACTCGGTGAACAGGGGCAGCATCTTCGACTTGTCGCGGAACAGGTCCACCTTGTTCACGGCCACGATGACCGGGCGCTCTTCGGCAGCCACGGCGTCCATCAGCGGCTTCACGTCGTTTTCGAGAAAGTCCGGCTTCTTGATGTACAGGTCCGCGTCCAGCATGACCAGGATCACGTCTGCGCTGTGCATGGACTGCCACGCCGTCTGCAACAGGATCTTGTTCATGCGGCCGCGCTGCTGGTGGATGCCGGGGGTATCCATGAAGATGACCTGCGCGTCCGGCTCGGACAGGATGCCCACGATCTGGTTGCGGGTGGTCTGGGCGCGCGGGGTGACGATGGCCACCTTGTGGCCCAGCGCAGAGTTGAGCAGCGTGGACTTGCCCGCGTTGGGCGGCCCCAGCAGGGCAACCCAGCCGCAGCGGTGTTCGGTCTTGGTCATTATATATGCTCCTTGCGGAAAAAAGGTCGTGTTCTCCGCCGCATGTTCCACAGCACGGGCCGTGCGTCAAGGAACGGCGGGAAAATTTGGCGGACGTGCGGGGGGGGCGGTCAATGCCGGGCCAGTCGCACCGGATCGGGTGCGCCAGATCGGGGCACGGGCCGCAGTGGCCGGTACGGCCTGAAACGGGCACATCCCGGCGGCATGAAACATGGGGTAGGAGGAAGGCGGCAGCAACCGCGCCACTTCGGGCCGGTCCGCTCCAGTTCGCGCCAGTCCGTCAGTCCGCCAGTCTGGGGCACTTCAGGTCAGCCCGCGTCGGTCGGTACCGGGGCCACGTCGGGCCTGCATCGGGCAGCGCTGGCCCCACCCGGAAATTCCGCCCAGCATGGCGGAACAGGCCCCATACGCGGCGTGGCGCGGCCCGTCAAGGCGCAGCAACCGCAGAAAGGCCCAACGCCCCGCCCGTAAAGGCGACGGAAACGGGGGCGGCGGGTGGGACAAAAGGGGAACGCACGGCCCACCCGCGCCCGCACTTTTGACCCGCAGTGGGATACGCCTTCTGAAAAAACCGGAAATCCAACCCCGATAGACCGTTGACGTTCCGGATACCATCTGTATTACTGACCGCACGACGGAACGTGTATCGACCACTTGGCGCGCACGTTCCGGCAAGCCTTCGGCAAGCGCCGCGACGGCACCCCCATGCCCCGCAGCTGATGCCCGCGCACCCCGCGCCCACTCGCTCCCCCACGGAGAACGCCATGCCCCGCAAGGTCAAATCGGTCCGCGTGCCGGAAGAACTTTCGGCCATCGACCTTTCCGGCATCATTGCCGAATGCGAAAAGTACCTGCGCGACCTGGAATCGGTCGCCATGCTCAATCAGCAGGGCGAACGCGAGGCGGCGGAGGCATTGCTGCGCGCCCGCCAGTCCGACCTTGGCCGCCGCGTGGGCATGAAGGTGTGGGAGGCCCGCAAGCAGGCCGCGCTGGAGCGGTTGCAAAAGGGGCAGAACGCGCAGGCCGCTGAATCGGCCTGATCACGCAAGACACGGTTTCCCCTGCTCTGCTGCCTTCCCCTGGGACCGTGCAGACGACACCGCACCTGTTCCGATTATTTCCCCACCACCGCCATCTCGCACCCGATGTCCACCCCCGCCATGCCCACAAGGGCGCGGTGGGGGTGAATTTCGACGCCCGCCGCGCGGGCCTCGTGGAACAGTGCGGCATAGGCCGGGTCGATGTAGTCCGCCGGGCCGAAGCAGTGGCCGTCGGGCCGCTGGATAAGGTAGAACCCGGCGGCGCGCTCCCCGCGCGCCACGATGTCCATCATCTCGCGCAGGTGCTTGGCCCCGCGCTCGGTGGCGGCATCGGGAAAGGCGGCCATGTCGTCCTCCACCAGCGTCACGTTCTTGCACTCCACCCACAGGGTGGGCAGGCCGGGGCCGTCCAGCCGCGCGTCCAGCCTGCTTTCGCCGCGCTTGGCCTCGCGCCGCAGGGTGGTGTACCCGATGGCCCACGGCAGCCGCCCGGCGTGGAAGGCCGCCTCCAGCAGCCGGTTGGGGACGGAGGTGTTCACCCCCACCCAGAAGCCGCGCGGGCCGTCGCCGTCGCAGCGCACCAGTTCCTGGGTGTATTTCAGCTTGCGGTCGGGGTTGGGCGCGGGTGATGCCAGCACCGCCGCGCCGGGGCGCATCAGCCCCAGCATGGACCCGGAATTGTTGCTGTGTACCCACAGGGGTTCGCCATCCACTTCCAGTTCCACGCTGAACCGCTTTACCCGCCGCACAAAGCGGCCCACGACGCAGCCGGGCGGAAACGGCAGCAGCGGCGCGCCATGGCCCGCCGTCCCCATGATCGGCAAATCGTCCCCCATGTTGCCTCCCGCCCTGCCCGTGGCCCCGACCAATCCCCCGGCCCACGCCCCTGCGGCGCCCGCTTTTTCACGGCGCGTTGCTTCGCCAGACATCGCCTTTCCTTACGGCAGGTTGGCGCATGGTGCGCACCGTGCGTCACGGCACGGCCAGCGCCCCGCGCATCCTGCCGGTATGTTTTGATGTTTCCGCAATTTACAGTCGCCCCGTAAGCTGGTAACCAGCCGCCGAGAGCAGGAGCGCCCAAAAGCCGCCCTGCCGCACAACGTTCTCATGCGCGCCCGCCGTGCCACCCGTGCCTTTCGTGCCCTGCGCGACACGTGGCACGCAGGCGGCAGCGCACACCTTACCCGCGAACAGGACGCACCGTAATGAGAATCTCCGACCGTCTCACCCGCATCAAGCCCTCGGCCACCCTGGCCGTCAACGCCAAGGCGCTGGAGCTCAAGGCCAAGGGCGTGCAGGTGGTCAGCCTTGCCGTGGGCGAGCCAGACTTCCCCACCCCGGAACACGTGCGCGAGGCGGCCAAGACCGCCATCGACGAAGGCTTCACCCGCTATACGCAGGTGCCGGGCATTCCCGAGCTGCGTCAGGCGGTGTGCGGCTACTTTGCGCGCTTCTACGGGGTGGAGGCCCCCATGGAAGCCACGGTGGTCACCAACGGCGGCAAGCAGGCCTTGTACAACCTGTTCCAGTGCCTGCTCAACCCCGGCGACGAGGTGCTGGTGCCCGCCCCCTACTGGGTGAGCTATCCCGCGCTGGTGGAACTGGCGGGCGGGGTGCCGGTGTTCGTGGCGTCCCCGGCGGAACGCGGCTTCAAGGTCACGCCGGAAGAACTGGACCGCGCCGTCACCCCCAAAACCCGCGTGCTGCTGCTGAATTCGCCCTCCAACCCCACGGGGGCCTGCTACACCCGCGCGGAAACCGATGCCATCATGGAATGGGCCATCGCCCGCGACCTGTTCGTGGTGTCGGACGAAATCTACGACCGCCTCGTGTACGAACCGGCGCAAGCCGTCAGCGTATCCGACTGGTGGGTGCGCCACCCCGAGAACGTGGCGGTGGTCAACGGCCTGGCCAAGACCTTTGCCATGACCGGCTGGCGCGTGGGCTACGCCCTGGCCCACCCCGACCTGATCAAGGCCATGACCAAGATCCAGGGCCAGTCCACCTCGAACATCTGCTCCGTGGCCCAGAAGGCGGCGCTGGCCGCCCTCAGCGGCCCCTACGACGCGGTGGAGGAAATGAAAAAGGCCTTCCGCCGTCGGCGCGACCTGGCCCACGGGGTGGTTTCGTCGTGGCCGGGGGTGGTCTGCCCCAAGCCCGATGGCGCCTTCTACCTGTTCGCGGACATGCGCGCCCTGTTCACCCCGGCCCTGCCCGATTCGGCCAGCCTGTGCACCCACATCATGGAGCAGGCCAACGTGGCGCTGGTGCCGGGCGCGGCCTTTGGTGACGACGCCTGCCTGCGCTTCTCGTACGCGGTGTCCGACGATACCCTGATGATTGCGCTGGATAAGGTGGCGAAGGTTCTTTTCGGATAACATCCCGCGTTGCCCACCGGCCTCGCCCTTCGCTGAAAAGCATGATATGACGGCGGCATGTCCCGCGCGGTTCGCGCACGCGACCGGCCGGGGCATGCCGCCGCTTCGCTGGCCCCGCCCGCGCGACGGCGAGGTGCCCACCACACTTCACGTCGCGCCCCGCGCGGCCACGCCGCGCATCACCGGCACCCACGCCATGGGCCTTTTCCCCGGCCCGCAAGGAGCATGACCATGCCCCAGCCCCATCGCCTCGACTGGACCAACGCCTGGCCCGCCGCGCCGCTGGGCCGCCTGACCCCGGACGCCGCCGCCACCCACGACCTGCACAGGGGCGAGATGGCCAACCGCCTGAAGGCGGAACTGGCCGCCGGGCACCTGCCGTTCATCGACATGCCCTACCGCGCCGCGCTGGAGTCGGGCCTTGCCGCGTTGCAGCCCACCCTTGCCCGCTACCGCCACATGGTGCTGCTGGGCATTGGCGGTTCCGCGCTGGGCGCACGGGCGCTGCAACGGGCGTTCTTTCCGCAGCAGGACCGGCCCGGCCATGACGGCCCGTGGCTGTGGATTGCCGACAACGTGGATGCGGGCACCATGGAGGCGTGGTTCGCCAGCCTGCCGCCGGAACAGACCCTTGTGGTGGCCGTCAGCAAGTCGGGCGGCACCATAGAGACGCTGGCCCAATACTTCCTGGCCAAGCAGTGGCTGCAATCCGCGCTTGGCGACCGCTGGCGCGAGCACATGCTGGTGGTTACCGACGAGACCGCAGGCTTCCTGCGGCAGGAAGCGCAGGCAGCAAACCTGCCCTCGCTGCCCGTGCCCGACCATCTGGGCGGGCGCTATTCCGTGCTCTCTGCCGTGGGCCTGGTGCCCGCCGCGTTCATGGGGCTGGACTGGCGCGCACTGCTGGACGGCGCACAGGCCGCCGGGGCAGGCCTTGTGGCAGACCCGGCTCACGCCCTGCCCGGCCACCCCGCGTGGCAGCTGGCCCTGTGGAACATGGCCCTGGCCGATGCCCACTATTCGCAGCTGATCTTCTTCTGCTACGTGCCGCTGTGGGCGCCCTTCGGCCCGTGGTTCGCCCAGCTGTGGGCCGAAAGTCTGGGCAAGGAAGGCAAGGGCACCATGCCCCTGCCCGCCGTGGGCGTGACCGATCAGCACTCGTTGCAGCAGATGTTCCTTGATGGCCCGCGCGACAAGGGCTGCCTGTTCCTGACCTGCCCCGGCCTGCCGCAGGGGCGCCCCTTCCCGGCGGACCTGCCGGACAAGTGGGCCTTCCTGAAGGGCCGCCGCTTCGGCGAACTGCTGGACGCCGAGGGCCTGGGCACCCGCATGGCCCTGGCCAAGCAGGGCACCCCCCTTGTGGAACTGCGCATGGGCAGCACCGGAGAAGCCGCAGCGGGCCGCCTGATGGGCCTGCTGGAACTGGCCACCCTGTTCACCGGCTGGCTCATGAACATCAACCCGCTGGACCAGCCCGCCGTGGAACTTGGCAAGCGCCTTGCCAACGCCCGGCTGGGCGCCCCCGGCTACCCGGCGGAAGAGGCAGACCTTGCCGCCTTCCTTGGCCGGGCCGAACAATCGCAGGAGTTCTAGCCGGTGCCGCGCCGTTTCGAACTGCCGGGGGGCCTGCCCTTCGGCTTCGCCCGCTTTCTGTCGTGGGTATCGCTGGTGCTCATTCTGGCCACCAGCATCGTGATGTCCGTGGTCATCACCGATTCGGCGCGCAACACCATGTTCCGCAAGCAGCAGGAATTCGCCTCGCTGCTGGCCGAAAACCTTAACCACCAGATCTACCGGCGCTTCACCCTGCCCACGCTGGTGGGCTTCGGGCGCATCGCCCTGCGCCAGCCGGTGCAGTACGAACGGCTGGACCAGCTGGTGCAGTCGGTTATCCACGGCTTGCAGGTTTCGCGGGTGCGCATCTACGATCACGGCAAGCTCGTGTCGTATTCCACAGACCGGGCAGACCTTGGCCGGGCAGACCTGGCCGGGCCGGAAGTGACCGTGGCCCTGCGCGACGAAGACCCCAGCTACACCATAGATGGCGACATCCCGTTCTGGCGGGCGCTGTTCATTCCCCGGCTGGAGCCGGGCAGCTTCATTCTGCGCACCACCTACCCCCTGCGCGTGGAAAACCGGCTGGGCCGCATCGACGATGACGACGACGGGCCCATCATGGGCGTGCTGGAGATGACCCAGGACATCACCAACGACACGCGCTCGATCCTCGCCTTCCAGTGGCTGATCATCGGCACGGCCAGCCTTTCGTCGCTGGTGCTGTTCGGCATGCTGCTGGTGTTCATCCGCCGCGCCGAACGGGTAATGGCCGAGCGCATGCAGGAAAAGCAGCGCCTGGAGCGGGAACTGCACCAGCACGAAAAACTGGCGGGCATGGGCCGCGTGGTGGCCAGCATCGCCCACGAAATCCGCAACCCGCTGGGCATCATCCGCTCCAGCGCGGAACTGCTGCTGAAGCGCCCCAGCAGTTCGGACCCGGTCACCGCGCGCATCCTGCAAGCCATCTACGACGAGGCCAAGCGGCTCAGCCAGACCGTCAACGACTTTCTGGACTACGCCCGCCCCCGCCAGCCCCGGCAGGACCCGGTGGAAACCGACGCCGTGCTCGACCGCGTGCTGGGGTTCCTGGAAGGCGAACTGGCCCGCCGCGAAGTCACCGTGGCCCGCGAGATCGAACCGGACATCACCGTTTCCGGCGACGGGGACCTGCTGTACCGCGCGTTCTACAACATCATGGTCAACGCGTTGCAGGCCATGGACGGCCCCGGTACGGTCACCGTCACCGCCCGCCGCGACGGCGACGCGGCGGAACTGGCCTTTCGCGACAGCGGCCCCGGCTTCGACCCGGCCAACCGCGAACGGCTGCTGGACCCGTTCTTCACCACCAAGGATGACGGCACCGGCCTTGGCCTGCCCATCGTGAATTCCATCATCACCAGCCACGGCGGCAGCCTGCGCATCGACAACGCGCCCGAAGGCGGCGCCGTGGTGTACGTGCGCCTGCCCCTGCGCACCGAATAGCCCCCCGGGGGGGGGCGGCGCAGACATCCGCGCAAAGGGGGCAACGGGCGCAACGGGCGCAACGCCACCCGCTGCCCGCCGCGCCGCGTGCCGGATCGCGGGCCATCATGCCCGATCTGCGGCAAACGCCCACTCTCGGGTTGCGCGCGCGGCCTTCCGGCCCTATTTCTGTCCCTTGAACCTCCCCTGGCACCGCCGGGCCAGCGCGCCCGGCACCAGCACACCGCAACCGGATCCATCATGAACGAAAAGACGCATCTGCTCGTGCTCGACGACGAGAAGAACTACCTGCTCGTGCTCGAGGCCCTGCTGACCGACGCGGGCTACACCGTCACCGCGCTCAACGACCCGGAGACCGGCCTGGCCTTTCTGGAGGAGTCGGAGGTCGACGTCATCGTCACCGACATGAAGATGCCGAAGATCACCGGGCGCGAGGTGCTGGAACAGGTCAAGAAGAACTGGCCGCACATTCCCGTGCTGATCATGACCGCCTTCGGCTCCATCGAAAGCGCGGTGGAAGTCATGAAGTACGGCGCCTTCGACTATATCACCAAGCCCTTCTCCAACGACGAACTGCTGCTGTCCGTGCACAACGCCGCAGAGCTTTCGCGCATGCACCGCCAGTACCGCGTGCTGCGCGAAAATCTGGAAGAACGCTACGGCATGCACCAGATCATCGGCAAAAGCAGGGCCATCCGCGAAACCCTGAGCATGGTCGACCGCGCCGCGCCCAGCCGTTCCACGGTGCTCATCTCGGGCGAATCGGGCACCGGCAAGGAACTGGTGGCGCGGGCCATCCACTTTTCCTCGCCCCGCAACAAGGGGCCGTTCGTCTCCGTCAACTGCATGGCGCTGAACCCCGGCGTGCTGGAAAGCGAACTGTTCGGCCACGAAAAGGGGTCGTTCACCGGCGCCGTGGCCATGCGCCGTGGCCGCTTCGAGCAGGCGGGCGGCGGCACCCTGTTCCTGGACGAAATAGGCGAGCTGACCCCCGAATTGCAGGTCAAGCTGCTGCGCGTGTTGCAGGAACGCCGCTTCGAACGCGTGGGCGGCACCGAAGAGGTGGAGGTGGACATCCGCATCGTTGCCGCCACCAACAAAAACCTTCAGGAAGAGGTGGAAAAGGGCAACTTCCGCGAAGACCTGTTCTACCGCCTGAACGTGGTGCACATTGCCCTGCCGCCCCTGCGCGAACGCCGCGAGGACATCCCCCTGCTGGTGGCCCACTTCGTGGACAAGCTGGCCCGCGAGAACGGCGTCACCCCCAAGACCTTCACGCCCGAAGCGCTGGACTACATGACCGGCTACGAATGGCCCGGCAACATCCGCCAGCTTCAGAACGTGGTGGAACGCTGCCTGGTGCTCGTTTCCGGCGATACCATCCGCGTGGACGACCTGCCCCCCGAACTGCGCGACGAGGAGTCCCAGCTCAAAAGCGCCGTGGACCTGCTGCCCGTGCAACTGGACCTGGCCGATACCCTGGAACGCATCGAGGCCGCCCTCATCCGCCGCGCCCTGGTCCGCGCAGACTTCGTGCAGGTGAAAGCCGCCGAGCTGCTCGCCATTTCCAAGAGCCTGCTGCAGTACAAGCTGAAGAAATACAATATCACGGGGCACTAAGGGTTTTTGAGAGAGACTTCCGGGGAGGGGACCTTTTGCGGCAGCCGTTGGGCGAGCTTGCGAGCCTTACGGATGGCGTCCGCAAAGCGTAAAAAGGTCTCCCTCCCCGGACCCCGCGTTGCTGTCCTCATCCGTAATGCTCGAAGACTCACATAACGGCTGAGGCTCCCCCCAAAACCTTTTATTTTGGGGTAATATGCAGGCGCGGGTACCTGCCCTCAGCCCCCCCAAAATCCGCCCCCCACAACGCATCATCTTCGAATTTCCCGGCCTTGACGGGTGGTCATGCCCGCCGCATAGTCGATAGGTACGACAAACCGCACCACGGAGGTGCCCCATGGAAAAGCAGAAGATATCCCTGAGTACCCGGCTGCTCTGCGCGGACGCGGCGGGCGTCGTCGAGGCGCTGGCCGAGGGGCTGAAGGAACGCTGCCTGAAGGTCCAGAAGGGCGACGAGACGCTGGTGCTCAGCCCGCCCGAAGCCGTGGACGTGGACGTGGAAGCCAAGGTTCGCGACGGACGCGGCAAGTTCATGGTCGAAATTTCCTGGCGCATCCCCGACGATGAAACCGTGGCCGCCTGCGACGAAGTGGCCAACCTGCCGGGCCGCGACCACCTGGCCCCCCTTGGCTGCGCGGACGTGGAAGAAGTAGGCGACATCGACCTCGACGTGGCCCTGAAAAAGGCCGAAAAGCCCGCAAAGGCCAAGGCAAGGGACCACAAGGACGAGAAGCCGGAAAAAAAGGGCAAGTCCGAAAAGGGCGAAAAGTCCGGCAAGGACAAGCCCAGCAAGGACAAGCCCGGCAAGGACGCCAAGCCGGAGAGGAAGGACAAGGGAACCACAGACTAGTTCCCCACTACCCGAACGCAAAAGGGCAGGCCATGGGCCTGCCCTTTTTCATGCTGCCTTCACGGCGCAGAAACGAATGCGCCCCCCGCCCCCGTCCCGCCCGGTATGGCCGGTATGGCCGCCTCGCCGCCCGCACGCAGCCACAGCCGCCGGTATTCCGTGGCCGTGGTGCCGAACATGGCCTTGAAGTGCCGGTTCAGGTGCGACAGGTCGTAGAACCCGCACTCCAGCATGGCGTCGTAGGTGTCGGCCCCGGCCTCCAGCAGATGGCGGGCGTGCTCCACCTTGCAGTTCAGGAAGTACTGGTAGGGCGTCATGCCCGTTTCGTCGCGGAACAGCCGGATGAAATGAAACTTGGACAGCCCCGCCTCGCGGCACACGTCGTCCAGCCGTAGCGTGGCGCCCATGCCCTCGCGGATCATCTCCATGGACCGCCGCACCGCGCCGCCATGCCGGGGCACCGGGGGCGGCTGGCGCTTCGCCCCGTGCCCCCCGGCCATACTGGTGGCCAACCCCGCCGCCAGCAGCAACCGTTCCGAGGTCAGGGCCTCGTCGCGGCCCAGCAGCGCGCCGTGCGCCAGCCGCAGCACCACCGCCGCCAGCCGGGCGTCGTACACGATGGGCGTGTCGAAGCGCACCACCTCTGGCCGCCCGGTGGCCTCGGCAAACAGGGCGGGCGGCACGTAGACCATCACGTAATCGATGCCGCCGCTGTCGCCCGCGTTGCCGTCGTGAGCCTGCTCCGGCGAAAACAGCATCACCCCGCTGCGGTGCGAAGCCAGTTGCGCGCCATTCAGCCGGTACTGCTGAATGCCCCGCTGCGTCACCCCCAGGGCGTATTCCTCGTGGGCGTGCCGCTTGTAGGCAAAGCGGGTCATGGTGGCGGACAGCACCGTCACCCCCGCCGCACGGCGGTACACGAACCGCTCGCCGGAAAGGGCGGGGCGACCGTCATCACCGCCGTCGCGGGCGCACCCGCGCTGGTTTGCATCCGTGCTCACGCGTCCCATCCGCTCACCACGCCATGCATCGAAATCTCACGCCTTCAATGGGCCAGCACCTGCTGCACGCCGGACATGGCCACCGCGCAGTACACCAGAAACAGGGCCATCAGCACGTTGACCACCCGCCGGTACGCCGAAAGAAACCGGCGCAGCAATGCGCCAAACCCCACCCACGCGGCAAAGGCGGCCCAGCCTATCACCGACACCGCCGCCACCCCGGCGGCCACGCCCCCGCGCGACCCCTGGGCCAGTGCCACGAAACTGGGCATCACCGTCAGGGTGAACATGACCACCTTGGGGTTCACGAACTGCATCAGGAACCCGGTGACGAACAGCGCCTGATCGGAACGCGTGGCGGCACCGTGAACAGCGAGGGCGCCGGGGGCTGCGCCGTCGCCAGTGGCGCCTGCCGATGCATCCCCCACGCCCGGCCCCACGTCCGGCCCCACGTCCATGCCGTACACCTTCCACGCAAGGTACAGCATGTACGCCCCGCCCACCAGTTGCAGCACCGGCTGGGCAAGCGGCAGCAATTCGGCCAGCAGGCTGTTCAGCGCGGCGGATGCCGCCAGCATCAGCGCAAAGGCCGCCGCCGCCCCGGCGGAAAACACCAGCGCGCGGCGTGTGCCCTCGCCCTGGGCAATGGACAGGATGACGATGTTGGTCGGCCCCGGCGTAAAGGTGACCACCACGCAATACAACAGCAACGAAAGCAGGCTCATGACATGACTCCCGGTACAGGCTGCTACTGGCTGGATGCCCGATGCCCGACAAGCACGCGCACTCCCTGGCGTGCGTCGGCGCGCGTCCCGCAGATGTCCGGCACATGTCCGGCGGCTGTCCGGCGCACGTCTGGCCACCACCTGCGGGCATGTCGGCATCCTGCCTGCTGCATGCCCCATGCACACCACGCGCGCATAGGACGATATTGCGATGGTGAAGGGCTTCGGAGGTCAGGGCTGGCAGGGCATGCCGCGCCGTCCGGGCCGTCCGGGCCGTCCGGGGTACCCCGCCCACGTTGACAACCCCGCCCCCCTGCCCTACGTCGGGGCAAGGCCCCTCGTGCCCTCCGCGCATTCCGCTTCCGTTCGCAACCCGCCCCCGGCCCTGCCGGGCGCACCCCCAGCCCATGCCCCACGCCCCCGAAGACTTCCGCCTGTCCGGCACACCCGGCGCGCCCAACGCGCCTGAGTCCCTCGATCGCCCCGATCTCACAGGCCCCCCCGATCTCACGGGCACGCCGGGGCAGGGCACCGCTTTCGCCACGCCTTCCCCCGCGTCCACGGCCCCCGACGCCCCAAATGCCCCAGACGCCCCCGCCGCGCCTCCCGCCTCCTTCCGCCATGACGCGGACAACCCCGTACGCGACTACATCACCGCACTGCTGGGCTCGCCCTTCGGGCGGCAGGTCACCCATCACCGCGCCCTGCCCGCGCGCGAGGCCGCCCACGCCCCCAACCGCCGCCCGTGGCCCAAGGCCGTCCGCGACATTCTGGCCCGCAACGGTATCGACGACCTGTACACCCATCAGGCCCGCGCCACAGACCTCATCCGCGCCGGGCGGCACGTGGTCGTCGCCACGCCCACGGCCAGCGGCAAGACCTACGTGTACAACCTGCCGGTGCTGGAGCGCTTTCTGTCCGACCCGGACGCCCGCGCCCTGTACCTGTTCCCGCTGAAAGCGCTGGCGCAGGACCAGCTTTCCACCTTCAACGGCCTTACCGCCGCCTGGCCCGAGGATGCGCGCCCCCGCGCCGCCATCTACGACGGCGACACCACCGACCACTTCCGCCGCAAGATCCGCCAGAACCCGCCCACCGTGCTGCTGACCAACCCGGAAATGCTGCATCTGGCCATCCTGCCGCACCACCAGCAGTGGACCAGCCTGCTGGCCTCGCTGGCCTTCATCGTGGTGGACGAGGTGCACACCTACCGGGGCGTGCTGGGCGCGCACATGGCCCAGGTGTTCCGCCGCCTGCTGCGCGTGTGCGCCCGCTACGGCGCGCACCCCACCTTCGTGTTCTGCTCCGCCACCGTGGGCAACCCCGGCGAACTGGCCGCCAACCTCACGGGGTTGGGCGTGCCCATTGATGCTGTGAAGATCAAAGGAATGGAACGGGGAGGGGACCCTTTGCGGCAGCCGTTAGGTGAGCTCAACGCGCAAACCTTGCCCTGGCCGTTAGGTGAGCTTGCGAACCTTACGGACAGGGACCGCAACGCGCGGATGGCGTCCGCAGAGCGTGAAAGGGTCTCCCTCCCCGAACCCCTCCCCCCTAAATTTTCCAATAGGGTTGAAGAAAGCGCTGTCCACCCCACCGGAATCAGTGGGCACGAAGTGCACGCTGATTCCGCAAAAGGGGTTAAGGGGGCGCGGCCCCCTTACGGGGGTGCAGGGGGCAGCGCCCCCTGCAATATCGACGTCATCACCGAAAGCGGCGCACCGCAGGGCCTGCGGCACTTCGTGTTCGTGAACCCGGACGACAGCCCGTCCACGGCGGCCATCCAGCTGTTGCGCGCGGCCTTGGCGCGGAACTTGCGCACCATCGTGTACTGCCAGTCGCGGCGCATGACGGAGTTGATCAGCATGTGGGCGGCGGAAAAGGCCGGGCCGTACCGCGACCGCATCAGCGCCTACCGCGCCGGATTCCTGCCGGAAGAACGGCGCGACATCGAGGCGCGCATGGCCGGGGGCGACCTGCTGGCGGTCATTTCCACCAGCGCGCTGGAACTGGGCATCGACATCGGCGGGCTGGACCTGTGCATACTGGTGGGCTACCCCGGCACGGTCATGTCCACCCTGCAACGCGGGGGCCGGGTAGGCCGCGCGCAGCAGGAATCGGCGGTGATCCTGATCGCCGGGGAAGACGCGCTGGACCAGTACTTCGTGCGGCACCCCAACGAATTTTTCGAGCGGCCCGCCGAGCACGCCGTGGTCAATCCGGACAACCCGGTCATCGCCAAGCGGCACATCGAATGCGCGGCAGCGGAACTGCCCCTGCCTGCCGACGAGCCGTGGCTGGCCGCGCCGGGCGCCGCAACCGCGCTGGCGGAACTGGAGGCCGAAGGGCTGGTGCTGCGCAGCGCCGATGGCGGAACGCTGCTGGCCGCGCGCAAGCGGCCCCATCGCCATGTGGACCTGCGCGGCAGCGGCAACACCTTCACCATCGAGGACGGCGACGGCACCATCATCGGCAGCGTGGACGGCCACCGCGCCTACCGCGAAACCCACCCCGGCGCGGTATACCTGCACCGGGGGCGCAGCTGGGTCATCACCCGGCTGGACCCCAGGGCGCAGAAGGTGGTGGCGGAACAGGCCCGCGTGTCGTGGTTCACCCGCGTGCGCGCCAACAAGACCACGGAGATCCTCGACATCCACGACCAGTGCGTGGCCTGCGGCACCCGCGTGTTTCTGGGCAAGCTGCGGGTGACCGAAACCATCACCGGCTACGAGAAGCGCAGCGTGTCCGGCCAGCGGTTGTTGTCCGTGGTGCCGCTGGACGCGCCGCCCTTCGTCTTCGAAACCGAGGGGCTGTGGTTCGAGATTCCCGATGCCGCGCGCATCGCCACCGAGAACGAACTGCTGCACTTCATGGGCGCCATCCACGCGCTGGAGCACGCCGCCATCGGCATCCTGCCGCTGCTGGTCATGACCGACCGCAACGACCTCGGCGGCATCTCCACCCCCATGCACGCGCAGGTGGGCCGCCCCGCCGTGTTCATCTACGACGGCCTGCCGGGCGGGGCCGGGCTGACCCGCGCCGCCTTTGCCGACGCCGACGGGCTGTTCCGCGCCACCCGCACCGCCATTGCCGAATGCCCGTGCGAAACCGGCTGCCCCTCGTGCGTGCATTCGCCCAAGTGCGGCTCCGGCAACCGGCCCATCGACAAGGCAGGCGCACTGTTTCTGCTGGACCGCATGGCCAGCGGCACGCCGGAATCCGACCCGGTGCAGCCGGGGCTGGAGCAGGGGGGGAAGCAGGGAGAAGAGAGGAATATTTTTGAAGAAGGGGTGGGTGATAAGAGCCGGGGCGCTGCCCCGGACCCCGTTGGGGGATTATATATCCCCCAAACCCCCTTTCTGCGTCCGGGTGATGATGCCCGAAGCGGGCATCATCACCCGGACGAGACAACGCGGCACGATTTTCAGTATATGGAAGAAGGGGCAACCCCTCGTCACCCGATGTCTGCGGAACGCACCGGAACAGGAACA
Organism: Nitratidesulfovibrio sp.; assembly: GCF_040373385.1. Lineage (NCBI taxonomy): Bacteria > Pseudomonadati > Thermodesulfobacteriota > Desulfovibrionia > Desulfovibrionales > Desulfovibrionaceae > Nitratidesulfovibrio > Nitratidesulfovibrio sp. The sequence goes on along the minus strand of NZ_JBDXXH010000008.1, from coordinate 170,011 downwards.
ATTGCCGACCATGGACCGCATTCGGGCCAGCGCCCCATGCAAGGCCACGCCACGAGACATGCCCCAAAGGAGCACGCCATGACCACATCCCCCCGCGACGCCGGGCCGCTTTTCGCGTCACCGGCGGAAGGCAAGACGGACGGCAGGATCATCGCCCCCGTGGGCCGCTATATGGTGCTGGACGTGGAAACCCGCCGCGCGGCTGCGGACGTGGGCGGCTGGAACCGGGCCGACCGCATGGGCGTGAGCGTGGCCGTGCTGTACGACGCCGCCGACGATTCCTACACCCCCTACGAGCAGGACGCCGTGCCCGAAATGCTCGACCGCCTGCGCGCGGCGGACCTGGTAGTGGGCTTCAACATCTCGCGCTTCGACTACGCGGTGCTCTCGCCCTTCGCCCCCTACGACCTGCACACCCTGCCCACCCTGGACATGCTGACCAAGGTAAAGGACCGCCTGTCCTACCGCATCTCGCTGGACAACCTGGCCCAAGCCACCTTCGGCACGCCCAAATCTGCGGACGGCCTGCAAGCCCTGCAATGGTGGAAGGAACAGCGCCTCGACCTCATCACCGAATACTGCCGCAAGGACGTGGAAATCACCCGCGCCCTGTTCCTGCATGGCCGCGAAAAGGGCTACCTGCTGTTCACCAACAAGGCCGGGCAGGCCGTGCGGGTGCCGGTGGCGTGGTAGGTTGAGGTGTAGCCAAGCACCACGACCAGGCACGGGCATGTCTCTATGGTTGACGAAAAAGCCCATTGTCGTAAAACTTACGACCAGAGGTGCCCCATGCAACAGGTCAATGCCAGCGTAAAGATGCCCCCGGCCTTGCGGGACAGGATACAAGCCCTCGCCCAGGCGCGCAGGCGCACGCCCCATTCCCTGATGCTTCAGGCCATAGAGAGCTACCTCGACCGCGAGGAAAAGCGCGAGGCCCTGCGCCAGGAGGCACGGCTTGCCCATGAGCACTACGTGCAGACGGGTCTGCACCTGACCAACGCCGAAGTCGTCGAATGGATGGACAAGATCATTCAGGGCGACAAGCCCCCCCTGCCCAAATGCCATATCTAGTACGCTGGACGGCCAACGCCCTGGCGGACCTTGAGCGCGCGTACCGCTTTCTCTCCGGGCACAGCGAAGACGCCGCCGTGGCCGCCATCAAGGCCATCCGGGAAAAGGCGCTGCTGCTGGAGCAGTTCCCCGATGCGGGCCGCCCTGCGGACGACTTCGACCCGGAATATCGGGAACTGCTGATTCCCTTCGGAGGGGCGGGGTACGTTTTCGTGTACGCGGTGATCGGCAACGACGTGCATATTCTGGCGCTGAAACACCAGCGCGAGGCAGGATATTAGGCGGCGGCGCGCGAAGGCCGGGCCGCATCAGACCCGCCCCTTTGCCGTTGATGGCTGCACGCGGGTGGGGACGGCTCGCCGCCTCAACGCCCCCCTACGCCGCAAAGCGCTCCGGCAGCGGCGGAATGTCCGCGTATCCCAATACCACGTGCCAGTAGGTCCACGAGCGCGGGTCGAACACGCCTGCGGGTGCGCGCTTCAGGGCATGGCGAAAGGCCGCCTCGTCGAAGCTGCGGCGCACCGCCACCACGTCTTCCAGCGTGCCATAGGTCATGACGTGGCACAGGAACAGCACGGGGTCGGCCAGGGTTGCTTCCGGCGGCTGAAACCACACCACCCGCGCGGCCACGCCCAGCAACGTTGCGCGCTCGTCGGCGTTCCCCGAATCCTGTGGTCGGCTCATGCGGTGGCCTCCTTCACGCCGACGGACACGGGCAGCGGGCCGAGATCTTCAGGCCGCACGCCCGCAACGGCAGTGCGCAGCCGCGCGCGGACATCCCCGCGAACCTCGTCGCCCAAATCGTCAAAGAACGTCAGCGCCTTCAACGTCAGCAACGGACTGTAAGGCGGACCGTACAGGGCCACGGCCGCGCACAGCACCCGCGCCAGCGGCTCGCCCGCCCGCAGGATGGCGTCCATGTCCACGTAGTCCTTCCATGACGGGCGCGCCACAACCACCTTGGCCTTGGCCGCGCCCACATCCAGCAGCGAGGCCACGGCAATGCCCGCGCCTTCGGCTTCGTCGGGGTCGGCCACCCGGTTCAGGGCAAGCCCACCGAAAAACGACACCTGCACCGGCCCACCCCTGTCCACGCCGCACGTCAGCGTATTGGGTGCCATCTGCTGCACTGCGGCATCGCGCAAGTACGGAACCGCCGCATACAGCGCCTCCGGGTCGAACGGTTGGTTGGAAAAAAAATCGAAATCCACCGAGGTTCGGTGCCCCAGCCGCAGGGCCAGCGCCGTGCCACCGTACAGCACGAAATCGCGCGGCGTGGCGTCCAGTTCGGCCCACAGGGCTTTCTGGCTTTCGGGCAGAATGTCGAGATTCGGGGTGAAACGTTCCGGCATGGCAGGCTCCTATGGCTGCCGCAATATACCAGTTTCACGGATAGCTGTCAGTGCCGCGCCGCATGGCCGCTAACACGCCCCGCCCCCCGCCGCGTGAGCGCCCACCCCTTTCGCACCCTACCCCTTCCCACGCCCGCGCCCCCGTGCTAGGGTGGAAATTCCCGGAGTCCCGTGCACCGGCAAGCGCCGGGCATGGCGGAACGTTATACTTGTCCGCCATGTCCCCGATGCCCCATGACATACGCACGGCCCGTACCGGCCCGCGCCGCGCCCACCCGCATCGGGCGCGCGGCATGACGGCCGCGTGGCGCGCCATCGGACATGGCCGCACCCACGACCGCAGGCACACTCCCGCCCCAAAGGCTGCCCGCCAACCGCCCAACAGGAGGCATGCATGCTCCCCGCAGCATACCAGGCATTTCTGAAGGAACTTCTGGAATTCATTCCCCGGCGCAACGTGTTCACCGACCCCCTGCGCACGCTGGCCTACGGCACCGACGCCAGCTTCTACCGGCTCATCCCCAAGATCGTCGTGGACACCCACAACGAGGACGAGGTGGTAGGCGTCATCAAGCTGGCCAACAAACACCGCCTGCCCATGACCTTTCGCGCGGCGGGCACCAGCCTTTCCGGCCAGGCCGTGACCGATTCCATCCTGGTGCGTCTGGGCGACGGCTGGCGCAAGTACGCCATCTTCGACAACGCCACCAAGATCCGCCTGCAACCCGGCATCATCGGCAGCCACGCCAACCGGCTGCTGGCCGAATTCGGGAAAAAGATAGGGCCGGACCCGGCCTCCATCGACACCTGCAAAATCGGTGGCATCGTGGCCAACAACGCCAGCGGCATGTGCTGCGGCGTGGCCGAGAACAGCTACAAGACGCTCAGCCACATGCGCGTCGTGTTCCACGACGGCACCGTGCTGGATACGTCCGACACCAAGAGCCGCGCCGCCTTCCAGCGCACCCACCCGGAAATAGTCAACGGCGTGGCCGCCCTGCGGGCGCAGATCATGAACAAGCCGGACCTTGCCGACCTGATCAGCCGCAAGTTCAAGATCAAGAACACCACCGGCTACAGCCTGAACGCGCTGGTGGACTTTGCCGACCCGTTCGACATCATCCAGCACCTCATGGTGGGTTCGGAAGGCACCCTCGGCTTCATCAGCGAGGTGACCTACCACACCGTGACAGAGCACGCCCACAAGGCCTCGGCGCTGGTCATCTTTCCCACCATCCGCGGCGCGTGCGAGGCCACCATCATCCTGCGCCAGCAGCCCGTGTCCGCCGTGGAAATGATGGACCGCGCCTCCCTGCGCTCCGTCGAGGACAAGCCCGGCATGCCCGACGGATTGCAGGGCCTTCCTGCTGACGCCGCCGCCCTGCTGGTGGAAACCCGCGCGGGTGACAAGGCCACCCTGGACGACCAGATTTCCCGCATCACCGCGTCCATCGACGCCATCCCCAAGATCCGCCCGGTGGCCTTCACCGACGTGCCCGCCGAGTTCGGCACCCTGTGGAACGTGCGCAAGGGCCTGTTCCCCGCCGTGGGCGCGGTGCGCAAGGTGGGCACCACGGTCATCATCGAGGACGTGGCCTTCCCCATCGCCTCGCTGGCCGACGCAACGCTGGAACTGCAAACCCTGTTCGCCAAGCACGGCTACAGCGAGGCCATCATCTTCGGCCATGCCCTGGAAGGAAACCTGCACTTCGTGTTCACGCAGGACTTCAACACCCAGTCGGAAGTTGACCGCTACCGCGCCTTCATGGACGACGTGGCGGCCATGGTGGTGGGCACCTACTCCGGCTCGCTCAAGGCGGAACACGGCACAGGGCGCAACATGGCCCCGTTCGTGGAACTGGAATGGGGGCGCGACGCCTTCCTGCTGATGCGCGAACTGAAGAACCTGTTCGACCCGTACGGACTGCTGAACCCCGGCGTCATCATCAACCCGGACGCGGAAGCGCACATCCGCAACCTGAAGCCGCTGCCCGCCGCGCATTCCATCATCGACAAGTGTATCGAATGCGGCTTCTGCGAACCCATCTGCCCGTCCAAGGACGTGACCTTCACCCCGCGCCAGCGCATCGTGGGCTGGCGCGAAATATCGCGCATGAAGGCGGGCGACGAAAAGTCCGGCCTGCTCAAGCAGCTGTTCTCGGGCTACGACTACCTTGGCGACAACACCTGCGCCACCGACGGCCTGTGCGCCACGCGCTGCCCGGTGGGCATCAACACCGGCGCGTTCATCAAGGAACTGCGGGCCGACAAGGTGGGCCCGCGCGCGCAGAAGGCGGCGGACTGGGTGGCCCGCCACTACGGCGGGGTGTGCCGCACCGTGTCCGTGGCGCTGACCGGGGCAGACCTGCTGCACCGGGTGCTGGGCACCGACGTCATGAACAAGGGCGCGCAGTTCCTGCGCGTGGTCTCGCTGAAAAAGGCCCCGCTGTGGACGCGGGCCATGCCCACCGGCGCATCGGCCCCGGCCCACGCCCCGCGCGGCCCGGTGTCCGACCGCAAGGTGGTCTACTTCCCCAGTTGCATCGCCCGCTCCATGGGCCCGGCCCGCGACGACGACCAGCGCGACCCGCTGCCCGCCAAAACCATCGGCCTGCTGCTGAAGGCGGGCTACCACGTGCTGTTCCCGGAAAAGCTGGGCGAGCTGTGCTGCGGCCAGCCCTTCGAGAGCAAGGGCTTCAAGGCGCAGGCGGACATGAAGGCCAAGGAGCTGTCCGAGGCCCTGCTGAAGGTCAGCGACAACGGGGCCATCCCCGTGCTGTGCGACACCAGCCCCTGCCTGTACCGCATGAAGGAAACCCTGGATAAGCGCCTGAAACTGTACGAACCCATCGAGTTCGCGCTGGAGCACCTGACGCAGGCGCTGGACTTCCGCAAGGCGGAACGCACCATCGCCATCCATTCCACCTGCACGGCGGTGAAGCTGGGCCTGCCCGGCAAGTTCAAGCAACTGGCCGAACTGTGCGCCGAACAGGTCATCGTGCCGGAAGACGTGTTCTGCTGCGGCTTCGCCGGCGACCGTGGATTCAGCTTCCCGGAACTGAACACGGGCGCGCTGAAGGAACTGCGGCGGCAGGTGGAAATCTGCGAGGAAGGCTATTCCACCAGCCGCACCTGCGAAATCGGCCTGTCGCTGCACGGCAAGATTCCGTACCGCAACATCCTGTATCTGGTGGATGAGGTGACGACCCCGAAGCCCGCGTAAGGGCTCCAAATTGTCTTTTCGCCCGTTGGCGTCCGCCTGACCGGAAAGGACAATATCGCACCCGCCGACACATGAACAAAACGACCGGGAGTGGCCGCAGGGCCGCTCCCGGTCTTGTCATGTGCGCGTCGGCAAAGAAAGGAATGTGGATGAGGCAGGATGGGGATACGCCAGCGGCGTGCCCCTACCACAAATAGGGTTCGGTCTCGCGCCACTGGAAGATGAACGGATCGCTCGGCGGCGGGATGAGCCGGACCGCGTCCGCCGTGAACACCCAGTCGGGGTTCAACGACCCCGCAAACACGTCGCGCGGGGCAAGGCGGGCCAGCTTGACGGGCAGTTTTTCACGGGTCAGGCGACCGTACACCTCCACCCACTGGCCGTCGCGCAGCCCAGCCAGCACGCCGCGCGATGCAGGCACCGGCAGCGTGGAGGCCGCGCCAGGCGCAGGCGGCGAGGTGACGGGAGCCGGGGTAGACGAGGCCGCGCGAGGCGTCTTGCCGCTGGTCGGGCGGTCATCTTCCTGCACGTCGGGCCGCACCGCAAAGCCGCCCGCCGTGGCATCGGCCAGGCAGCAGAACAGGCTCACCCGGAACACGGCCACCGCGCCCTGGGCATCCAGCGTGGGGTGACGGGTCACCGCGCCGCGAAACACATAGCGCCCGGCCAGTTCCTCCGGCCTGTTGCGCCGCTCCAGCAGGAACAGCTCCGCCAGGTTGATGCGCACGTAGTCCTTGTCCGCGTACATGGCGCGGGGCCCCAGCTCGTCTTCAACCGGCGCGTCGTCGAACGGACCGGGGCGTGAGTCAGACTTGCCGGGAGCCTCCCAGCCATCGGACGGCCCGGCAAAGGCGTCCGGGTCGTCATAACGGGCGCCGGAATGCATGTCCGGACCCACGGCGGTTCCAAGGGGCAGGGATCGGGCCGGGCCAGCCGGGCTGGCGGATACCGGCGAATCTGCCGTCCCCCCGCCAATCTTGCCCGTCACCGCGCCAGGCGGAGCCGTCATCACGCCAGAAGGAGCCGTCGTCACGCCAGACGAAGCCGTCGTGACGCCAGACAGGGCCGCCCCCACACCCCACCAGTCCACCGTGGCGGTCAGGCTCACCCCCAGCAACAGACCCAGCAGCACCGCCCGGCGCAACGGCACGGGACGCGCTACGGCTCCTGCTCCCGGAGTCGTTGCCGCGCCCGCCATGCCGCGCAGCAGCACCGCCGCACCCAGCACGGCCAGCGCCGCGCCGGTCAGCAGGGTCAGCCACAGGAAACGCGGGTTCAGAAACATGGAATACGTGCCCGACCACCCCAGCCAGGCAATGACCAGCGTCATGCCCCACAGCAGGGCAACGTCGGCAAGCACGGCAGCGGACGGCAGGCGAAGCGCGAAGCGGATGGGCCGAATGGGCAAGGCGGCACTCATTCCAGCACCCCCAGCCCGGCCAGCAGCATGCACGCCGCCCACACGCAGACGGTGGGCAGCACCACCAGCCGCAGCACCAGCCCGCGACGAAAGGCCGCGCCGTACATGGCCATCAGCTTCAGGTCCAGCATGGGCCCCAGCGCCACGAAGGCCAGCCGGGCCGAGGCGGGAAAGCCCACGAACGAGGCGGCCACGAAGGCGTCGGCCTCGGAACACACGCTGAGCAGCACGGCCAGCCCCATCAGGGCGGGAATGGCCAGAGCCGGGGTATCCATGAACAGAAACAGCGCCTCGGGCGGGGTAAAGGTGCGGAACGCGGCGGCGGCCAGCGCGCCGGGCAGCAACCAGGCGCAGGCGTCCAGCAGGTCGGCGGTCATGTGCCGGGCCACCCCGTGCAGTTGTGCCGCGCGGGATACGGCTGCGGCAGGCGGGACGAACGCGGGGGGCGCCGCACCTCCCGCCGCAGCGGCCATGGCAGGCACCGCCGCCATTGCCCCCTGCACCTCGCCGAACTGCGGCAGCAGCGTCGGTCGCCCGTTGTGAGGCCCGGTTACCTGACCGACAACGAATCCGGCATGGACATGGTCATGTCCGCACTCGTCATGGTCATGCCCGCAGCCGCAACCGCAGGTTTCCCGGGCACCGGTCGCATTGGGACGCATTGCGTCACCCACGACCATGCGGCGCACCGAAATACCCACCGCCACCGCCGTGGCGGCCACCACCGCCGCGCGCAGGCCGGTCATCAGCACGTCGCCGCGAAAGGCCACCCAGGTGGAGACCATGACCACCGGGTTCACCACCGGCGCGGCCAGCATGTAGGCAATGGCCGCAGGCACCGGCACCCCCTTGCCCATCATGCGCCGCACCACGGGCACCACCCCGCATTCGCAGGTGGGCAGCACCGTGCCCAGCGCCACGCCAAAGGCCAGCGCCCCCGGCAGGGATTTGGGCACCCGGCGTTCCACCCACGCACGCGGCACGAACACCTCCATGCAGGCGGACACCAGCGAACCCAGCACCAAAAAGGGCAGGGCTTCGAGAAACACGGCAAGGGCTGTCTGGGCGAGATGGATGAGGCGTGCGTCCATGGAATGGTATGGCTGGTATGGCAGGCTGGTATGGAGTGGTGTGCCGGTATGGATACTGTGGACGATGGGCGGGAAAAGACGGCGGAAAAATGACCGGAATGGCTGCATCCGGGCGCACCGGGCCGGGTCGTCGCATCTGGCCGGGACAGGGCCGATGACCTGCGCACCGCCACGCCCGCATACCCCGCAGCGGACACGAATGCAACCGGGTTGCACCGTGCGCTCCGCGCCCTTGATGCCCCCCCCTGACCGACCGCTTGCGCCCGGTGTGACGCACGCCATCACCGCATCGGATTTGCGTCACATTCGCATGTCCATTCCAGGCAGGATATGGTATGCAGACGGGCAAATGCCCCGTTCCTTCTCCTTAGTCGCCTTTTGAACCCACCTCGCATGAATTTAATTTTTTAGAATTATTCATCATTATTTATTTCACATAAACCTCTCAAGAATACACACCACAACCATGCTTAGCTTGTGCGAAAAGTACATTTTTTCGCATTCCCGTTTTCCGTTGCCCGGTTTTTTTACCGCTGGTAGGGGCGGCCTACCGACACGCCGCCATCGCGCATCCGGCTGCCCCGGCTGGCAGGCCCAGGCAGAACGACCGGATGCGCCACACCGGGCACCCGGCAAAGGCACGCACCCGCCTTCGTCGGCACCAGCCCCTGAAGCCGTCCCCCTCCCGCACACACGTGCGGACATGCGGGGGAGGCGACCGGGAAGCCTGAAGAGCGGCGGTACCCGCCACAGGCCGCGCGGCCACGCCGCGCCCAGGCAGGCACTACACGCAACACGGGCCACGCGCCCGAGGAGATCTCTCATGTCGCTGAGTTACAAGGAAATGCAGCAGGTCCTGATGGACGAACTGCGCCTGTACCACTACCCCATTGCCGTCAAGTTCTTCTTCGACGAGGCGGAACTGGAAACCTTCAAGGACAAGGCCGAGTTCTACCTGCCCGTGAAGCCCATGACCTTCTGCCAGTGGGAAATCGCCGCGCGCATGAAGGGCCAGACCGTGCTGTCCGGCCCCGAGGGCCTGGGCTGCTCCAACGCCCTGGTCTCCTTCGGCTGGAAGGAAATCGACGACAACGAAATCAAGAGCCACGCCAAGTACGTGCGCGACCTTGCCCAGGCCGAGCGGTTCGTGCGGTCCAAGCCGCGCCTGCCCGAAGGGCTGAAGGCCATCGCCGTGGGCCCGCTGGGCGACGCCGTGGTCGATCCTTCCGTTGTTCACTTCTACTGTGACAACATGCAGGCCTACCACCTGGCCGTGGACTACATGGCCGCCACCGACCAGCACCCGCTGAAGACCAACGTGACCATGAATTCCTCCGCCTGCGGCGGCACCGTGTACTCGTACCAGGAAAAGACCGCCAACATGCTGCCCGCCTGCTCCGGCAGCTACAACGCGGGCAAGACCGAACGCGGCGAAATCAACTTCGTGATCCCCGGCGAACACATGGGCCTTACCGTGGAGCGCCTGCTGGAACGCAAGCGCAACCTGGGCAGCGGCGCCATCACCCGCCCCGGCGACAACTTCCCCGGTGCGGACATCTGCAAGAACTGTCCGCTGATCATCTTCAAGAAAGAAAAGTAGGCACGACGGGGGCCGCCGCCATGTCGCCCCCCGTGGGCGGCGGCCCCCGTTCCCATTTCGGAAGCGCACCGAAACACCATCCCAAGGAGAGAGACCGTGTCCAAGCACACCAAACACCTGCTGCTGCTCGCGGCCGTCGTTGCCGTAAGCCTTCTGTGGTTCGAGCCCGCCTGGGCCGACAAGCTGTCCGACGCCATTGACGGCGCCGTGCAGGCCGGCAAGGTCAAGGCCGATGACCCCGCCGGCTTCCTCGGCATTCCCGGCGCCCCCCACGTCAGCCCCATCCTGTCCTTTGCCTGGGCGGTGTGGGTAGGCTGGATCTTCTCCACCGTGGGCGCGTTCGGCGGCGTCATGGCCGGTGTCGGCCACATGTCGGTGTTCGGCCTTGGCAACTACGCAAAATCGCTGGGCAAGGACCTGCCCCTGAACAAGGTGGCCACCGACTCCATCAAGGCGTCGAACCAGTGGCTGGTGGGCTTCTCGGCCCTTATCTCCTCGTTCAACTACTACAAGATGGGCCGCCTGGTGCTGCCGCTGGCCCTGGCCCTTGGCGCGGGTTCGCTGGCCGGTGCCTGGGGTTCGGCATACTTCTTCGCGGGCAAGGTGTCCTTCTCGCAGTACCAGGGCTACTTCGGCCTGTTCGTGCTGGTGCTGGGCCTGTACCTGTTCTGGGAAACCTCTCCCGCTGGCCAGGCTTCCAAGAAGAAGGCCAAGGAAGCGGCCAAGGCCTTTGAAGAAACGGTGAAGAAGATCAAGAGCGGCGAACAGGTCGATGAAAAGGCCATCGGCGTGCACGTCCTCTCCACCAGCCTGACCAAGTGCGTGTTCACCTTCTCGGGCGTTGAGTTCCAGTTCAACCCCATCCTGCCCGTGGTGGGCGGCATCGTCATCTCCGCCATCGCCGCGTTCCTCGGCGTTGGCGGCGGCTTCCTGCTGGTGCCGTTCCTGACCAGCATCTCGCAGCTGCCCATGTACCTGGCCGCCGGCACCTCGGCCCTGGCCGTGCTCATCTCCATGGTCACCTCCATCGCCACCCTGGTCAGCAAGGGCACCCCGCTCGACTGGACCATGATCGGCACCGAACTGGTGGGCATCTTCATCGGCTCGGTCATCGGCCCCCGCACCTCCAAGTACTTCTCCGACACCCTGCTGAAGCGCATCTTCATCGTGCTGGCCCTGTACGTCGGCATCGACTACGTGCTGCGCGGCTTCTTCAACATCAAGATGTTCGGCGGCTAGCCGCGCATCCCGCCGTATACGCCGGGGGGCGGGGCCACGGTCCCGCCCCCTTTCCTTTTTCCGCAAACGAAGGCAACCTGACGCATCATGGACACCCTGCACGCCGCCCTTGCCTGGCTGGACCCCCTCCTCATCGCGCCCTACCGGCTGCCGGGCAACGCCCTGGCAGGCTTCGTGCTGGGCACGGCAGTGCTGGCCCTGTGGTGCATCGTGCTCGGCAGCGGTTTTTCGCTGTGCGCCACGCGCCTCAACCGCCGCCGCCTGGCAGAACTGCGCCATGGCATGGAGCATCATCACAAGTTATCGGAAGCGGCCCTGCGCGCGGGCGACAAGGAAAGCTACAAGGCCGTCAACAGCCAGGCCCACGATGCCTTCGGCCACTATTTCTCGCTGGGCGGGGCCATGTTCTGCGTGTCCATCATTCCCCTGCCCTTCGCCCTGGCCTGGATGGACATGCGCTTTGCCGGGGCTACCCCGGAACTGCCGTGGGACGCCCCGCTCATCGGCCAGCAGCCCTCCACGCTGTTCTGGTTCCTGCTTCTGTACATTCCGTTGCGCGTCACCTATGCCAGCGCCATGTCCCGAATTGGGTGGTTCACCCGCTTGCAGGCCTGGGCCGCCACGCCGCCACCCGGCGTGATCCCCGACGCAACCCCCGACGCACCGGAATCCTCGGCCCTTGCCCCCGACGGTTCCGATAGCCGCCCAGGTCCGATCAGTCACGCCCATCACGCCCCGCACAACAGTCGAGACGGCGGCTAGCCCGCCTTTCACTTCCGGAGCCGCCGGTGCGCACACGCTTTCTCGCCATAGCCGCCCTTGTCATGGTCGTCGCCGCCGCCATCCAGTTATGGTGGGACAGCGAACCCGCGACCCTGGTGGACATGACCCGCCGGGCAGAAGTGAAGGCCCCCGAAGCGGTACCCGCCATCACCTACGCCTACCTGCCCCAGTATTCGCACTCCACCTCGTACCTGCGCCACCGCGCCCTTGTGGAATACCTGCAAAAGTCCACGGGGCTCGCCATCCGCCAGGTGTTCCCCGACACCTTCGAGGCGCACCGCCGCATGGTGGAGCGCGGCGAGATCGACATCTCCTTCTCCAACCCCATGACCTACGTGCTGCTGGCGCAAAGCGGCGCGCGGGCCTTCGCGGGCATCGTCGAACCTTCGGGCCGGGCCACGTTCCGGGGGCAGATCATCGCCCGCGCCGACAACTCCGCCATCAGGAACGAACAGGACTGCCGGGGCAAGCGCTGGATCGCCGTGGACCCCTATTCCGCCGGGGGCTACCTGTTCGTGCTGGGCCATTTTCGCGACAAGGGCCTGTCGGAAAGCGACTTCGCCGAAATCGCCTTTGCCCCCGGCCCCGGCGGCAAGCAGGAAAAAGCCGTGCTCGGCGTGTACGCGGGCCGCTACGATATCGCCTCGATCCGCGAGGGCACCCTGGGCATCCTGGAAGGCAAGGTGGACCTTTCCGCCCTGAAGGTGGTGGCCAACACCCGCGAATACCCCAGTTGGGTCTATGCCGCGCGCAAGGGGCTGGACCCGGACATCGTGCAGCGCATCGCCAGCGCCCTGTTCGCGCTTTCGGAAAACGACCCAGAGCACGAACGCATCCTGGCCGCCGCAGGCATGCGCGGCATCATTCCCACCACCGACCGCGACTACGACCCCTGCCGCGAACTGTTTTCCAAGCTGCGGCTCGACCCGTCCAAGGTGGGGCTGGAATGAACCTGCTGCGCCGCCTGAACTTTCGCCGCAAGCTCAACCTCGGCATCACGCTCATCGTGCTGTTCGTGGCCGCGCTGCTGGCCCTGTTCGTCACCCGCATCGCGGCCAACGCGCTCATAGAGGAAAGCAAGCGGCGCGGTGCGGTACTGGCCACCAACCTGGCCCTGCGCGCGGCAGACCCCATGCTGTCCACCGACTTCCTGCGCCTGAAGAACCTGGTGGACGAACTGCTGAACGTGGACAGCGACATCGTCTACGCCTTCATCGCGGACGAGCGCGGCCAGGTGCTGGCCCACACCTTTGGCCGCACCTTTCCGCTGGACCTGCTGGAAGCCAACGAGGCCGAAGACGGCCACCTTGCCGTGCGCCTGCTGGATACCGGGCGCGAGCGCATCTACGACTTTGCCGCGCCGGTGATGGTGGGCGGGCGCGAATTCGGCACCATCCGCATCGGGCTTTCGCGCACCAAGGTGCTGGACGTGGTCAACGGCATGATCTTCGCCATCAGCGGGCTTTCGGTGGTGGCGCTGCTGGTGGCCGTGGTCATCAGCGCCCACTTCGCCAAACGCATCACCGCCCGCATCGGCGCGCTGAAGGAACACGCGGAAGAAATCGTGCGCGGCAACCTGCACCTGCCCGCCACCACATCCGCCCGGCGCAACTGCTGGGAACAGCGGCTGTGCGGCCGCACCGACTGCCCCGCCTACGGCGACACCGAACGCCGCTGCTGGTACATCAAGGGCACCGCCTGCGCGGGCTGCGACGGCAGGGCCTACCCCGCAAAGCTCGCCCAGTGCCGCCAGTGCGAGGTGTACGAAACCTTTGCCGGTGACGAGATAGAGGAACTGGCCGACACCTTCGACGTCATGGCCCACGCCCTGCGCGCCCACATCGCCGAACTGCGCGAGACCGAGCGCGACCTGACCCGCCAGCAGGGCATCATGCGCACCATCCTGGAAGTGACCCCCGACCGGCTGGCCCTGCTCGACGAGCACCTGCGCTACCTTTCCGTGAACAAGGCCTTTGCCGATTCGCTGGGCCTGCCCCCGTCCGAGATCATCGGCAAGAGCGACTTCGACATCTTTCCGCGCGACACGGCGGAGTTGCGCGTGGCCGAAAACCGCGCCATCCTCACCGGCGGCCACCCCGTGTACCGAGAATCGCAGGACCGCCGCGACACCATCGGAAACGAAACCGCTTCCGACTTCGGACACGGGCGCGACGAATGGTTCCATCTGGTCAAGGTGCCCGTGTCCGACGAAACCGGCCGCATCATCGGCGTGTTGTCCACCGCGCGCGACATTACCGCCATCCGCAGTTACCAGGACCAGCTCATCCAGTCGCAGAAGATGGAATCTGTCGGCAAGCTGGCCGGAGGCGTGGCGCACGAGATCAACACCCCCCTCGGCATCATCCTGGGGTACGCCCAACTGCTGCAAGAGGACGTGCCCCCGGACGCCCAGATGCACCAGGACCTGCAAATCATCGAGAAGCAGGCCAAGTTCTGCCGCAAGATCGTCTCCGACCTGCTGGGCTTTTCGCGCCAGACCCAAAGCCAGAAGAAGGAGATGTGCTTCAACAACTCCATCATGGAAGTGGTCTCGCTGGTGCGCCACACCTTCTCGCTGGAGAACGTGACCATCCTCGCCGACCTCGACGACCGGCTGCCCGTCATCTACGGCGCGCCCGAAAAGCTGAAGCAGGTGTGGATGAACCTCTTGCACAACGCCTCCGGCGCCATGCCGGGCGGCGGGCTGATCAAGGTGCGCACCCGGCTGGACATCATGAACATGACCGTCACCGCCTGGTTCGCCGATACCGGCATCGGCATCCCCGAACCCAACCTGCAAAAGATCTTCGACCCGTTCTTTTCCACCAAGCCCGTGGGCAAGGGCACCGGCCTCGGCCTGTCCGTGTCCTTCGGCATCATCGAAGACCACGAAGGGTTCATAGAGGCGCACAGCCCCCTGCCGCCCGGCTTCATCGACGAAAGCATGCCCCAGGGCGCTACGCGCGGCCCCGGCACCGTGTTCCGCGTGGTCCTGCCCCTGGAACCGCTGGGTGCCGCCGACCTGCCCGATACCGACCCCAGGGCCAAGGTACAAAATTCCGAAAATGAGAAAACAACCGGGGAGGGAGACCCTTTGCCTCAGCCGTAAGGCTTGCAAGCTCGCCTAACGGCTGAGGCAAAGGGTCTCCCTCCCCGGACCCCGCGTTGCTGTCCCCATCCGTAAGGTTCGCGCTGCGCGCTCACCAACGGCTGGGGCTCCCCCCTAAACCGTTTATTTGTCGGGTAATCTTTCCCAAAAGGGGGTGCAGGGGGCGGATGCCCCCTGCCCGCCGGAGGCGAACAAAAACAACACACGCCCCGGAACAAGAGGCAGAAAACAAAGAAGGAAGCCCATGGCGGACATCATCGTGCTGGACGACGTCATCGACGCGGGGGTGCTGATCAAGCGCATCCTGGAGCGCAAGGGGCACGCGGTCTCGGTGTTCACGGACGAGGAAGAGGCCATTGCCCACGTGCGCGGCAGGGGCGCGGACCTGGCCATCCTGGACATGAAGCTGCGGCGCATGACCGGGGTGGAGGTGCTGGAAGAAATGAAAAAGCTGCGCCCGGACATCCGGGTGATCATGCTGACCGGCTACCCCACCCTGGAAACGGCGCGCGAATCGTTGCGCCTGGGTGCCAACGAGTACTGCGTGAAGCCCATCGACAAGGACGAACTGGAAAGCAAGGTGGCAGAGGTGCTGGGCGCGTAGCGCCCGGGCGCTAGGGACGGGTAACGCCCGTGCGGTCACGGAAACGGCGACCGGCAAGGGCCGGGCCGGGCGCGTCAACGCTGTCCTGCCGAGCCTGATGCCCTGTCTCCGCCATCACCACTTTCGCAAGGGAGCGCAATGGCCATCGGCGAACTGTTCCGTCACTGGACCTACCAGGTCTTCGCGCCCGGCACCCTGCTGCGGCGCAAGTACAACGCGTTCCGCGAGCTGTTGCGGCACGATTCGCGCAGCCTCGAACTCATCGCCGAACTGGAGGACATCCACTACGGCAACGAGAAGGTGGACTGGTCGCGCGTGATCGAACTGGCCGACCAGCTGGACGACGCGGTGCGCGCCATGCTGGGGCAGCTGATGGAGATGAACCCCGCCCGGTACATGGGCCTTGCCGACTACTGCAACAAGATCGCCTTCTACATGCGCATGGCGGTCAGCGTGCCCGAGCCGGACCTGGCCCCCCCCTACGTCATCCCCCTGGCGGAAGCGCACCAGCACCCGGACCGCGCGGGCGGCAAGGCCGCGCGCCTGGCCACCGTGCGCAGCCAGTCCATGCTGCCCGTGCCCGACGCCACGGTGGTCACCGCCGCCGCCTACCATTACTTCATCGAGCACAACGAACTGCGCGAGCCCATCGACGCGCGCCTGCGCAGCCTGCGCCTGTCGCGTCCCGACGAACTGGCCGCCATTTCCGAGGAACTGCGGGCCATGATCATGAAGGCGGAACTGCCGCCCCGGCTGGAAGAGGACATCCTTACCGCCGCCTACGCCATGAGTCCCCTGCGCGCCCCGCTTGCCGTGCGCAGCAGCGCCGTGGCGGAAGACGGCCCGGTGTCCTTCGCCGGGCAGTACGCCAGCGTGCTGGGGGTGGAACCGGGCCACGCGGGCATGGCCTGGAAGCGGGTGGTGGCCTCCAAGTACCAGCCGCGCGCCCTGTCCTACCGCATCCTGCATGGCCTGGCCGACGCGGAAACCCCCATGGCCGCGCTGCTCATGCCCATGCTGGACGCGGCCTGCGCCGGGGTGATCTATACCCGCGACCCGGACCCGCCGCGCCGCCTGCCCGCAGAGGAACTGGCCGAGGGCGTCACCGCCGTGCACGCCGTGGCGGGCACCGGCGACGTGCTGGTCAGCGGCGACACGCCCGCGCAATCGGCGTGGCTGTCGCGCCGCCCGCGCAGCCGCATTCTGGAACGGCCCGAAGCCGTGGGGGCCACGCTTGCGCAGCCGGTGCCGACCACGCCCCTGCTGACGACCGAAGACATGAAGCGCCTGGCCCGTTATGGCCGCGAGTTGGAAAGCCTGTTCGGCGAGCCGCAGGACGTGGAATGGGTGCTGGATACGGCGGGGCGCATCTTCATCGTGCAGTCGCGCCCGGTGCCCGGCGGCACGGAACACGGCATCGTGCCGGAACAGACCGCCGGGGCGGAAAAGGGGCCGGATGCCGGGCAGGATGGCCCGAACGGAATGGACGGCGCAGAAGGCACCGCGCCCGCCGCGCCCCCCGCACCCGCTGCATTTGGCGCAGCTCATGACAGCCTGCCCCTGCTGGCTGAAGGCAGCGAACCGGTCTCCGCCGGGGTGGGCAGCGGCACGGCCCGCCATGCGGCCATCTGCTGCGAAATCGGCGACATGCCCCAGGGCACCGTGCTGGTCACCACCACCCTTGGTCCTTCGCTGACCCGGATCATCGACCGGCTGGAGGCCGTGGTGGCCCAGACCGGCAGCCGGGCCTGCCATTTCGCCTCGGTGGCCCGCGAGTTCGGGCTGCCCGTGGTCACCGGCATCGCCGATCCGTTCACGGCCATTCCGGATGGAACAGTGGTCACCGTGGACGGGGCCACGGGCCGGGTGCATGCGGGCAAGCCCCCCCACGAAACGGGGGACGGTTCGCGGCCCCGAGCCCGGCGCAAGGCTGCGGCAGCGGCCCGCGAACGGCGCGGCGGCATGCGCCGTCTGGCCCGGGCCATGCAGCACATCGCCAAGCTGAACCTGACGGACCCGGCATCCAGCGACTTCGCGCCCGAAAACTGCCGGTCCATGCACGATCTGGTGCGCTTTGCCCACGAGCGCGGCGTGGCCGAGATGTTCTCCCTCGTGGGGCGCGGCGGGCGCGGCCTTGGCGGCGCCAAGAAGCTGCGCACCGACGTGCCCATGATCATGTACGTGCTGAACATCGAGGACGGGCTGTTTCCCACGGCGGCGGGCAAGGAAGAGATCGGCCCCGACGACTTCCGCTCCACACCCATGTGGGCGTTGTGGTTCGGCCTGTCCGCCGCGCGCGAGCTGTGGGCCAACATGCCCCCGGCGGCGGACTGGAACGAGCTGGACCGCATCAGCGGGGGCATCTTCCGGCGGGATGCGCCCCAGCTGGCCAGCTATGCGGTGATCTCCGCCCACTACGCGCACCTGATGATGCGCTTCGGCTACCATTTCGCGCTGGTGGACACCCTGTGCTCGCCCGACGACCGCACCAACTACATCCAGTTCCGCTTCAAGGGCGGCGGCGCGGCGGCGGAAGGGCGCGAACTGCGCATCCGGGTGCTGGAACGGGTGCTGGCCCGCCAGGGCTTTGCCGTGAAGACACGCGGCGACCTGCTGGACGCCCGCCACGGCCCGGACGCCGACGCCGTGATCCAGAAACGCCTTGCCATGCTGGGCATGCTGCTGGCGGAAACGCGCCTGCTGGACGTGCGCATCGGCGATGTGGACGAGGCGGAGGCCATGGCCGACGATTTCCTGTCCCGGCTCGATACCGCGAGCGGGAACGCGCCATGACCGCGCCCGCGCAGCCCCCATCCGCCCCGCCAGCCGCACCGCCGCCGGGCGGCCCCGCGCGCGGGCCGTCGCAGGCCCCGACACCCGAAGGACAGGACGGCGGCTCGTCCCGCAAGGGGGGGCTGCTGCAACGCGCCGCGCGGGGGGTGGCGGCCTTCCTGCGCAACGCCCTGACCACCCAGGCCCCGTCGGGCCATCCCACGTTTCCGGTCACCTGGGTCACCCAGCACATCGCCGCCGGGCCCGCGCCGGTAACGCGCGAACACCTCGATGCCCTGCGCGAGCAAGGCATCCAGGCCATCCTGAACCTGTGCGAAGAACTGTGCGTGCTGGCCGACCTGGAGCAGGAGCGGGGCTTCGACGTGTTCTACCTGCCCATAGAGGACGAACACGCCCCGGACGAGGCCGCACTGGAGCAGGCCCTGGACTGGCTGGACGAGGCCGTGTACCTGGGCCGCCGGGTGTACATTCACTGCCGCTACGGCATAGGCCGCACTGGCACGGTGCTGAACGCCTACCTGCTGCGCCGGGGGCTGGGCCAACGCCGCACCGAACGCCTGATGCGCCGCCTGCGTTCCAAGCCCGCCAACTACCGCCAGTGGAGCGCCCTGCGCCGTTATGGGCGCCGCAACCGCGCCCTTACCCTGCGCGAACCCGCGCCGGAACCCGCCCGCCATGACGATCTTTTGCCCGTGCTGGCCGAATACGAGGCCCTGGCCGCCCGGCTGGATGCCGCCCTGCGCGCCATGCCCCACATGGCCAACGCGCCGCAGTGCGGGCGCGACCATGCCCGCTGCTGCCGCGTGCCCCCGGTGGTGACGCTGGTGGAGGCGGCGGCCCTGGCCCGCAGCGCCGACACCCTGCTGACCGCCGCCCAGCGCGGGGCCGTGCAGGAGGCCTGCCGGGCGTACCGCGCCCCCCGCATGGAGTCCGCAGCCGTCCCCGTTCCCAACAGGGATATGGGCGCTGATGCGGGCGTGCCCTTCCGTGGGGCGGATGATGCCAACGTCCCGGCGAACCGGACCGCCTGTCCGCTGCTGGCCCGAACGGTTGGAGCGGTTGGAACGGTTGGGCCGGGCGGAGCAGACGGGATGATCGAGGTGGGTGGGCCAGTTGAAACGGCGGCTGCCGGTGAGACCGCCGCAAACCCCGCCCCGGAAAATACCGCCCCATCCGTCACCCCCGGCGAACCCGCAGGGCGGTGCATGCTTTTCGCCCGCCGCCCGCTGCGCTGCCGCCTGTCGGACATCCCGCCGACCGCCCATGCGACGCCCGGCTCCGGCCCGCCCGGCTCCGACCTGTCCGGTTCCGACCTGTCCGGCGACGGCCCCGGCGAGGGCGAGCGGCTGTGGGTGGAGATGCTGGAACAACCGCTGGAAGAGCTGTCGCGCCGCACCTTCACCGCGCTGGCCGGGTGCGAACCCTCCGAAGATCCCCCCTGCTTCCCCCTGCCGGAAGTGCTGTCCGGCCGCTACGTGCAGACCGTGTTCCACGCCATCGCCTGCCTGCTGCGGCCCACGACGAACGGCAACGGTGGCGGCGACAGATAACGGAGACAACAGGTTACGACGGCGACGGCAGGCCATCCCGGACAAGGCCGCCTGACAACAGCCTCGGCCCGCCGACTGACAGGGCAGGCCCACAGGCGCTCGCCGCTTCCCGCCCCCCATCCGCGCGACATGCGACGACAAAGGGCAGACGGTCGTATCGACCCGCCTGCCCTTGTCATTTTCCCGTTTGCGGGGCGACATGTTGCCATCCCGTCACCCCGTCAGAAAGCGCCCGGCACACCCGCTTTCGCCTTTACGCTACGCTCCCGGCGCGCCCGGCTCTCCCGGTTCCCTGATGGGTTCGCCCAAATACGGCGCGCAGCCGCACGAGCGGGCCAGCACTTCCAGCACGGCCTTGGCGGTGCGCTCGGACGAGGCCGGGTTCTGCCCGGTGACCAGCAGCCCGTCCGCCACCACGTGCGGTTCCCACAGCGGGCCGCGCTCGTACCTGGCGCCAAGGCGGGTCAATTCGTCCTGCAACAGGAAGGGCACCACCCGTGACAGGCTCACCGCGTCCTCTTCGGCGTTGGAAAACCCGGTCATGTTGCGCCGGGCCACCAGCGGCTTGCCGTCGGGCGTGGTGGCCCGCACCAGCACGGCGGGGCCGTGGCACACCGCCGCCACGGGCTTGCCCGCGCGGTGCATGTTCTCGATGATGGCCAGCGAGCGCGGGTCGTCCACCAGATCCCACAGCGGGCCGTGCCCGCCGGGGTAGAACAGCACGTCGTAGTCCTCCGGCCGCACTTCGGCCAGCGGCACGGTGTCCTTCAGGGCGGCCATGGCCGCCGGGTCCGCCGTGAAGCGGCGGGTGGTCCTGTTCTGGGCCTCATCCGCCTCGCTGCGCGGGTCCACGGGTGCGGCGCCGCCCTTGGGCGAGGCCAGGGTGACCCGCGCCCCGGCATCGGTGAACACGTAATAGGGTGCGGCCAGTTCCTCCAGCCACAGCCCGGTCTTGTGGCCGGTATCGCCCAGCCTGTCGTTGGACGTGACGATCATCAACACCTTCATGGCAACCTCCCTATGTGACGGCGGCAAGCGGCCAGCCGTGGCCAATGCGGATAATTCCGGGACGATCCGCGCGCCGCTGACCGGCACCCCCAAACGGCTGGAGGGACAGTGGGGTGGATCGTCCATTATCCCAACATAATGAAGGCCGGGGGAGGGGGCAAGGGGAAAGACGCGCGGCAGGCCGCCGGGGCGCGAGATGCCATGACGGGAGCAGGACGCAGGAACGCCGCCGCCATGGGGTGTGGCGGCGGCTTTCTCCGCATTCCGTACATTGCCCGTCCGATGATTCTCCGATGATCCGCCGTACGCCTCCCGGCCCGGTGTCAGGCGCCGGTTCCGGCACTGCCGCCGCCGGAGCCTGCCGCCCCCTTGCCCGCATCAGGGACCGGACGGGGGGCGGGCGGGGTATTGTCCGGCGCGTCCGCCCGCTCCGCAGTCTCCGCGTCCAGCCGTTCGTCCAGATTCAGCCGGTCCAGCAAGTCCAGGGGGTCCGAGTGCTCTGGCGGGGCTGGCGAAGGTGCTGGCGGCTGCTCCATCAATGCCGTATCGCGGTCCGCCCCGGCGGCCTTGCCGGGGCGGGCGCCCTGCGCAGGATACGGGTGCGGCGCAGTGGCCACTTGCGGTTGCGCAACGGTGGCCCCGGCAGTGGTCGCCGTGGCCCCGCCCGCGTCGGCCTTCGGGCCGGGCAGTTTTCCGAACGTGGCGGGAATGAAGTATTCCGAACAGCCGAAGGCAATGCTCACCACCACCGTCTTCAGCACGTCGATGTTGTACACGGCGGCCCCGCCCTGCATGCCGCCCCCCGCGTCCAAAGGCAGAAACAGGTCGTTGATGTTGAACAGCGAGATGATCTTGGCGTTGACCAGATAGCACCCCGCCAGCGCCCCCACCGCACCGATGAGCATGCGGTTGCCGATGTACCAGACCGACGCGTACGACTCCACCTCGCGCAGGCGCGACGTCTTGAAATAATTGTTCATGCGCAGGGCCACCGTAACCAGCGCGCCCGCGCAGCCACCCGCCAGCGCCAGCAGCATCACCTGGCCGATGCCCGGCCCCCTCCACGGCAGCCCGGCAGAGCCCATGCCGCCCGGCAGCCAGTTGACCAGCCACCCGGCCACCAGCCAGAACGCGGAGGCCGCCAGTGCGGACAGTTCGGCATGGAACAGCATGACCGCAAAGGTCCCCAGCATGAGCCACACCAGAGACTTGCAGGTGCGTTCCAGCAGCCACTTGCGCCGTTCGCGCTTCTGCGATTCCAGTTGCAGGTCCACAAGGATGCGCGCAAACAGTTCCCGCCGACACTGGGACGACATGGCCTTGGGGTCCACCTCGGCGTAGAAGCCCGCCGTGTCCGGGTCCATGATGCTGCGGGCCTGTGACAACAGCCGTTCTATCTCGATGAGCACGCGTTCGTCGGTATGAAACGGGGCAAGGCTCTGTTCCACGAAGTAGGCGTCGTCCCACGAGAAATCCGGTTTCTCCAGCCGGGCCGTCACGGCAGCGTGCACATCCGTTCCCTTGAATGGTCCACGGGCCAGCAGCCCGGCCTGGGCCGACAGGGTGGTGCGGAATTGTTGCAGTATCTTGGTATCCTTGCCGCAAATGTTGGCATCCGACATGACGGCCCCCTTGCCGGGCGCGGCCCGGCCCCTGTGCGCGTTACGTCCTTCCCTGTTCGCGCCATACCGCAGCGACCGCACAGTGCCATTATTTTCCGGCCAACCCGACGAACGCCCCGCAGCCGCCAGACGAAAAACCCCGCCGGAAGTGTCTTCCGGCGGGGATACTCGTATCGGGCGTACGCTTGCGGCGGCAGACGATGCGCGCCCTAGCTGATGCCGAACCTGGCCTTGGCCTCCTGCCTGCGGGCATGCAGGATGGGTTCCGTATAGCCGGAGGGCTGCTCTCGCCCCAGCAGGACAAGGTCGCAGGCGGCCTGAAAGGCCACGCTGGCATCAAAGTCGGCGCTCATGGGCCGGTAGGCCGGGTCACCTTCGTTCTGGCGGTCCACCACGGCGGCCATGCGTTTGAGCACCGCCACCACCTGGTCGCGGGTGCAGATGCCGTGGTGCAGCCAGTTGGCGATGTGCTGGCTGGAAATGCGCAGGGTGGCGCGGTCTTCCATCAGCCCCACGTCGGTGATGTCCGGCACCTTGGAACAGCCGATGCCCTGCTCCACCCAGCGCACCACGTAGCCGAGGATGGACTGGGCGTTGTTGGCCAGTTCCTCTTCCACCTCTTGCGGGGTGGGGCGGGATGCGGGCTCCATCAGGGGCAGGGTCAGCAGGTCGGCCAGGCTGGCGCGGCGCTGGCCCGCCAGGGTCTTCTGCACGGCGGCCACGTCCACGGCGTGGTAGTGCATGGCGTGCAGGGTGGCGGCGGTGGGCGAGGGCACCCACGCGCAGTTGGCGCCCGCCCTGGGGTGGCCGATCTTGGTTTCCACCATCTCGCGCATCATGTCGGGCTTGGCCCACATGCCCTTGCCCACCTGGGCGCGCCCGGCAAGGCCGCAGGCCAGGCCCACGTCCACGTTCCAGTCCTCGTAGGCGATGATCCAGCGTTCGCCGCGCATGGCGTTCTTGCGCACCACCGGCCCTGCTTCCATGCAGGTGTGGATTTCGTCGCCGGTGCGGTCCAGGAAGCCGGTGTTGATGAAGATGACCCGCTCCGCCGCCGCGCGGATGCATTCCTTCAGGTTCACCGTGGTGCGGCGCTCCTCGTCCATGATGCCGATCTTCAACGTGTTGCGCGGCATGCCCAGGGCGTCTTCCGCCATGCGGAACAGCTCTGCGGTAAAGGCCACCTCTTCCGGCCCGTGCTGCTTGGGCTTGACGATGTACACCCCGCCGGTGCGGCTGTTGCGGAAGCTGGACGTGCCGCGCAGGTCGTGCAGGGCGATGTAGGCCGTGGCCATGGTGTCCAGCATGCCTTCGGGAATCTCTTCGCCGGACCGGTTGAGCACCGCGTCGGTGGTCATCAGGTGGCCCACGGTGCGCACCAGCAGCAGGCTGCGGCCCGGCAGCAAGAACGCGGCCCCGTCCGGCCCGATGTACTCGCGGTCGGGGTTCAGGGTACGCAGCACGCTGCGCCCGCCCTTGGGAAATTCCGCCGACAGGTCGCCCCGGAACAGGCCCAGCATGTTGCGGTAGGCCAGGGCCTTGTCCGCGCCGTCCACCACGGCCACCGAATCCTCGCAGTCGAGGATGGTGGTCATGGCTGCCTCCATCACCACGTCGCGCACCTCGGCGGCGTGCTCGCGACCGATGGAATGCTCGCGGTCAATGCGGATTTCCGCATGCAGGCCGTGGTTGCGCAGCAGCACCGCGCCGTTGCCTTCGGCGGGCGCGCCCGCATGCCCGGCGAAACGGGCGGGGTCGGCAAGGCCCGTTTCCGCGCCGCCCTTCAGGGTGACCACCAGTTTGCCGCCGCGCACGTCGTAGCGCACTGCGTCGGCATGGCTGCCGGTGGCCAGCGGAAAGGCCTCGTCCAGGAAGGCGGCAGCCCGCGCCACCACCAGCGCCCCGCGCGCGGGGTTGTAGGCGCCACCGCGCGGCGCGCCGCCCTGGGCCGGGTCTTCGGAAATCACGTCGGTGCCGTACAGGGCATCGTACAGGCTGCCCCAGCGGGCATTGGCGGCATTCAGGGCGTAGCGGGCATTGGTGATGGGCACCACCAGTTGCGGCCCGGCCACCAGGGCGATTTCCGGGTCCACCCCTTCGGTGGTCACGGCAAAGTCCGGCCCTTCGGGCACCAGATAGCCGATGGAGCGCAGGAAGGCCTCGTAGGCGGCACCATCGTGCGGCGCGCCCCGCCGCTCGCGGTGCCATGCGTCGATGGCGTCCTGCAATTCGGCCCGCTTCGCCAGCAGGGAACGGTTCCTGTCGGCCATGGTTTCCACCATGTTCTCAAGGGCCGTCCAGAACCTGTCGGGGTCCACGCCGGTGCCCGGCGCGATGTCGCGGACGATGACGTCATACAGCGGCGCTGCGATCTGCAGGCCACCCACCTGAACGCGCTGCGTCATGTTTGTGCTCCTGTACGTTGGCGGAACGGGCCGGAAGCGGCAAAAAACGGGCTGCATCGTCGAAGGCGGGCGGACGCCGGAACGCGCCCCGCCACCCACCGATGCCCACGGGCGGGAGCCGCGCGCGGCAACGCGGACTCCGGCCCCATTTCAATGGCATACCCGGCCTGCCCCCCCATTGCAACGCCCCCGCGCTTCCGCCGGGTTCCGCACCGCAGGTGACCCCCGGAATCATTCCCGAGGCGGTTGCCTTTCGGGCGATGATAACTATTTTCAAACATGGACCGGCGCACGCCGTCCGCCCCGGAACCTGCGCGGCCACCGCCGTGCCCGCCCCTTCGAAGCCGATCCCCGTCGGTCGGCACTGGCCGAAAGGCCCGACATGCCGTTTCCGGCACTGTCGCGCGCACGGTGGTCGGCATCCGGGTTCCCGTCCGGGGCGCATGGCGCGCCGGTAACGACAACGGAGGAACCGCCATGAAACTGGACGCACTGCACCCCCGGAACTGGTTCCACAAGGGTGCCGAACGCGATGACGCCGGTTCCGACCGGCATGACGATGGCAGCCTCGTGGCGCCCATTCCCTTCGACGTGGAATGCTCGCGCGAGGCGGACGCACTGCGTGAAGCCCTGGAATTCGCGGGCACCATGGACCTGCTGTACGAGGCCCTGCCGGAACAACCCGCCGAATGCGGCTTCAAGGACGCCCGCCGCCTGGACGTGGACATTGCGGTGGAAAACGACACCTACATGGTCGTGGCCGATGTGCCCGGCCTGTCCCGCATCGAAGACAACGGCATGGGCGACGGCGATGCCGCCGACCTGCATGTGAAGGCCGAGGGCAACCGGCTGTCCATCACGGGCCGCACGCGGTCGTCCTCGCGCGACAAGGGCCGGGGCTGGCACCGCATGGAACGCCAGCCCGGCAGCTTCCGGCGCATTCTGGTGCTGCCGGACGACGCGGTGGCCGAGGGGCTTTCCGCCTCGGTCAATGACGGCGTGCTGACCGTCAGCATCCCCCGTGCCTCGTCGGAGGAATGCGTGTGGGTGCCCGGTGAGGACGCCCCGCGCGCCGGGTGCCACGCCTGACCGGGACCACGCCCGGGCAGGCCGCCCCACGAACGGACGGGACCACGAACAGACGGGACCAAGGACAAACGGGGCCACGAGCACACGGGACAGGCACGAGCCAAACCCGCAGCCCCCTCCCACACGCGGCATGCCGCACACCGTCCGCCGGGCCGCACTGGCACCCGGCGGGCATTCCGGCCCCCATGCCCCGCACTCATGGAGTCCGCACGGCAACCGGTGGCAACCGACAGCCGGGCGGTCCGTTCAGTGCTTCGGGACATTGGGCACTCGCCACGCCGACGGCGGAGGGTAAACCCCCTCCGCCGTTTTTCGTGTGGCCCTTCGTCCGGACCGGGGCGTGGGCCGCATCGCGCCCGGCCACCCGACCGGACAGTTCCTTCCCCACCGCCATCCCGCGCCCGTCGCGCCATTCCGGCCACGTTGACACCTGTCGCGCAACCTGCCAGCCTGTCACAGTAGACACTCCTCTTTTTTCACTCGTCCCTTTCACCCTTTCGGCCACGCGGCGCGACCGGAAGGGTGCGCACGCGCGCCGCACGGAGGGCAGGCCATGCAACTGACCAACCGCGTCCACTGGGTGGGCAAGATCGACTGGGAACTGCGCACCTTTCACGGGCAGGAATATTCCACCCACAAGGGGTCCAGCTACAACGCCTACCTGGTGCGCGACCCCGGTGGCCGCACCGCGCTCATCGAAACGGTGTGGGGGCCGTATGCCCGCGAGTTCGTGGACAACCTGGCGAAGGTGGTGGACCTTTCATCCATCGACTACGTGGTGGCCAACCACGGCGAGCCGGACCACAGCGGCGCCCTGCCGGAACTGATGCGCCACATCCCCAAAACACCGGTGTACTGCTCTGCCAACGGGATCAAGTCGCTGAAGGGCCAGTACCACGCGGACTGGGACTTCCGGGTGATGCGCACCGGCGACAGGCTGCCGCTGGGCAACTGCGAACTGGTGTTCGTGGAAATGCCCATGCTCCACTGGCCCGATTCCATGATGTGCTACCTGACCGGCGAAAACGTGCTGTTCAGCAACGACGCCTTCGGCCAGCACTACGCCTCGGAACTGATGTTCGCGGATCTGGTGGACGAGTGCGAACTGTGGGCGGAAGCCATCAAGTACTACGCCAACATCCTTACCCCGTTCAGCCCGCTGGTGACCAAAAAGATCGACGAAGTGCTGGCCCTTGGCCTTGCCGTGGACATGATCTGCCCCAGCCACGGGGTGATCTGGCGCAAGGACCCGCTGCAGATCGTGCAGCGCTACCAGCAGTGGGCTGCCAACTACGCAGAACACCAGCTTACCGTGGTCTACGACACCATGTGGCATTCCACCCGGCGCATGGCCGAGGCCATTGCCGCCGGGGCCGTGCAGGCCGACCCCACGCTGACGGTGAAGCTGTTCAACTCCGGGCTGGTGGACAAGAACGACATCATTACCCAGATCTTCCGGTCCAAGGTGCTGGCCGTGGGTTCGCCCACGGTGAACCGGGGCGTGCTGACCTCCGTCGCGGGCCTGCTGGAAGAAGTGGAGGGGCTGAAGTTCCGGGGCAAGAAGGCCGCGGCCTTCGGCTCGTACGGCTGGAGCGGCGAATCGCCCAAGGTGCTGGCCGAGCGGCTGGCCAAGTGCGGCTTTTCGCAGGTGGGCGACCCGACCCGCGAGGCCTGGAACCCCGACGACGAAGGGCTGGAACGCTGCCGCGCCCTGGGCCGTCAGTTGGCCGAGGCCGCCGGGGAATAGCCGGACGCCACGGCAGAATGCAAACGCCACGGGGCGCGGGGATACCCGCGCCCCGTTTTCGTGCCACGCGCACCGGCGCATCTGACCAGCCGCACTCGCCGCCATCCCGCTCCCGTTGACGGCACACCGCGCCGCCCCTATGACGGCGGCAGGCAGGGCGCATACCACGCGGCCCACCCCACACCGGACGCACCGCGCACAGCGGGCACATCGGGTAAGCAGGGCAAACCGGCCCGCGCCCCCATCGCAACCTCCACCACGAGGAACCCATGCACCGCCGCACGCCGCCCTTCACGGGCGAATCCTGCGCCACCGGGGCCTGAGCGCCGCCGCAGGCCCCGGGCGGGGCCGCCGCGTCATTCCCCGCCGCATCCGCATCCGCTTCCGCCTTCCTGTCCGCGTCCGGGTGCGCACCCGGCGGGCACGCCCCTGCCGCGCTGAACCCGGCGGAACGGGTGCTTGTGGCCCGTGCCGTGCGCGACCGCTTCATCGCCGTGGCCCAGGGGCCGGAAGGCAAGTTCCGCTACCCGGTGGGCGACGCCGGGCTGGCTGGCCTTGGCTATGACGCAGCGCTTACCGGTCGCCTGCCCGCCGCCGTGCGCGCCCATTTCTGCGGGGTGGGCAACCCCTTCGCCACGGTGGACGCCTGCGTGTGGCCACCGGCATGCCTGCTGCCGCCACCGCCCCCTGCCGGATATCCATCCTCTTCCGGCAGCGGCGTGCCCGGAGACATCTTTTGCGACATGCCGGACGCGGAACTGGATGCCCCGGTACGCTTTGGTGACGAGATCGGCGACAGCCCCGCCGCCCCCCGCGACCGCTGCCTGCCGCCGGAATTGGCCGCCTGCCCGGTGCGCCCCGGCGATGCCGTGCTGGACGTGGGCTGCGGCGCGGGGGTGGACACCCTGTGCGCCGCCCTGCTGGCCGGGCCATGCGGCGCGGTGACCGGGGCGGATGCCAGCCCGCACATGCTGGACCGCGCCCGCGCCAATCTGGCTGCCATGGATGCCGCCACGGACGCAGCCGCGCCCCCGATGGAGCGCGTCCCTTACCTGTCCGGACCAGACCTGTTCGGGCCAGACCGCCCGTCCGCCCGGATTCGCTTGGTGGAAACCGGCGCGGAGTGCCTGCCCTTTGCCCCCGGCAGTTTCGACGTGGTCATTTCCAACGGGGTGTTCAGCCTGATAGTGGACAAGCCCGCCGCATTGCGCGAAATCCACAGGGTGCTGCGGCCCGGTGGCCGCCTGCGCCTGGCCGACCAGATGCTGGACGGCCCTGCCCCGCAGGGGGCGGACGTGATGTCCAACTGGTTCCGCTGACAAGGCGGCGCCGTACCGGGAACGGAGTTCCTGGCCATGCTCCGCGAGGCGGGATTTCACGATGCGGCCTGCCTGGGACGCACCGGCTACCGCAGCTCGTCCGTCACCGAAGGGATGCTGTTCGCCGCCACCCGGGCGGAATGATCCGACCCGCGCGTCTGGTCGGCACACGGGCAGCACACCGTCGGCACGCGCAGCCGCACACGGGCAACAGTTGGCCCGCATGCCGCCAGCATGCCGGACACGCGACGCATCACCACGCACCACCACGCATGATGGGAGAACCGCACATGACCACCCCCGCCGCCGCTTCCGGCCTGCCCGCCATCACCTGGGACGACTTCGAAAAGGTGGAACTGCGCACCGGCACCATCGTGCAGGTGGAACCGTTTCCCGAGGCCCGCAGCCCCGCGTGGAAGGTATGGGCCGACTTCGGGCCGGGCATCGGCGTGCTGAAGTCCAGCGCGCGCATCACCCACCTGTATGGGGCGGACGACCTGCTGGGCCGCCAGATCATCGGCGTGGTGAACTTTCCGCCCCGGCAGATCGGGCCGTTTCGCTCGGAATTCCTGGTCACCGGCTTTGCGCAGGCGGACGGCAGCGTGGTGCTGGCCGTGCCGGAGCGGCCCGTGGACAATGGCCTGAAACTGGCCTGAGGCGCGCCTGACCGGGCATCCGATTTCTCTTTTCACCCGTTGACGCTGTTGAACAAACTGCCTTCCAGACCAACGGATTTTCGACATCATCCTCATGCATTCCAAGGTTTTTCCATGACCAGTCACGCCAAAACTCCCGCCGCCAGCAGCGCAGCCGATCAGCCTGACCACGCCGCCGGGGCCGACCAATCATTCTTCCCCGACCACACCGACCGGCCCGACCAGTCCGGCCAGCCGACTCGTCCCGTGCGCTACGTCATGGGCGTGGACACTGGCGGCACCTGCACCGACGCCGTCCTGGTGGACGCCGCCACCCGCCGGGTAGTGGCATCGGCCAAGCGGCCCACCACCCACCACGACCTTGGCCGGGGCATGGCCGGGGCCATGGCCGCCGCGCTGGCCGCGTCCGGCCTGCCCGCCAGCGCCGTGGACCTGGTCTCCGTGTCCACCACGCTGGCCACCAACGCCGTGGTGGAAGGGCAGGGGGCAGAGGTTGGGCTGTTCATCATCGGCTACGCCGGGCGCATCACCGTGCCCTGCGCCTCCATGGACGCCATCCCCGGCGGACACAAACTGGACGGGTCGGAAGAGGAGCCGCTGGCGCTGCACCGGCTGGTGGACGCCATCCGCCTGATGCAGAACCGGGTGGACGCCTACGCCGTGTGCGGCATGATGAGCTTCGTGAATCCAGCCCACGAACTGGTGGCGGAACGGGCCATCGGCATGGTTGACCCCAAGCCGGTGTTCTGCTCGCACCTGGCCAGTTCGCGCGCGGGCATGAAGGAGCGCGCGGCCACGGCGGTGCTCAACGCGCGGCTGCTGCCGGTGATGCGCCGCTTTCTGGATGGCGTGCGCACCGCGCTCGCGGGGCTGGGCATTGCCGCCCCGGTGGTGGTGGTGCGCGGCGACGCCACGGCCATGCCCATGGACGCGGCCCTGCGCAACGCATCGGCCACCGTGGCCAGCGGCCCCGCCGCCATGGCCGGGTACGGCGCGGCGCATGCAGCGGGCAGGCTGCCGAATGGGAATGCGGATGCCGGTAGGCTGCCGGACGGAGATGGAGACGCCGGGCATGCGGGCGATATGGCAGCGCACGCCACGGCTGCGGACACAGCGCCGGAAGCGTCGCCGTCCACAGCAACGGGCGCCGATACCCCGCCACCGCCGGACGCCCTCATCGTGGACGTGGGCGGCACCACCACCGACGTCACCCTGCTGCGCCGGGGCCGCCCGGTCATCCAGGCCGACGGCATGGTGGTGGGCGACTGGGAAACCCACGTGGAAGCCGTGGAAATGTTCACCGTGGGCGTGGGCGGCGACAGCCTGGTACGGCCCGAGGCGGACGGCACGCTGTCCGTGGGGCCGCTGCGGGTAGTGCCCCTGTGCATGGCCGGTCCCCTGCCCGACCCGGCACAGTGGCTGCGCGCCGGGGGCCGGGCGCGGTGCATCTGTCCCGTGCGCCGTGAGGGCGCAGGCGATGCAACGGCGGGAAGCGCCGGACAGGGGGCCGAACTGGGGGGCGAACTGGGGACCGAACAGGCCGCTGCATCGACCACACCGTTGACCGCCCCGTCCGGTGACGCCGCCGAACGCGCGGTGCTGGACCACCTGAACGCCCACGGGCCCACCCCGGCGGGCGACCTGCTGCGCGCGCTGCGCCTGCCGGAAAGTACGCTGGAGCGGGCCATCGACAGGCTGGTGCGCCAGCGTGCCGTGCAGGTGGCCGGGTTCACCCCCACCGATGCCCTGCACGTGCTGGGCCTGCTGGACCTTTCCGGATTGTCCGATATGGGCGGCCTGCCGCCCGGAGCGGGCAACACCGCCGCTGCGCTGGCCGGGGCGCGGGCACTGGCCGCACTGCTGCCGCCGGTAGCGGGGGACGAAGGCGCGCAGGGAAGCGCCGAGAGGGGAGCGGGGAATGCCGCCGCATCGCAAGCCGCTGCCGGCGAGCCTTTCGATACCGTACCGGGTAGCGCAGCATCCGACGACATCACATCCGGCTTCTCCGGCACCCCGCCCAATACCCCACAGGACGCGGCCCGCGCCGTGCTGGCCGCCGCCAGCCAGCGTATCGAGGATGCCGTGGTCCAGCACGTGGCCCGGCGCGAGGTGGGCGGCAACTTCGCGGCCTATCTGGCCCAGCGGCACCGCCATGCGTTGCTGCGGATCAACGTGTCGCTGGGGGTGCCCATGGTGGGCATTGGCGCGGCGTCGCGCCATTTGCTGCCCGCCGTGGCCCAGGCGCTGGGCACATCAGTGACCTTTCCGGCCCGCTACGACGTGGGCAACGCCTTGGGCGCGGCCCTGCTGGCGCTGGGCGAAGGGACTGCCGCAGGGGAGTGACGCGGCGGCCCCAGAGGCACGAACGCCACGAGTGGCAGGATGACAGGGTGACGGGGGCACGCACGCCGACAAGAAACACGAAATCCGAGCGGACCCCCACGGGGCACCGAAAAAGGCGTGCCCCGAATCCGACGGCAATGGGAGCGTCAATGCCGGGAGCAACGGGCCGCAACGAACGGCAACAGACGTCCCTGCCGCGCGCGTCGCCGCCCCATCCCCCCGGTTCGTGCGTCATGCGCAGGCCCCCATCTTGACGCGCGCCCCCCTTTCAGCGCACCGTCACCGGGCCGGACCCGACTGGGGCCGGGCGCGGCGAGTTTGGGCGGGGGCGGGTTCGGGCGTTGCAGACATCCGCGCCACCGCGCGCCCCAGCAACGCTGGGCTGCTCCCCCGCTGGCCGCGCGCAATCATCGTCACGCACCACCGCCGCCACGCGGCACGCAAGGATACCCCATGCACAGCCACGATCCTTTCCAGCCCCCCAAAGCCGACGCCTGCGGCTGCGGCCACGACCATGACCACGACTGCCAGTGCGCCGCCGGGGCGCACCGCCCGTCCTGCTTCGACGCCGCGCTGGAAGTTGCCAGCGAATGCGAGGACTGCCGCGTGGTGCACGCCTGGCTGCACCTGCACGGCAAATGGGTGCTGCACGCCTGGGGCGAAACCGACGAGGCCGTGTACGACCTGACGGAAACCCGCAATCCGCAGCCCCGCGCGGACTACTACGCCCGCAACGGCGTGACCGAAGAACGCCTGCGCCGCTACGGAAGGGTGGAATTCTTCACCATCATGGCCGACACCGGCAGCTTCGGCCCCTTCGACACTGCCTTCTTCTTCGCGCCGGAAAGCGACACCGACCCGCTGGCGCGGTAGCCCGCGCCCCGGCCTGCGCGTCCACGTCACCCCATCTCCTGCAAACACCACGGGCCGAAGGATCACTCCTTCGGCCCGGTTGCGTGGTTTTGCCCTCTGTTTTCAGTCCCTCCCCCAGCCGCACGCGACCTGTGCCGGTTGCCCGGCGGCATCCTTTCCCGCGTCCGTCCACCCGCCCCTAGCACACCCGACTCACTGCGGCCCACCCTCCACCGCCGCCGGAATGTCATCCGGGTACGGACGGGCGCAGCCCACGGCCAGCAGGTCAACGGCCTGCTCCGGGTCGGTATCGTGTACCAGAGCAATAACCCGGTTCCGCTCGCATGTGGGGGCTTTCCTGTCCACGGGCGTACCCCAGAAATTCTCAAGCCCTTCCAGGTATTCGTCCCCATCACCCATCACATAGCATACGGGCAGGCTGCCGCACCCCCTTGTGCCGACAATCTCCACGGTCAACAGCCGTGCGCGCCGAACCAGCTCAACGCCCTGCACCACGGCGGGCATGACCCTGCGCCTGTCTTCCTCGTCCGAGGTCCCCAAGCCGCGCACCCGGCAGATATCCCCGTCGGCGCATGTCGCCGCAATCCGCCGGGCAGCCTGCGACGTCCCCATGAAATAAAGTGCCGGAGTGCCCCCCGATGCCCAAACGGTCCAGTATCCCTTGCTCGTCTTGCGTACCCTGCCCGTGACGTCGAAGGGCACGCGGGGCGCTGCGGACAACCGCCGTACGCCTTCGATGCGCATGAACGCGGGGCCGATGCGCAACGTGGGTCCCACTGTTCCGGTTATCCGGCACAAGTCACCGAACGCGCACACCTCGTGTATCCTTGCAGGGAACGGATCACCCTCGTCGCGGTACGCAACGTCTCCCTGACTGGTGCGGAATAAGAGGCCCCCACAATGCCTTCGACCGCTTCCGCGTGCGCCGTGCCAGGCATTGCCCAAGCAACAAAGACCAACATTAAAATGATTAACGGCCACTTATTTCTCGCCATTTGGCTCTCCCTGAGAAACCAGTGCGTCATGCAAGTTCTTTAAATTAACGTACTCTGAAGAAACGCGTCTTCCAATTTCGCTTTCCTCGCCAAATCGTTGATGCACAGCATTTGAAAGAGCATCCAGTTGACCTTTGACATCCATCTTCTCCAACTCTCCCTTGCTTGGCATCAACTTTTCGAAGTGCTTTGCAAATCCCCCACCTCCTGTATGCACCCCCATGGAAAACGCCGCGCTTTTAATGGCTTCCGACCCCGTATCAAGGCCAACCCTTTCAAAGGCGTCCAGTGTCGGCTGGTAATGCGTCCTCTGGATATATGCCTCGTTGGCGTTGGCCAACGCGTCAGGGTGCTTGCGAGCCATTTCCGGCCATGCGGCGGCAATCGCCTTAGGGTCGTCCTTCAGTGCTCGGTATTCTTCCGGCAGGTTCGCCGCTTCACGGCTTTTCATGAAATCCTTCAACGTATCCCCGGTCAACTGGTACGGCCCGCACGACCCTGATTTTGATACGGTTTCCAACCCCTTGGCCGTGGTTTCGTGCAAGGCGGTGATGTCGCCGGGCTTGCGGTAGTAGTCCAGTATCTTGTCCTGCCGAAGGATGTTGCGTTTGGGATCGGCAAAATCGCCCAGAGGCGGCGTACGGCGACCCGGTGTGATCTTGCCGCCCGTTGCGGTGCTTGCTGCGCCGCCCCCCGCATCCGTGGCGCTGCCGTTCTGCCAAACGCTGCCATTGCGGTTGGCGGCCAGCAGAGTGCCTGCAAAGGGGTCGTCCTGCGTTTCCCGCGCCGGAGCCGTGCCGTCGCGCAGCGCCAGATCGTCGTCGCTCGTCGCATCCGGTGCGCCGGGCCATTGCCGCAACATTGCGTCAACGCGGGGCGAACGCTCCTGCCCGACAGAAGGCGAACGCCGCTGCCAGGGATGCACGTCCTGCGGAAAGGCCGCCTCCATGGCGCGTTCCCACCAGCGCGTGCCCGGCGCGTTGTTACGTTCGGGGACGGAGCCGCTTCCGGCGGCATCCGAAAATTCCACCAACTCGGCCTTGCCTGCGGCAGGGGCCAGCCCCCTCCACACTCCGACCTCCTCGGAAAGAGGGGTGGGGAGGTCCTTCCTCTCGGCACCCTGCGAGGGCTGTCGTTCGGGGCGCGTGACGTTCCTGCGTTCGAAAATGTCGCGCATGCGTTCTTCCTGCAACACGTCGTACCCCCGGTCGCGGGGCTGCCGGAACCCGGCATAATCTTGCAGTTCGTGAACGCCGGTGTCGTCGAACATGGTGCGCTGGAAGCGCTGCCGCCAGTCCTTGTCCTCGTCGTCGGGCAACATGCCCTGCCCGTCGTGGCCAAAGGCGTCGATGGTGCGGATGCCCTGCACCAGTTCTCCATACCAATCCTGCATGGTGCGCGCCGAACGGGCGCGGCCCACAACGCCTTCCAGCGAACCCGCCAGCTTGCGGCGGCGAGGGTCGTCGGCGTTCTTCAGTCCGGACGTGAACAAGCCTTAGGGGCTGTTTCCAAATTAGGATTTTCGTCCGTTGGCAAGGAAAACGAGCCTGCCATGAGGGAGTATACTCTTATTGTATTTGACCGACATGGCAGGTGACGTTTGACGAAGCCAACGGGCGAAAGGACAATTTAGAAACTGCCCCTAGGCCATACGCGCCTCCATGTATAGATGGGTGTGAAGCTTCGGACGCCATGCGGCATGCCGATATGGCGCAGGCAAAGCGGCGGGGCGGGTTGCAGCGCCCCGCCACCAGAGGAAATGCACGCCCCGATGGCGCGGAGCCAGCGTATCCCATGCCTTGCGGGCACCTCCGGCCACAGGGGGATCGGAAGGGGGTTGCGGAGCGGTCCCAAGGGTGCCCCGCCATGACGCAAAAAACCGGAGAACCTCCGGGAGCACGACCATGTCGCCCGGACGCCGATTCCGCTCTTTGCGCCGCCCTGCCCCCCATCAGCCCCCGGCCCCACTCGCAATAACAAAGCAACGGGCCGGAGGATCACTCCTCCGGCCCGTGTCATGCCTGTCATATCCTTTGCGGTAGCTGCCTGCCCCAGCCCTGCCCAGCCTGCCCGGTCCAGTCCGGTCCAGTCCGGTCCAGTCCGGTCCAGTCCGGTCCAGTCCGGTCACGCCCGGCCCTGGCCCGCCCCCTACCCGGTCCGACACTCCCCGGCCAGCCGCCCCAAGGTGCGCAGCCCTTCGGCCATGCGCTCGTTCCACAGGCCGTTGCAGCCAAGGCGCAGGTAGTTGGCGAACTTTTCCTGCGTGCTGAACACGGCCCCCGGCGCAACGGATATGCCCGCCTGCCGCGCGCGAAAGAACAGTTCCACACCGTCGGTGCCGGGCGGCAGTTCCACCCACAGCACGCCGCCGCCCTCGGGCCGGGTCACCCCGGTGCCGGGCGGAAAGCAGTCGGCCAGGTGCATGCGCATGGCCTGCATCTGGCGCGAAAAGGCCGTGCGCAAGCGGCGCAGCTGCCGCTCGAACAGCCCCTGCCGCAGGTATTCGGCCATGGCGAACTGGGTCAGGGTGGCCCCGCAGACGTTGGTGGTGGCCTTTATCTCCCGCGCGCGCTCGCCAATGCGCCCGGTGACCATCCAGCCCATGCGAAAGCCCGGCGCCACGGTCTTGGAGAACGACGAACACAGCGTAACCAGACCGTGCACGTCCCATTGCAGAAAGGTGGACGGGCGCGAAGGGCCGTAGTGCAGGTCCGTGGACACGTCGTCTTCTATGAGATGGATGCCCCGCTCGGCCAGCATGTCCAGGATTTCGCGCTTGGCGTCGTCGGGGGTCAGGCTGCCGTCCGGATTGTTGAAGTTGGGCGAAAAGGCGCACGCCGCCACCTGGTGCCGATTCAGGATGTGCCGCACGTCGCGCGGGTCCACCCCCGCCTCCGGCGTGCTGGGCACCTCGATGGCCCGCAGCCCCAGCGATTCGATGAGTTGCAGGAAACAGTAGTAGGTGGGCGACTGGATCATCACGATGTCGCCGGGCCGGGTCAGGCAGCGCAGGGCAATGTACAGCGCCTCCACCGCGCCGTTGGTGACCAGGATGTCGTCCGGCCCCACGCCCACGCCGCACTCGCGATGCCGCCAGGCAATCTGGCGGCGCAATTCCAGATCACCGGAAATGGTTGCGTAGGCGGCGGCCTCGCCCGCGCGCGAGCGCATCACCTCGGACAGGATGCGCCCCAGCGCCCGGCCCGGCAGCAGCGTTTCGTCCGGGCAGAGCACCCCGAAGGGCACCAGGTCGCGGTTGCCCACGGCTTCGAGCACGGTGGAAATGAGCCGGGCGCGGTTCACCTCGCGCGGGCCGGTGGGTGGGGCCGGGCGGGCCTGCGGCACGGGCAGCCCGCGCATGCCCCGGCGCACGAAATACCCGGAGCGGGGCCGCGCCTCGATGATGCCCTTGCGCTCCAGTTCCAGATAGGCGTGCCCCACGGTGGCGATGGACAACCCCATGGAGGTGGCCAGCCCGCGCAGCGAGGGCAGCCGGTCGCCGGGGCGGAACCTGCCGGACTGGATCATGTCCGCCACGTGGCGCTCCACCCGGTGGTAGTGGAAGGCGGCGGTGTCGGCGGCGGGCGTGCCCCCCTGCGAAGGGGCGGAAGCGGCGGTGACGCGGGATGCGGCGGCGCGGGGTTCGGCAAAATCGTCTGCGGTGCCGACGGGCTGATCGACGTCCGCATCGACACCGGGGGCCGGAGCGGCAAAGGGGCGGGCGGGCATGGGGCCTCCTTGCAAGGGCGGGGAAGGGTGGATGCGCGAGGCGGGCGGGGCTGTTCCGGTCAAACCCAGCACTCACGCCATCTGTTATGCCTGTTTTTCTGTTTGACTGTATCTGTTCAGGTGACAGATTTCATGGTCATGTGCAACCCGGAGGTTGCACCATGGCTACCGTTTCATCGCCCGACAAGGGCCATTCGTCCCCGTCGCGCCAATCCGCGCCCGGCCTGCCCGAGGCCCACCCGTACGGCCAGTCTCGCCGCACGGCTGGCGCATCCGCGTCCCGTCTGGCCGCCGTGCTGTCCGGCATGCGCCAGGCCCTGCCCATCGTGCTCGGCTACGTGCCGGTGGCCTTTGCCTTCGGGGTGCTGGCCCGCAAGACCGGCATGCCCGCATCCGGCGCGGTGTGCATGTCGCTGATGGTCTTCGCCGGGTCCGCCCAGCTCATTTCGGTCAGCCTGCTGGCGGGCGGGGCATCCCCGGCCACGGTGGTGCTGACCACCTTCGTGGTCAACCTGCGCCACCTGCTGATGTCCGCCGCGCTGGCCCCGGCCCTGCGCCGCTGGCCGCGTGCGCTGCAAGCGCTGTTCGCCTTCCAGTTGACGGACGAAACCTTTGCCCTGCACGTCAGCCGCCTGCCCTCCGCCCCCGGCGATGCGCGGCCCGAGCCGCCCCGCGCCGAAACCCTGGCCCTGAACATGACCGCGCAGTCTGCGTGGGTCATCGGCACCATCATCGGCGTGTTCGGCAGCGAACTGGTGGCCGACGTGCGCCCGCTGGGGCTGGACTACGCCCTGCCCGCCATGTTCATCGCCCTGATGCTGCCCTACTGTCGCAAGGCCCGGCGCTTTGCGCTGGCCGCCGTGCTGGCCGGTGTGCTGTCCGTGCTGCTGGCGCTGGCCGGGGCCGGACAGTGGAACGTGATCATCGCCACGGTGTGCTCGGCCACCCTGTGCACCCTGCTGCCCGCACGGGCTGGTGCCGCGCAGCACGCCGCCGACAACACCAATGACGCGGATGGACCGGACGGCCTGAACGGCCTGAACGGGCCGGATGATCTGGCCGGTCTGCCTGATCTGGCGCAACCGAACGGGGCGGGCCGCGCCCCCACCCTGTAGCCGCGCGCCACGAGGAGACCGGACATGACCACCACCTTCTTCCTGATGCTGTGCGGCATGCTTGCCGTCACCTACATACCCCGCGCCGTGCCCCTGCAACTACTGTCGCAGCGCGAACTGAACCCCGTCATCACCCGCTGGCTGTCCTTCGTGCCGCCCGCGGTGCTGGCCGCCCTGCTGGCCCCGGACCTGATCATGAAACAGGGCGCGCTGCACATGGCCGCCGACAACCTGTACCTGCTGGCCGCCGTGCCCGCCACGCTGGTGGCGTGGCGCACGGGCAGCTTCTTCGGCACCATTGCCGTGGGCATGGCGGCCGTGGCGTGTGCACGGTTTTTCGGCATGGCCTGATTCGGGCCGATGGCGGCAACGGCCACCCCCGTCAATGTACCGGCTCGTGGCCGTCGACAGGCTCTGTGTAGCCTTTCTCCCTTCTCCCTGCGTGGACGGACCGGACACGCGGCGGTGCGGCACCCTCCTCGCCGCGCCGCCGCCATCCGGATCCGCGCTTCGCCGCCCCACAGCGCGCCATCCCGTTCCATTCGCCCCGCCCCGGCGTTGTCCGTGCGTCGTCCGCGCGCAGTATCCGGCGTTGTCCGTGCTTCGTCGGCAAGTACCCGCGAACTTGCCCCCGCAATCGCGGGCGTGTAGAAGGGGCGAGTATCGTCGCGCGCCGCCTCCGACCTGTCCGCCCGGCCTCCCGCCAGTTCCGGACATGCCCCTCCGGCCGCGCCTGCCCCGCCCACATCCGCCCCATTCCGGGAGAAGACGCATGCTCCGTACCCTGTTCATTGCCCTGCTGCTGGCGCTCACCCTTGCCGCCACTTCGGCCATTCCCGCGCCCGCGCAGGCCGCCTCCAACGAAGAGCTGAAGGCCGCCCTGCGCGACCTGCTGAAGGAAAATCCCGAGCTGATCATGCAGGTGCTGCGCGACAACAGCGAAACCGTGCTGGAAATCGCCCAGCAGGGGTCCAACGTGCGCCGCAAGAAGGCGCTCATTTCCCAGTGGCAGGTGGACCAGACCCAGCCCAAGAAGGCCAACCTGGAAGGCCGCCCCATGCGTGGCCCGACCAACGCGCCGGTGACCATCATTGCCTACTCCGACTTCACCTGCCCTTACTGCCAGCAGGCCGCCGGCACCATGGAACTCTTGCTGGCCAACTACAAGGACAAGGTGCGCTACGTCTTCAAGCACATGCCGCTGGACAGCCACGACAACGCGCGGCTGGCCGCCGAGTACCACGTGGCCGCTGGCATGCAGGACGGCAAGAAGGCCTGGGCCTTTTACGAAACCGTGTTCCGCGACCGCGAAAAGCTGGTGGCCGAGGGCGAATCCTTCCTCAAGAAGGCCGCCGCCGAGGCCGGGCTGGACATGAAGCGCCTGGCCCAGGACATCAAGGGCAAGAAGGTCAAGGATTCCATTGAAGAGGACATGGCCGAGGCCCGCGCGCTGAACGTGCAGGGCACCCCGTATTTCCTGGTCAACGACCTGGTCATTCGCGGCTCGCTGCCGCTGGACCTTTTCTCCGACGCCGTGGACATGGCGCTGGAGGCGGCGGCCAAGACCAAAAAGTAGCTGGCCGCACC
The DNA here is from genome assembly GCF_040373385.1 of Nitratidesulfovibrio sp. NCBI lineage: Bacteria > Pseudomonadati > Thermodesulfobacteriota > Desulfovibrionia > Desulfovibrionales > Desulfovibrionaceae > Nitratidesulfovibrio > Nitratidesulfovibrio sp. Next base: position 129,688 of record NZ_JBDXXH010000008.1, on the reverse strand, counting down.
GCGCACGACGCGACACGGGCCGCTCCGGCATTGCCGGGGCGGCCCGTTTGCATTGGCGCGGCGCACCATGCGGCGCACGACGCGGAAATGGCGGTACGGAAAAACGGAAGGAAACGGCAGGGCGCGGGCTACTTCCGGCGGCGGCGTTCCAGGGTGATGCCCGCCAGAAACCCGCCGATCATGCCCACGCCGAAGGCGCGGGGAATGCTGTCGCTAAGGCCCAGCAGCGCCGCGAACACGCCGAGGGAACCGCCGATGAGGATGCCGCGAACGATGTAGCTGTCCATGCCTGTCCTTGTGGCTGTGGGGATTGCGGGGGGAACTCCGGCCGCGTGAGGACGCCCCGGAATCCCGTGTGATGGTAGTCGCGTGGGGCGAGCGGTGTCAACGTGACCGGGGCAGGGGCGCGGGCCGCAGGAGGCGTGAGGGCACGGGGCGCAGCGGGTTGCCCGCCGCCGCCCCTCCGCCGCCCCTCCGCCGCGTGGTCCCCCGTGTCCGCCCTGCCAGAAACAAGACCCCGGCCACGGGGGCCGGGGTCCTGCAAGGGGGTCGGATGTCCAGAAAACCAAGGGGAACCAGGGGATCAGGGGGTCCAAGGGGGGGGCGGCGGGTGGGCTGTCCCGCCGCCCCTGCGGTCACTGCATCAACGAAGGAGGAGTATGGGCTGGTCGCTGTCTCGTGTGCTTTGGGCACTATGTCGTCGGTCGCCGTGGCGACCGCTGGTCGCTTCCGGGGGCTCCAAGCCCCCGGCTGGAGATACCGTGCGGACAGGAGGAGGTCGGTCCTGCACAGTGCGGGTGCATTGCGGCGGGCAGCCGGTGCTCCCGTATCGCTTCGGTCGTCCGGGCCGTCGCCTTGGCCCGGCGGCCGTTGCCGCGAATTCATTGCCCGTGCCCTTCTCCGCAAGGGGGAACCGGAGAGGGGCCAGGAGCGGTGGGGAACGGGACGCCACACGTCCACCGTATCCGCGAAGGTCTCGCGGAGTTCCCCTGCCGCCCGGAACGTGCCGGGCCGCACGTGGGGTTGCCTTCGGGCGCCTTGTCCCTTTCCTGCTCCGTCCCGTCTTCCTCCGTTGCGCCGGAGGGGAGGGGGGACCGCCGCGACCGGCGGGTCGCGGCGGTCAGAGCAGGGGGATCAGCTAGGGCTTGCACTCTTCGAAGGGCAGCGTTGTCATGCGCTGACAGGGAATTAGCACAGGCCGTGCCAAACATTGAAATTTTGTTTTTTCAGCATGTTACTGTTTCTTAAGAAAAAGTGCAGACTTTTATTGTGCAACCCCATGCACATTGCCTTTGCACAAATTGCCTGCACGTGTGCAAAATGCATCCTCCCCTCTCCCTCCTTGCGCATGCCGACACACCGCCCTGCCCAGCTTCCGCTGTACCGCAAACACCCGGCTGGGCACCCCGGCATTGGCCCCCGTCAGGCTACAGCAGGACACACAGCAGGGCACACAACGGGGCATGCCACTGAAGGCACAACTGGGGCACGCCCATCCCCCTTCGGGCTTCTTTCCGATTCCCCACCAACGCGAACGGAGCCGGAAAGGGAACATGCTCCCTTTCCGGCTCCGAAAATTCCGTCGCCCGGCGCATACGACGCATACGGGGCACACCCGCCAGGCAACACGCCCGCCGCTGGTGCCGCGCTTTCGGCTATTCGTCGCAACGCACCGTGATGCCCGCCTTGCGCAGGGCGGCGGCGAACAGGCCATCGCCAGCCACCAGCGTCCGGGAAAAGGTGCCGTCGTAGATGCGCCCGCACCCGCACGAGGGCGAACGCGCCTTCAGGATGGCCTCGGTACAGCCCGCCAGCAGGGCCAGACGCACGCCTTCCTCGGCCCCTTTGGCAAAGGCGTCAGTGGCGTCGGACAGGGTACCGTCGGCCTCGCGGCACAGCACCCGCCCTTCGCGCAGTTCGCACGGCGGGCGCGGCGTGGGCAATCCGCCCAACTGCTCCGGACAGACCGGCAGGGCCAGCCCCTGCCGCACCAGTTCGATGACCCCTTCGCGGGGGTTGGCCTCTGCGTCGAAGCGGCAGGCCACGCCCGCCAGACAGGCGCTGACCACGTAAATCATGGATGCCTCCGTTTCCGGCGGCCGCTTTGCCCCGCGCGCCAGCGCGACGGGGATGGGTGCGACAGGGACGGACGCGGCAGGCAGCGGAACGGAGGTTGGCCCCCGCCGGGCGCGCAGGCGCATCATGCAGCCCGCCGCGCAGTCTGCCGCGTACCCCGCCGCGCGCCGCATGCCCAAACCCAGATGCAGGGCGGCCCGCAATGCCCTCTGCCCCGCGCCGCCACCATGCGGCGCATGCGGCATTTCGCCGGTATATGCGGGCAAGGGTACCCGCATGGCGGCATCTGTCAACCGGGAGAGCATTTGGGCGGGCATCTACGCCCCCCCGGCCACGGCGGCCAACCCGGTGTCGCGGCCCGCGTCCTCGCCGGTGCCGCCCGGAGTCTGGGCGTAATAGCGTTCCAGCCCGTCTACGCCCATGAACCGTTGCAGCATGCGGGGCGGCGATTCCAGCAGGTCGATGATCAGGAAGGCGTCCAGCGAGCCGAAGGCGCGGTCCACGTGGAAGGTGGCGATGCGCCCGCCCAGCTTCAGGTAGTGCTTGAACAGGATGGGAATGGTACGCCCGCCTTCCATGTCGCGCACCAGTGCGCACAGCGCGTTCCAGTCCAGCCCGGCAGGCTCGATGCGCCGCAGGCAGCCCGGCTGGCGCAGCGACGGTGCCGCGCGGCCCCGCACCAGCCGGGCCGTGGCCGCGCACCCGTGGTGGCGGGTCAGGTAGTCCATGATGGCGTTCAGCGAATACGGGGTATAGTCCAGGCTCACGCTTACCGGGCCGAACAGGCGGCGTACGCCGGGGCGCTTGAGGATGAACTGGCCGATGCCCTTCCACAGCAGCAGCAGGGGGGCATAGTCGCGCTGGTAGTCCGCCGCCACGAAGGCCCGGCCCAGTTCCAGCGCGGGCGCGCCGTCGAAGAATTCCGGGCGGAACCGGAACAGGGACGAGGAATACAACCCCCGCTGCCCCTGCGCGGTGAGGATGGCGTCCACCTCGCCCAGCCGGTAGGCACCGGCCATGGCGTGGTCGCCTTCGTGCCACAGGACGAGATGGCGGTAGCTGGCGTCAAAGGCGTCGAGGTCCAGCGGCGCGCCGCTGCCCTCGCCCACGGCACGAAAGGTCACCTCGCGCAGGCGACCTATTTCACGAATCAGCTCGGGCGAGCGGTGGGCCGTCGTCTCCACGATGGTCCACGGCCCCTCGCGCAGCAGCACATCCTCCTGCGGAATGGCCGCCAGTTCAGCCTCCAGCAATTCCAGCGGACGGGCGGCGGCGATGGGCCGCATGCGCCGCGCGGACTGCCCGCCGGAAGCGGCAACGGCACCGGTGGAACCGGAGGTGTCGGGGTGGTCGGGCACGGCCCGCGCCCGCAGCAGGGGCAGGGACAGCACCCGGCGCGGCTTGGGCTTCAGGGCATAGCAGCGCATGCGCAGGTAGCCGGTGCGCGCCTCGTCGTCGGGCAGCTCGCTCAGGGTGGCGGCGGCCACGGGGCGCCCCACGCTGAGGGTGACCATGGTGTTGCGCTTGCGCAAAAGTTCCTTGGGCAGCATGGCCGTGCGCGCCACGGGATGCAGCAGGCCCATCAGGTTGAAAAGCATGGAATTGCGCCCGTGAAAGTACAGGGGCAGGGCATCGGCCCCGGTACGGCGCACCAGCCGCCCCACCGTGGACTGCCACGTGGGGTCGGTGATCTCGCGCCGCGAGGGTTGCAGGTGCGACACCGTGCCCGAGGGGAACACCACCAGCGCGCCGCCCTCGGTCACGTGGCGGATGGCCTGGCGCAGGCCCGCCATGTTGCGGCGCTGTGCGCCGTCCCCGCCGAACGGATCCACGGAAAAGATCAGTTCGCGCAGTTCCGGCACCGCCGCCAGCATGTAGTTGGCCAGAAAGCGCAGGTCGGGCCGCACCGGCAGCAGGGCTTTCGCCAGCACCAGCCCTTCCAGCGCGCCGAAGGGGTGGTTGGCCACCATGATCAGGGGACCGGTGGCGGGCACGCCCTCGAAGCCCTCGCCCTCTGCCCGCACGGACACGCCCAGCACGTCCAGGGCCAGGTGGGCGAAGTCCAGCGGCGTTCCGCCCTGCGGCATGGCCCGGTACAGCGAATCGATGCGCCCCACGCCCAGAAGGTGCAGCAGCGGAATGCGCAACGGCGCGGGAATGCGGCGGGCGGCGGCGGGCACCAGCGAGCGGGAATGCGCGGGATGCGCCAGGACCGCGTCCGCAGGGGCCAGCCCCGTACGGGCCGGGGCGGCCACCAGCGAGGAGACCGGCGGCGTATCCATTATATGGGGGGGCGGGACGGCGTTTGCGGGGGTGCGGGGGCGGAGCATGTCCATGCGTCCTCCTGGGCGGCCTGCTGGCCGGAGACTGGTGGCGCGGAGGGCAGCGGGCGCCGCCTGCATGTCGGCCCGAAGGCCTGCTGACGACGGACGACCGGGGGGTGGCGTGGCGAGCGGTTTCCGTCCCGTGGCGACTGCGTGCCTGTTCCGCGAAATGGAGTCCTGTTGCATGCATGGATAGGCGCGCCACGTGGAGAAGCCATGACCGGTCGGTGAACATTGTGTGAAGGGGGACAGGGCGGGGAATGGATGGCGCGGGTGTCACCCGATTGTCGATGGCCCGTCGCCGCGCCGTCGCCCAGCAATCCCGTCCCTGGGGCAGAAGGGGCAGTGTCCGGAAACCGGGGTCGGCCGAACCGCATGGGCCACCCCGCAGACCGCGCGGGCCGCACGCCCGGCGCCGCGCACGGAAGGAACACGCCATGACCGACCGTCAACACGTCGAAATCCGCCGCCGCCTTGAATCCGAGCTCACCCACCTGCGCCGCCAGATGCTGGTGGAGGGCGGCGTGGAAGCCTGCGCCGACGAGAACGAATTCGCCTCGCGCATCAGCGAACTAGCCCTCAGCATGACCCTTCTGGACCGCGCCGGGCGGCGCATCCGCGAGATCGAAGGGGTGCTGCGCGCCATGGACAGCCAGGACTACGGCGTGTGCGACGCCTGCGGCGACGACATCCCGCTGCCCCGCCTGCTGGCCCGCCCCACCACCCGCCTGTGCGTGCACTGCCAGACGGAGCTTGAAACGCAGGCAGGTCGCCCCGTGGCCGCCACCACCCACGCCGGGGCGTACTAGACGCCGTCGGGCCGCCACCCCAGGCGGACCGATGCCGGACAAGCCGGACGGCGCGCGCCGCCATCCCACGGACAACGGGCACGCCCGATCCTGCATCGCGGCGGGTCTGCCGTTGCCTGCGGCCACGCCGCCGCCCCTCCCCCTTGCCCCCATCTGCGGGGCAGGCACCCGTGCGCCTTCCGGCGCGGGTCATCACGCACGCCCCGACCGTTCCAGCCCCCCGCCACCTCGGCCTTGGCAACCGCGAAAACAGTTGACACGGACAACCATATTCTCCATGATGGTTGACATGAACAACTTTTTTTTCGACCCGGAAGGCTCCCTCGGGTTCATGACCTTCACGGCGAACCGCCTCATGGCGTCCTTCCTGCGCCGCCGCATGGCCCAGGCAGGCATCGACCTGACCGCCGAGCAGTGGGGGGGCATGGTCTTTGTCTGGAACCGGGAAACCATCGGGCAGGACGAACTGGCCCACTCACTGTGCATGGACAAGACGGGCATGAGCCGCCTGCTGGCCACCATGGAAGACAAGGGGCTTGTCACCCGCAGCCCTGACCGGGACGATGCCCGGCGCAGGGTCGTCACTGCCACGAAAGCTGGCAACGACCTGAAGGAGCGCAGCCGGGCCGTGGCCGAAGAAGCCCTTGCCCTGCTGTTGCAAGACGTCAGCCCGCAAGACCACGCCACCTGCATGCGGGTGCTGGCCACGGTAAAGGATACCCTGCGCACCACCGAGCGCTGAGCCGGTCCATCAGGCCAGCGCGCGGCAACGGGGGCACCACGGGACACGCCCGCCCCCCGCACGACCTCACCATTCCCCGACAACATGGAGGACGCCATGCAGACCGTCATCGACCGCACCCGGCGCCTGCTGGAACTGCTGGGACACGACGAGGAACCCTTCGGCGTGCACTACGCCGACGAAAAGCCCGCGAACGGCTTTGGCCCCAAACCCGGCGAAATATTTACCCGCGACCGCGAGGCCGCCGGGCAGATCGACTGGCACAAGGCCTTCGCCCATGAATTTTCCTGCCTCATGGGCAACGTGTGGCTGGCCCGCAAGAAGAAACAGGCGGCGTGGATCAGCCACGAGGCGTGCGGCTGCATGGGCGGCGGCTTCTACTCCGGCATGTACCGGCCGTATCTGGAAACCAACATCTGTTACGTGACCACGGGCATTCCCGGCACCCCCATGGAAGGCGAGCACTACCTGCCCGACCACCCGTCCATGCGCGCCTTCATGGACGACACCATGCCCCCCGAGGCTTCGGCCAAATACTGCGTGCTCAAGCCGCTGCACCAGTTCGACAACGGCGAAGAGCCGCTGGTGGTGGCCTTCTTCGCCCGGCCTGAAGTGCTCAACGGCCTGTTCTCGCTGGCCTGCTACGCCACGGGCAACCACAACGCCGTGGCCTCGCCCTTCAGCGCGGGGTGCGGCGCCCTTGTCGCATGGCCGCTGGCCTACCGGCAGCGCGGCGAGGAACGGGCGGTGATTGGCGGGTTCGACCTTTCGGCCCGCAAGTTCATGAAGCCCGACGAGATGAGCTTTGCGGCGCCCCTGCCCATGTACCGCAAGATGCTGGACGCCATGGAGCATTCCGCGCTCACCCGTCATACGTGGCAGGGGGTGCGCAAGAAGGTGGCCAAGAGCAGACGCGCCTGGGGAGAGGGGGAGGCGGACTGATTCGCCGATGTTGGCGCGAGGCGCCGGTGATCCCGGGTGAGGAGGGATGCGGCAATGCCGCTGCATCCCGCCCGCATCGTTCGCACGCACGGCCGGGCACGCACGGCTGGGTACGGACGGCATTGCCCGAATGGCTCGTACTGACGGGTTGCCCAGACGGATTGCCCAGACAGGCCGCACGACCGCCCTCCCGGCTGAGCCGGTCAATCATGCTGGCCGGAAAATCATGCACCGCCGCCCGCAACGTGGCATTATGGCATCTCGTTCCACGTCCCGCCTGCCCCAATCCGGCCCTACCCGCCATATCCCGTCCGTTCGGCCAGTCATGGAGGCCAAGGGTTGACAGGGAGAAACCGGAGGCATATTCACGCTTCAAACATTGATTGAATTTTGAATTTGAAACTATGTTGGCAAGCAGTGAAACGACAGGGAGCAAGCAATGAGCGACCATGGCCGCATGAACGAACGGCAGGCTCCCCGCCAGTGCTCCTGCCTGCCCGGCAAACCGGACAGGCCAGGCGAATCCGGCAGGCAGGACCAGTGCACGCGCGAACGGCTGCTGGCCGCCGCAGCGGAGGTCTTTGCCGAGCACGGCTACATGTCGGCCACGGTGCGCGAAATCTGCCGCCGGGCCGGAGCCAACGTGGCCGCCGTGAACTACCATTTCGGCGGCAAGGACAAGCTGTACGCCGCCATGCTTGACCACTACATGCGCACCTGCCAGGCAGCCTTTCCGCTGGACGTGGGGGTAACGCCCGGCTCCCCGCCAAAGGAACGCCTGCGCGCCTTCGTGCATGGGCTGGTGCAACGCATCCTTGGCGGCGGCGACGACCCGGCCAGCCAGGCGCACGGCAAGCTGGTGTCCCTGGAACTCATCGACCCCACCCCGGCCTGCGACGGGCTGCTGCGCGAGCACATCGCCCCGGTCAACGACCTGCTGGCCGACATCCTGCGCGGGCTGCTGGGCCCGGCGGCGGACGACCCGGACGTGCTGCGCACCTGCCTGCTGGCCATTTTCGGACACATTTCGTTCCACTACAGCGGGCGCGCCGCCATCGTCCATTTCTACGGGCACGAGGAACTGACCCCCGAGGTGCTGCACCGCATCGCCGAAGGGGTTACCCGCTTCACCCTGGGCGGCATCATGGCCATGTCCGGCAGTTCGGCCTGCCCGGCAACATGTACGGCAACCGGTCCGCCCAACGGCTGACGCGGTTCGCACGGTTTTCTGCAAAGACACCCCATGCCGCCCGGCAGACCTGCCACGGCACAGCTCCAAAGGTGGGGTTGACGGCCACTGTCGCCCCATGTAGAACGCGACACTTCGATAGCACGCTACAGAATAGCACCCTACCGGATTTCCCCCGCCCCCTGCCCGCACCGTCGCAACGCAAAAGGGTACGGCCCGCCGGAACTCCGAAAGACACACCCAACCGCCCCGCATGTCGGCGCACCCGCGCACCCCGCGCCGCGCCGAGGAGGAACCACCCCATGCAGTATCGCTTCCCCATTCCTTCCCGCCGCGCCCGCGCCGGAGCAACCGCCGTGGCACGGCCCCTGCCCGCCCTGCACGTGGGGCTGTTCGCCCTGGTCCTGGCCCTTTCGACCGTGCTGGCCGGGTGCAAGGACGAATCCGCCGCGCCCAAGGCCATGCCCGCTCCCCTTGTGGTGGTGCAGCAGGTGCAGCCGCGCGACCTGCCCCTGACCTACGAATACGTGGGGCAGACGGCCGGCTCGCGCGAGGTCGAGGTGCGCGCCCGCGTGGGCGGCATCCTGATGCGCCGCGCCTACACCGAAGGCCGCCCGGTGAAGAAGGGCGACCTGATGTTCGAGATCGATCCCGAACCGTTCAAGGCCGACCTGGATCAGGCCCTGGGACAGCAGGCCCAGGCAGACGCACGCCTGCAAAGCGCGCAGAGCAACCGCGACCGCGTGCTGCCCCTGTACCGCGAGAACGCCGTCAGCCAGAAGGACCGCGACGACGCCGTGGCCGAGTTCGATTCGGCCAGGGCCGCGCTTGAAGAAGCGCGCGCCCGCGTGAAAACCGCGCGCATCAACCTTGGCTACACCCGCGTCGAGGCCCCCATCTCCGGCATGACCAGCAAGGAAACCCGCTCCGAAGGCAGTCTGGTCACCACCACCGCCGATGGCAGCCTGCTGACCACCATCTCGAAGGTGGACCCGGTGTACGTGAACTTTTCCACCCCCAGCGTGGATCTGTTCCGCCTGCGCCGCATGCGCGAGGAAGGCAGGATCACCTTGCCCAAGAAGGGGTACGCCGTCATCGTGCGCCTCATCGACGGCTCCACCTACAAGCGCACCGGCACCGTGAACTTCATCGACCCGCTGGTGGACCCGCTGACCGGCACCATCCGCGTGCGCGCCGAATTCCCCAACCCCGAGGCGGAAGTGCTGCCCGGCCAGTTCGTGCGCGTGATCATGAGCGGCGCCGTGTACAACAACGCCCTGGCCATTCCCCAGCGCGCCGTGCTGCAAACCCAGCAGGGCCCCATGGTGTGGGTGATCGGCGAAGGCGACATCGCCCAGCCGCGCCCCGTGGAAATCAGTCTGCCCATCGGCAACGAATACATCGTGGAAAAGGGCCTTGCCGCCGGTGAACGCTACGTGGTCGAAGGCCTGCTGAAGGTGCGCCCCGGCCAGCCCGTGACCATCGGCCAGCCCCGCGAAGCCCAATCCGGCCAATCGGGCCAGTCGGGACAGTCAGGCCAGGCCCCCACCGGAAACGCGACCAAGGCCGCAAACCAGGGCTCCTAGTCCGCGCCCTTAGCAGGACTCCGCAATGATATCGCGTTTCTTCATCCATCGCCCCATCTTCGCGTGCGTGATCTCCATCGTGATCATGCTGGCGGGATTCATGGCCATGCGCACGCTGCCCATCGCGCAGTACCCGGAAATCGTGCCGCCGCAGGTCATCGTCTCCGCCACCTACCCCGGCGCCAGCCCCGAGGTCATCGCGGCCACGGTGGCCTCGCCGCTGGAGCAGCAGATCAACGGCGTTGACGGCATGCTGTACATGAACTCGGTCAGTGCCGGTAACGGCCAGATGACCATTTCCGTGTCCTTCGCCGTGGGCACCGACCCCGACCAGGCCACCATCAACGTCAACAACCGCGTGCAGGCCGCCACTGCCTCCCTGCCCGAGGAAGTGCGCCGCCAGGGCGTCACCGTGACCAAACGGTCGCCCTCCATCCTGCAGGTGGTGAACACCTTCTCGCCCGACGGGCGGTACGACTCGGTCTACATCAGCAACTACGTCCTGGTGAACGTGGTGGACGAGCTGAAGCGCCTTCCGGGCGTTGGCGATGCCACCATCTTCGGCGCCAAGGACTATTCCATGCGCATCTGGCTGCACCCGGACAAGCTGGCCCAGCTCAAGCTGACCCCCGGCGACGTGGCGCAGGCCATCCGCGAGCAGAACGCCCAGTTCGCCGCCGGGCGCATTGGCCAGGAACCGTCCAGCAGTCCCCTGGAGCTGAACTATCTGGTCACCACCAAGGGGCGCCTGACCACCCCCGAGGAATTCGAGAACATCATCCTGCGGGCAGAGCCGGACGGCTCCACCCTGCTGCTCAAGCATGTGGCCCGCGTGGAACTGGGTGCCAAGGACTACGACATGAGCACCCAGCTCAACGGCAAGCCCTCCGTTGCCGTGGGCGTGTTCCTGACGCCTGGCGCCAACGCGCTGGAAACGGCCGACCGCGTGGCCGCCAAGATGCAGGAGCTGTCGCAGCGCTTCCCCGACGGCATCAGCCACTCCATCCCCTACGACACCACCAAGTTCGTGCGCATCTCCATCAACGAGGTGGTGCACACCCTGGTGGAAGCCATGGTGCTGGTGTTCCTGGTGGTGTTCCTGTTCCTGCAGAACTGGCGGGCCACGCTCATTCCCTGCCTTGCGGTGCCGGTGTCCATCGTGGGCACCTTCGCGGGCATGTACGCACTGGGCTTCTCCATCAACACGCTGACGTTGTTCGGCTTGGTGCTGGCCATCGGCATCGTGGTGGACGACGCCATCGTGGTGCTGGAAAACGTGGAACGCATCATGACCTCCGAGCGGCTGACGCCGCGCAAGGCCACCCTCAAGGCCATGGAGGAAGTGACCGGACCGGTCATCGCCATCGTGCTGGTGCTGTGCTCGGTGTTCGTTCCCGTGGCCTTCATGGGCGGCCTTGCCGGGCAGATGTACAAGCAGTTCGCCATCACCATCGCGGTGTCGGTGGTCATTTCCGGCCTTGTGGCCCTGACGCTGACCCCGGCCCTGTGCGCACTGATGCTGAAGCCCGGCCATCATGAGCCGCCCGCGTTCTTCCGCTGGTTCAACGCCTGGTTCGAACGCGTCACCCACCGCTATACCGGCGGGGTGACCTTCCTCATCCGCCGCACGGGCCTCGCGCTGGTGCTGTTCGCCTGCCTTGGCGGCGCCACCTGGCATTTCTTCCAGGTGGTTCCCAGCGGCCTTGCCCCGGACGAAGACCAGGGCTACATCATCGGCCTGTCCATCCTGCCCGACGGCGCCAGCCTGCAACGCACCCGCGTGGTGGCCAACCTGATGGACAAGAGCCACATGGAAGACCCCCGCGTGGCCAACCTGATCACCCTGACCGGCTACGACCTGCTGTCCGGGGTGCCCAAGCCCAACTTCGTCACGTCGTTCGTGCCGCTGAAGCCGTGGGACGAGCGCAAGGGCGAAGGCCAGTCGTCGTTCGACTACGCCCGCAAGGTGTTCGGCGTGGGCATGGGCGTGCCCGAAGGCATCGTGCTGGCCTTCAACCCGCCGCCCATCTCGGGCATGAGCAACACCGGCGGTTTCGAACTCTACGTGCAGAACCGCGGCGAAGGGGACAGCAAGGCCCTGGCAGGCGTGGTTGGCAAGCTCATCGCCGCCGCCGCCAAGCGCCCGGAACTTGTTGGCGTGCAGACCACCTTCAGCGCCAACGCGCCGCAGCTGTTCATCAGCCTGGACCGCAACAAGGCGAAGGCCCTGGGCGTGCCGGTGAACACCATCTTCGACACCATGCAGGCCACCTTTGGCGCCAGCTACATCAACGACTTCAACAAGTTCGGCCGCACCTTCAAGGTGCAGATGCAGTCCGAGGCCGACTTCCGCGCCCGCCCTGCGGACGTGGCCAACGTGTTCGTGCGTGCGAACTCCGGCGAGATGATTCCCCTCACCTCGCTGGTGGACGTACAGGAAGTGACCGGCCCCGAGGTGGTGGAACGCTTCAACGTGTTCCCCGCTGCCAAGGTGGTGGGCGGCCCCGCCGCCGGATACAGTTCCGGCCAGGCCATCGCGGCCATCGAAGAGGTGGCGGCCGAGGTCATGTCGCCGGAATACACCCTGGCCTGGTCCGGTTCCGCCTACCAGGAAAAGCAGACCGGCGGCTCGTCGTCGCTGGTGTTCGTGCTGGGCCTGGTCATGGTCTTCCTGATCCTGGCGGCGCAGTACGAAAAGTGGTCGCTGCCGCTGGCAGTCATCATGGCCGTGCCGTTCGCCCTGTTCGGGGCCATCTGCGCGGTGTGGCTGCGGGGCCTTGCCAACGACGTGTACCTGCAGATCTCGCTGGTCACGCTCATCGGCCTTGCGGCCAAGAACGCCATCCTCATCGTGGAATTCGCGGTGATCAAGCGGCACGAGGGGCTTTCGCTGGTGGAATCGGCCATCGAGGCCGCCCGCCTGCGCTTTCGCCCCATCATCATGACCTCGCTGGCCTTCGTGCTGGGCTGCGTGCCGTTGGCCATCAGCACCGGCGCGGGCGCGGCCAGCCGCCATTCCATCGGCACCGGCGTCATCGGCGGGATGCTGGCGGCGACCTTCATCGCCACCTTCTTCATCCCCATGTTCTACCGGCTGATCATGGGCGTAAGCGAACGCATGCGCGGCACGGAAGCCATGCGCACCATGGCCGTGGGCAAGTACTGCGAAGAAGAACGCCACTCGGCCTTCGAAGATCTGCCGCCGGACGGCGAGGCTGGAGCGGGTGACGACGCCTGCAACAAGGAGACGCGCCATGACAAGCATGAATAGCCTGACTGGCCTGCAGGGCTTCACATACGGCAAGGGGCGGCAGTTGGCCGCCCCGGCCCGCCCGGTGCAGGGAATGCGGAAACTGCCGCTGCTGCTGGCGGCGGGACTTCTGGCGGCCATGCTGACTGGCTGCGCGCTTGGCCCCGACCATGCCCGGCCCGCCATGGACCTGCCCGACGCCTGGCGCGCGGGCACGGCTGATGCGGGCGCCACGCAGGACGGCTGGTGGAAGGGCTTCGGCGACCCGGCGCTGGATGCCATGGTGGCCGCCGCGCTGGACCACAACCGCGACCTGGCCAAGGCCATCGCCAACGTGGACGAGGCCCGCGCCCAACTGGGCCTTGCCCGGGCCAACCAGATGCCCCGGCTGGACGCGCAGGGCGCATCGCAGCGCGAGCGCTATTCGCTGAACAGCTTCAATTCGTTCGATGAATCCACCCGCGTGCAGGACCTGCACAACGTGGGCGGCACGCTGTCCTACGAGGTGGACCTGTGGGGCCGCTACCGCCGCGCCAGCGAGGCGGCGCGCGCCGACCTGCTGTCCACCATGGCCGCGCGCGATACCGTGCGCCTGACCCTGGTCTCTGAAGTGGCCCGCACCTACTTCGACCTGCGCGCCTACGACCAGCAGCTCCAGATCGCCCGCAACACGCTGGCCTCGCGCGAATCCACGCAGGAACTGCGCAAGGTGCGCCATCAATTGGGCCTGACCAGCGAACTGGACTACCGGCAGGCCGAAGCGGAAGCCGCGTCCGCCCGGTCCAGCGTGCACACGCTGGAAAACAGCGTGTCCGCCACCGAAACGGCACTGGCCGTGCTGACCGGCAGAAGCCCGCGTGACATCGTAACCGGAACCACCGAACGCGGCCTTGCCGTGGACGCCGTGCCCGTACCGCCCAGCGTACCCGCCGGGCTGCCCTCGACCCTGCTGGAACGCCGGCCGGACCTTGTGCAGGCCGAGCAGCAGCTTGCGGCGGCCAGCGCGCGCATCGGCGTAGCCAAGGCGGCGTACTTTCCGTCCATCTCGCTTACCGGCCTCTTGGGCTACGAAAGCAGCGACCTGACCCGGTTGTTCACCGGCCCGTCGGGTACCTGGAACTATGCGGGCAGCGTGACCATGCCCATCTTCGACTTCGGCCGGGTCAAGGCCGGGGTGGAAGCTGCGGAAGCGCGCCAGCGTGCCGCCCTGGCCGGGTATGAAAAGGCCGTGCAGGACGCCTTCCGCGAAGCGCAGAACGCCCTGGTGGCCAACCGCAAGGCGCGCGGCGTGGTGGAGGCCCAGACCACCCAGGTGGAGGCGTTGCGCCGTTCGCTGCACCTGGCCCGGTTGCGCTACGACAACGGCTATTCCAGCTACCTTGAAGTGCTGGACGCCGAGCGCAGCCTGTTCCAGGCAGAGGTCTCGCTGGCATCCGCCCAGCGCGACCAACTGACGGCGGTGGTGGATGTGTACCGCGCCCTGGGCGGCGGCTGGGCGGGCATTGCGCCGCAGGCCGAAAACGCCCCTGCGGCCCCCGAAGCCACGCCCCGGGCCGACAAGCCCGTGGCGGCCGCGCAATGAGCGACTGCCGCCGCTGCCGTGTGGACCGCGCCGAGCGCCATGGCGCGCACGGCTTCGGCCACACCGTGAAAGAACTGGCCCGCGCCTGGCGGGCAGAGTTCGACCGGCGCTTCCGCCCCATGGGGCTGTCCGACACCAGCTGGGTGGTCATCTGGCTGCTGTCCGAGCACGGCACGCTGCCGCAGGGCCGCGTGGCCGAACTGCTGGGCGTGGAAGGCCCCACCCTGGTGCGGCTGCTGGACCGCATGGAAAAGGAAGGTTGGGTGCGCCGCCAGCCGTCGGAAACCGACCGCCGGGTAAAACTGGTGGCCCTGACCGACCAGGCCCGCCCGGTATACGACGCCATGCTGGACATCGGCTTTGCCCTGCGGGACGAACTGATGGACGGCATACCCGAAGAGCACGTGGTCATCGCCCACGCGGTGATGCTGCGCCTGCTGGACAAACTGAACGGGCTGGCTACCCAGAACGGGGGCGATCCGGCGGGGTGCGAACCCTGCCGACCCGATACCACGGACTGACGGACACGCGGGGCACCCCGCACCCGTCCAATCCAGTCTAGTCCAGTCTAGGCCGCCCCCAATCCGGCCAGGCAACGGCAGACCAACGACAACGCGGCGTCTTCGCAGGAAGACGCCGCGTTTTTCATCGTGCGGGGCAGGGGGAGAGAACGGCAGTACCTACCTGGGCAGGCCGCCCAGCACGCCGCCGACCATGGCGACCGCCGCGCCCACCACACAGACGATGGCCACGGTTTTGGCCTTGGGGTCTCCGGCCTTGTGGCGCTTCCACGCCACGAACGCCTGATACCACAGCCACGCGCCGAGCACGGTCAGAATCATGGGAATGACGGGCATGGGGCCTCCTTTGGAAAGGTCGTATGTCCGATGCTGCCAAAATCCGGTGCGCGCCGAAGGCAGGGCACCCGAAGCTTGCGGCACCGGACGGTGCGCCCTCATGGCACGGAGCGTGCCGGTGCGCAAGCCCCCTGGGGCATGGTCGCGTCCGTGCCGCCGTGGGCTGCGCTACTGCCGCAAGGTCTGACGCGCGGGTGTCGCCTTCGGCGTACCCCCTTCCCACCGGACGCCTTACTTCCCGCCGGACGCCTTACTTCCCGCCGGGCACCTTACTTCCCGCCGGACGCCGCACTTCCCGCCGGGGTCGACGACGAGGCGGACGCCGGGGCCACAACCGGAACGATTGCCGCATCCGCACCGCCCCCCGCGCTTCCTTCAGGCCAGCCGCCTCCCAGGGCCTTGTACAGCGACACCAGGTGCAGCAGCACGCCGGAGCGGCTGCGGGCCAGGGCCTCTTCCACCTCCAGTTGGCGACGCTCGGCGTCCAGCACGGTCAGCAGGTCGTCCACGCCTTCCGCGTAACGCACCTTGGCCAGCCGGGTGGCCTCTGCCTGCGCAGCCAGCGAGCGGGACAGCCGTTCACGCTCCACGAACGATTCGGCGTAGCGGGCCAGCGAGGTTTCCACCTCTTCGAAGGCCACCAGCACGGTCTTGCGCCAGCTCTCCAGGGTGGCCTCGCGCCGGGCCTCCAGCGCGGCCACGGCGGCTCGGGTGCGTCCACCCTCGAAGATGGCCCAGCGCACGCCGGGCATGATGGTCCAGGCGCGGCTGTCGTCGCGGAACAGGTCCGAAAAATGGATGCTGTTCAGCCCGTACGAGCCGGTAAGCGAAAACTTGGGGAACAGGTCCGCCTCGCGCTGGCCGATGTCCGCCGTGGCCGCATGCAGTTCATGCTCTACCCGGCGGATGTCCGGACGGCGCAGCAAGAGGTCCGAGGGCAGGCCCACGGGCACCAGGTCGGGCACGGTGGGCAGGGGCGCGCACGGGGTCAGCCGATCGCGCAGGGCCGCCGGGGGCAAGCCGCACAGCACGCCCAGCCGGTGGATGGAGGCGTCCGTGGCCGCACGCAGCGGGGGCACAAGGGCCAGGGTGCGCTGCAACTGGGCCTCGGCCTGCAACACGTTCATGTCGCTGGCCACGCCCACGTCGCGGCGCAATCGCACCAGTTCCAGGGTATGGCGCTGGGCTTCGGCGTTGCGTTCGGCCACGTCCAGCCGGGCCTGCGCACCGCGCAGTTCCACGTAGGCGCGGGCCGTTTCCGCCGCCACGGAAAGCAGCACGTCGGACAGCCCGGCCTCCGCCGCCTGCTGCCGGGCACGGGCAGCTTCCACACCGCGCCGGGCGCCGCCGAAGATGTCGATTTCCCACCGCGCGTCGAACCCGGCCTGATACAGGTCGCTTTCCAGCGGCATGTTGGCCATTTCCAGCGATTGCCCGGTGAGGGTGTTGGCGCTCACCCGGCTGCGCTCAAAGCTGCCGCCCGTCGCCGCCTCGGGCAGCAGGGCGCCACGGGCCACGCCCACCACGGCGCGGGCCTCGCGCAGGTTGGCGGCGGCCATGAGGGCGTCGTTGTTGTGGCCCACGGCCATGGCCACCAGCTCCGACAGCAGTGGATCGCCCATGCGCTCCCACCACTGCCCGTCCGGGGTGGCGGCGCTTACGGCGGCGCGGGGTGCATCCGAATCTTTGGGCGCGGCGCCGTTCTTGTCTGCGTTCCCGGAAACCTTGGGGGCAATTTCGGGGCGGGTCGCGGCCGCGCTCCATTCCGTGGGCGCGGCGGGCGGAGCGGGGCGGTCGTAGTCCGGCCCCACGGCGCAGCCCGCCAGAGCCAGGATCAGCAACGCGGGAAGCACGGGCCGCGCGAGCACTCCAGGCAGGGCGGCGAAAAGGAGGGGCTGCGCTGGCGTCGGAATCATCTTCCGAAAGAGCCGGGTGCGTCGCGCCGGAGCGTGGTCCGCGTTCATGGTGTCTCCTGCGGCAAGGGTGCCCCCGGCGCCCCCGGCAATGTGGCGGCCACCTGCCGCAGCCCGCCGGTGACGAAGGACAGGGTGTGTGCGGTGAGCAATTCCAGTCCGTCCGCCGAAAGGGCCAGGGCGGGGAACACCCGACGAAAAATTTCGCGGTTCAGATACTGGCTGAGGCACAGGGCGATGATGTTCATGCACGAAAGCTGGACGGAAGGATGGCTGTCTGGGCGGCCCAGCAGTTCGGCCACCGCCGCGCGCAGGAACATGGACTTGGGCACGATTTCGGCGCGCACCAGTTCGTCCAGAAAGGGGGTGGGGCGCATCATTTCCTGGGTCATCAGCTTGAGCTGCCAGGCGGAAGGGTCTGTCGTGAGCAGGTTGGACAGCAGGTCGCGGATGATGATGCCCACCCGTTCCGCCGCTGGCGTGCCCGGCGGCAGCGCGACGCGCAGGTCTTCCGCCGTGAGGAAGCGGCGGTGCGCCTCGTGCAGGGCGGCGGCGTACAGCTTGTCCTTGCCGCCGAAATGGTAGTTGATGGCTGCGGGGTTGGCCCCGGCCCGCTCGCAGATTTCCTTGCCGGTGGCCCGGTCGTAGCCGTGCTCGGCAAAGACCATGCCCGCCGCCTCCAGCAGGCGCTGGCGGGTGGATTCGCGGCCCTGTTCCCGGCCCTGTTCGCGGCTGCCCTGGCCGCTGTTCCGATCGGACGACTTCTTCATGCACATGCTATAGGATGGGCACGGGGATAGTGTCAAATTCAAAATTTAAATTTGAATTTGACTTTTATCCTCCAGCCCACTAGGCTGGCGCCATCACACCGGAACCCCTACCGCGCGCACCCCGCGTGCCCCTTCCCCGGAGCAGCGCATGAAGAAACGCATTCTCGCCCTCGCCGTGCTGGCGCTGTGCATGGCTGGTGGCGCGTTGGCCTGGCGTGCCCTGCGTCCCGTGCCCGATGCGGGACCGGTGGTGCTGTACGGCAACGTGGACCTGCGCCAGGTTTCCCTGGCCTTCAAGGACGCCGAACGGGTGGCCCGCGTGCTGGTACGCGAGGGCGACCGGCTGGCCCCCGGCACGCTGGTGGCCGTGCTGGAAACCGACCGCCTGAACCGCGAGATTGCCCGTGCCAAGGCCCGCGTGGCCGCGCAGGCCGCCGCGCTTGCCCGGCTGGAAAACGGCTCGCGACCGCAGGAAAAGCGCCGCGCCCGCGCCGATGCCGACGCCGCCGCCGTGGAACTGGACAACGCCCGGCGCACCTACGACCGGCTGCGCGCCCTGTCCGGCACCGGGGCCGCGCGCGAGCAGGACGTGGACGACGCCCTGGCCGCGCGCGACCAGGCCGCCGCCCGCCTGCGCGTGGCCCAGGCCCAACTGGCCCTGGTGGAGGAAGGCCCGCGCCGCGAGGATATCGACGAGGCCCGCGCTACGCTTGCTGGCCAGCGGGCCGACCTGGCCGTGCTGGAGCAGCGCCGCGCCGACAGCGAATTGCGCGCCCCCTTGTCCGGCGTGGTACGCTCGCGCCTGCTGGAACCGGGCGACATGGCCTCTGCCCAGCGCCCGGTATGCACCGTGGCCATCACCGACCCCAAGTGGGTGCGCGCCTACCTGACGGAAACCCAGCTTGGCCGCGTGCACGAAGGCATGCCCGCAGAAATTGCCACCGACGCCCGGCCCGGCCAGCCGCTGGAGGGCTGGCTGGGGTTCATCTCGCCCACGGCGGAATTCACCCCACGCAACGTGGAAACGCCGGAACTGCGCACCTCGCTGGTGTACGAGGCCCGCGTGTTCGTGCGTGACCCCGACGACGCGCTGCGCCTGGGCATGCCCGCCACGGTCACCCTGCGCGAGGGCCACGCGGTGCCCGTGCACACCGATGGGGCGCGCCAGGCCAACGCCACGACAAGCGCCACGCCCAATGCCATGGCAGGCGCTGACGCCGCGCCCGGAGTTCCGCAATGACACCCCCCTCGCCCGTGTTTGCCGCGCGCGGGCTGTGCCGGACCTTTCCCGCCCCGGGAAGCATGGCTTCGGTTGTCCGGGCCGTGGACGGGGTGACCCTGGACCTTGCCCCCGGCACCATCAACGGCCTGCTGGGGCCGGACGGCGCGGGCAAGACCACCCTGCTGCGCCTGGCCGCCGGGCTGCTGTTGCCCGATGCGGGCAGCCTGACCGTGCTTGGGCACGACACCGTGGCCGAGGCGCAGGCCGTGCAGTCGGCCATCGGTTACATGCCCCAACGCTTCGGCCTGTACGAAGACCTTTCCGTGGCCGAAAACCTGTCCCTGTACGCCGACCTGCACGGGGTATCCGCCGCGCAAAAGGCCGAGCGCTGGCCCGCGCTGATGCGCATGACCGGCCTTGCGCCGTTCCTCGACCGCCTGGCCGGGCGACTTTCCGGCGGCATGAAGCAGAAGCTGGGGCTGGCCTGCACCCTGGTGCGCTCGCCCCGGTTGCTGCTGCTTGACGAACCCACCGTGGGCGTGGACCCGCTGTCCCGGCGCGAGTTGTGGAACATCGTGTTCTCGCTGGTGCGCGAGCACGGCATCACCGTGCTGGTCAGCACCGCCTACCTGGACGAGGCGGAACACTGCGACCGGGTGGCCATCATGCACCACGGGCGGCTGGTGGGCGACGGCCCGCCAGGAGACTTCACCCGGCCCATGGCGGGGCGGACTTGGTCCGTCACCCCCGCTGCGCGCGCCCGCGCGGCCCAGAACCTGCTGGGCGAGGCCCCCGGCGTGACCGATGCGGTGCTGCGCGCGGGTGGGGTACGCCTGCTGACGGAGACCCCGCAGGCGGCACGGGCGCTGGTGGACGGCGGCCTGCTGGCGGAACAGGCTTCCGCGCCGGGCGTCCTCGGCAGCCTGCACCCCCGCGCCCCCGACTTCGAGGATGGCTTCCTGGCCCTGTTCGCCGCGCTGCCGCAAGAGTCCGGCCCAAAGGATGGCGTGACGGGCGGGCAGCTTGCGCCGCCTGACGCCACGTCCAGCGCTGCCCCCATCCCCCGGTCCGAACCGGACCGCGCCCTGCGGCACCCGGCGCCTTCATCCGCGCCCGATACCCCCGACACCCCCGATATTCCCACCCGGACCGATTCTCCGGACGCGCCGCCGGTCATCGAGGTGCGCGGCCTCGAACGCCGCTTCGGCACGTTCATGGCCGTGAAGGGCGCCAGCTTCGATGTGCGGCGCGGCGAAATCTTCGGGCTGCTGGGGCCCAACGGCGCGGGCAAGTCCACCATCTTCCGGATGCTCTGCGGCCTCTTGCCGCCCACGGGCGGCACCCTGCGCGTGGCCGGTGTGGACCTGCGCCGCGCCCCGGCCGCCGCGCGCGGGCGGGTGGGCTACGTGGCCCAGAAATTTTCGCTGTACGGGCAGCTTTCGGTGCTGGAGAACCTGCGTTTCTTCGCCAGCGCCTACGGCCTGCATGGCGCCGCGCGCGATGCGCGCATCGCCTGGGCCCTGCGCGACTTCGACCTTGCGGATGTGGCCGATGCCCAGAGCGGCGAACTTTCGCTGGGCTACCGGCAGCGGCTGGCCATGGCCTGTGCCCTGATGCACCAGCCGGACATCCTGTTTCTGGACGAGGCAACCTCGGGCGTGGATCCGCTGGCCCGGCGCGAGTTCTGGCGACGCATCACCGCGCTGGCCGAATCGGGCGTCACGGTCATCGTTACCACCCACTTCCTGGACGAGGCGGAATACTGCGACCGCATGGCCATTCTGGTGGGCGGCGAAGTGCTGGCCCTGGGCACCCCGGCGGAAATCCGGGCACTGGCGCCCACGGAGGCAACCCCGCCGCACGGAAGGCGACAGGACGGCGCCGGGCACGACACGGCATTACCCCCCGAAGCGGCCACCATCGAGCGGGCCTTCATCGCGCTGGCGGAACGGCACAGGGCCACCGAAGCAGGCACATCCGGCGCGACCGCTCCAAGCGGCACGGCCGGGCCGTCTCCCGGCCCCGGCACGCGTCCCCGGGCCGACAGCACCGTCCCCGGCGCCATGGAGCAGGATGTCCGCCCCTCCGCCCTGCGCGGGCTGCTGCTGCGCATGCGCGGCCTGCTGCGCAAGGAGTGGCTGCAAGTGGTGCGCGACCCCAGCGCCATCGCCATCGCGTTGATCATGCCGGTGGCGCTGCTGTTCCTGTTCGGCTACGGCATCAGCCTGGACGCCCGAGACGTGCCCGTGGCCATCGTGGCCGACGACCTGGGGCCGGAGGCCATGGAACTCGCCGCGCGCCTGCTGCTGGCCGATACCTTTCGCCCCCGCGTCGTCACCGACATGCGCCGGGCAGAGGAAGACCTGCGCGCCGGGCGGGTGGATGCCATCGTGCACCTGCAATCCGACTTCGCCCGCCGCCTTTCGGATGCCACCGGCGCTGGCGCGGGGTGGACGGCACGCCCTGACGACGCCCCCCCGGCTGGGGATACGGGCACCGTGCCGGTACAGCTCATCGTCAACGGGGTGGACCCCAACAACGCCCGCACCGTATCCGGCTACGTCACCAGCGTGTGGCAGAGCTGGCTGTCCGGACGGGTGGCCACCGCCGGGCAGGTGCCGGCGGTACGGCTGGCCACGCGCATGTGGTTCAACCCCACCTCGGACAGCCGCCACTTTCTGGTGCCGGGGCTGATGGTGCTGATCATGACCCTGACCGGCGCCCTGCTGACCGCCATGGTCATGGCCCGCGAATGGGAACGCGGCACCATGGAGGCCCTGCTGGTGACCCCGGTGCGCATGGGCGAACTGCTCACCGGCAAGCTGCTGCCCTATTTCGTGCTGGGCATGGGGGGCATGGTGCTGACCGTGATCATGGCCCTGTACCTGTTCGGGGTACCCCTGCGCGGTTCGCTGGCGGTGCTGGCCGGAGCCTCGTCGCTGTTCCTCACCGCCGCGCTGGGCATGGGGCTGCTGATCTCGGTGCTGGCGCGCAACCAGTTCATCGCGGGGCAGGCGGCGCTGCTGTCCACCTTTCTGCCCGCGCTGTTCCTGTCGGGGTTCATCTTCGACCTGGAAAGCACCCCCGGCTTCGTGCAGGCGGTGTCGTACGTCATCGCGGCGCGCTACTTCGCCACCCTGCTCAAAACCATCTTTCTGGCGGGCGAAGTATGGGAGGTCATCGTGCCCAATGCGCTGGCCCTTGCCGCGCTGGCGTTCTTCTTCCTTACCGTGGCAAGGCTGCGCTGCCGCAAACGGCTGGACTAGGGGCACGCCATGCACGACCACACCACCGCACACCGTAGCACCCGAAAGCCCGCCCCCGCTGCCGTCGCCCCTGCTGCCCCTCCTCTCAGGGGCCCGCTGGCCCTGCTGCACCGCCTGCTGGCGCTCATCGCCAAGGAATTCCTGACCCTGCTGAAGGACCCCAAGAGCCGCACGGTGGTCATCCTGCCCCCGCTGCTCCAGACCATCATCTTCGGCTATGCCGCCACCTTCGATCTGGTGGACGTGCCCTGCGCCATCTATGACGAGGACCTCAGTGCGGCCTCGCGCGAGCTGGCCGCGCGGGTGGCCGGGTCGCCCACCTTCCGCGTGGTGGAATACCTGCGCCGCGATGCGGACATGGCTCGCCTGCTCGACGCCGGACAGGTGCGGCTGGTGCTGCGCATCGGCCAGGGCTTCGAGCGCGCCCTGACCCTGCGCGGCGGGGTGGGGCAACCGACCACTGCGGATACTGACGGCGGCAATGCCCCCAGCGTATCCCCCGCGCCCTCGCAGGCCGTGATCCAGGCCATTGCCGACGGACGCAACTCCAATACCGCCGGGCTTGCCCTCAACTACATGGCCTCCATCGTGGATGACTTCGGCGCGCGCTACATGGCCGCACATGGCGGCCAGCCCCGCCCTTCCACGCTGCTGACGCGGGCATGGCACAATCCCAACCTGCTCAGCCGATGGTTTTTCGTGCCGGGGATCGTGGTCATGGTGACCATGGTGGTCACGCTAATCATCACCGCACTGTCCGTGGCCCGCGAGCGCGAACAGGGCACCTTCGACCAGATGCTGGTCACCCCCTACCGCCCCACGGAACTGCTGATCGGCAAGGCCGCCCCCGGCTTTCTGGTGGGATTGTTCGAGGCATCGCTCATCGTGGCCATGGCGGTCTTCTGGTTCGGGGTGCCCCTGCGCGGCAACCTGCTGACCCTATACACCGGGCTGGTGCTGTTCCTGTTCTCGGTGGTGGGCATCGGCCTGATGATTTCGTCCCTGTCGGTGACCATGCAGCAGGGGCTGCTGGGCATGTTCCTGTTCACCATGCCCGCCGCCATCCTTTCCGGGTTCGCCACGCCCATCGCCAACATGGCCGAGCCGGTGCAGTGGCTTACCCTGGTTAACCCCATGCGCTACGTGCTCATCATCGTGCGGGGGGTGTTTCTGGAAGGGGCGGACCTGACCCTGCTGGCCCCGCAGTTGTGGCCGCTGGCGCTCATCGGCGCGGTGTGCATGGCCGCCGCCGGATGGCTTTTCCGGCACCGCATCCAATGACGCGGCAGGGCAAATTGCTGTTTTTGTAAAAACGCTCCGCATCTTTCCCGCGCGTTGCGGCATCGGCGCTACAATTGTGTCTGCTCCCTCTTTTTCGTCGCTCAATCCGGCCCGCAACGCTCCTCGCGCCGCCTCCAACCATACCCCACCACAACCCCGAATGACACGGCGCGCGCCACTCTCTCTCCACTCCGCCCAGCCCGACTCCATCGCGCAGCCGCTGCTCCACGGCGCAGGGCGCCGACCACGGTCGAACACCAGCAGCCTCCGTCCGCTCTCGGACAGCACGCAACGTTCTTCCCGGCTCCGCAGCCAACCCCTCACGCTGCATTCAATTTTACAATTATGAAGTATCATGGCGCATTTTTTGCGCTGTTTTTGTAAAAATAAAGAAAAATATCACGGCCTCGCACACTCGGCATCACGCTAACCCCGATAATTTCAATATTTTTCACGCTTGGACCAGAGATTGCTCCTACGGCTCCACATCATCACCGCACCCTTCGAAAGGGGTTTTCGATCAAAGGGGTCGAAGGAGGAACCAATGATCACTGCATCGCCCACGGGCAAACGCTCCCTGCTGTCTCTGGCCATCGGGTGCTCCGTGCTGGGTCTGGCCGCGCTCGCACCGCTGCCCGCCTACGCCGAGGACGCACCACAGTTCCTGTCGCAGTCCGACGCCAACACGCTCTGGACGCTCATCGCCGCCATCCTCGTCATGTTCATGCAGGCGGGGTTCGCGTTCGTGGAGGCGGGCCTTACCCGCGCCAAGAACGCCGGCAACATCATCATGAAGAACTTTCTTGATTTCGCCGCCGGTGCGCCCATCTTTTTCCTGTTCGGCTTCGGGCTGATGTTCGGCAAGTCCATCAGCGGCTTCATCGGCGGCTCGGACTTCGCGCTGGCATCGTTCGACGGCTCCACGCCTGAGGGCATGTGGGCCATGACCTTCTGGTTCTTCCAGGCCGTGTTCGCGGCCACCTCGGCCACCATCGTCTCCGGTGCCATCGCCGAGCGCACCAAGTTCGGCGCATACATCCTCATGAGCATGGTGGTTACGGGCCTGATCTACCCGGTCACCGGGCACTGGGCGTGGGGCAACCTGTTCGGCAATGAAGGTGGCTGGCTGGCGGCCATGGGCTTTGCCGACTTCGCCGGGTCCACCGTGGTCCACTCGGTGGGCGGCTGGATATCCCTGGCCGGCGCCATCGTGGTCGGTCCGCGCCTTGGCAAGTATTCCGCCGACGGCAAGGCCCGCTCCATCCAGGGCCACAGCCTGCCCCTGGCCGCCCTTGGCGTGTTCATCCTGTGGTTCGGCTGGTTCGGGTTCAACCCCGGCTCCACCACCGTGGCCAACGGCACCATCGGCTACATCGCGGTCAACACCTGCCTTGCGGGCTGCACCGGCATGCTGGGCGCCATGATCACCATCTGGCTGAAGTACGGCAAGCCCGACGTTTCCATGAGCATGAACGGCGCGCTGGCGGGCCTTGTGGCCATCACCGCCGGGTGCTTCGAAGTATCGCCCATCGGCTCGCTGATCATCGGCTTCGGTGCCGGGGTGCTGGTGGTGCTCTCCGTCCTGTTCATCGACCAGGTGCTGAAGATCGACGATCCCGTGGGCGCCATTTCGGTGCACGGCGTGTGCGGCGCCTACGGCACGCTGATGGTGGGTCTGTTCGCCGCCCCCGGCTACGGCACCATCACCGGCCTGTTCTACGGCGGTGGCGCGGGCCAGCTGGTCACCCAGGCCATCGGCGTGGCCGCGGCCTTTGCGTGGGCCTTCGGCACCGGGTTCATCCTGTTCAGCGTGCTCAAGATGACCATGGGCGTGCGCGTGCCCGCCGAAGAGGAACTGAAGGGCCTCGACATCACCGAACACGGCTCCGAAGCCTACAGCGGCTTCCAGATCTTCTCCAACGAGTAAGGGCAGGGGGATAACACCATGAAACTCATCATCGCATACGTCCGGCCCGAGCGCCTGACCGCCGTGAAGCAGGCCCTGTACGCCCGGCAGATCTACAGCATGTCGGTCACCAACATCCTGGGGGCCGGTCGCCAGAAAGGCTACACCGAAACCTACCGCGGCGTGGTCAGCGAAGTGAACCTGCTGAAGAAGGTGCGCATCGAGATCGGCATCAAGGACGAACTGGAGGCCGCCGCCCTGGAAGCGGTGACCGAAGGTGCCCGCACCGGCAAGGAAGGCGACGGCGTGGTCTTCGTGATGGACGTGGCCAAGGGGCTGCGCATCCGCACCGGCAACCCGGTGGCCTAGCGCCCCGTTGCCGGGTGCCCACCCGGCGACAGGCCGATCCGCCAGCCTGAACGCAAACGATACCGCCCGGACCGCAAGGTCCGGGCGGTTTTGCGTGGTGCGCGCGGGGGAGGTGGGGACCGCGTCCGTGCCCCCACACCCCGGACAGGCCCCGTGTTCGCACCGGCCTGCCGTGCGGAAACCGGCAATGGCGCACAGGCTTGCAACCCGGGTGCGGCGTCCGCCAGCAGGGCCTGCCATGGCCGGGGGCAGGGCATTGCGCCCCGCGCCAGTGCCTGTCGCCATCCCGTGGCGTTCCCTGCCATGGCACCCTGACCGCTGCGCCCGCAGCCCCCGTCGTCATACCCCTGTTCTTGCCCTTGCCCCGCCAACAAAAAAGGCCCGCCCCCCGTAGGGCGGGCCTTTACCGCGAATGCGACGAACACTCGCGGGGGCCGGGAATGCAAAGGCCGGAGTCGGGGAAATGCGGTGCGCGGGCCGGGCGGCGGGCGGTCCGCCCGGCCCCGCGCGGAGGTGCAGCATGAAGTCCGCCCCGAAGGGGACTAATTCAGGAAGGTATCCACGGAAACGTAGTCCAGGCCAAAGGCCTCGGCCACGCCCTTGAAGGTGATCTTGCCATCGATGACGTTGGCGCCCTTGGCGATTTCGCAATTGTCCTGCATGGCGCGCTTCCAGCCCTTGTTGGCGATGGTCAGCGCGTAGGGCAGGGTGGCGTTGGTCAGGGCCAGGGTGGACGTCTTGGCCACCGCGCCGGGCATGTTGGCCACGCAGTAGTGCACCACGCCGTCCACCACGAAGGTGGGGTCGGTATGGGTGGTCGCCTTGGAGGTTTCGAAGCAGCCGCCCTGGTCGATGGCCACGTCCACCAGCACCGAGCCCGGCTTCATGGTCTTCAGCATGTCGCGGGTGACCAGCTTGGGGGCCTTGGCGCCGGTAACCAGCACCGCGCCCACCACCACGTCGGCCTCGCGCACCAGCTTGCGCACGGTGGCCGGGGACGACATGAGCGGGAAGCAGTTGGAGGGCATCACTTCGCTGAGGTGGCGCAGGCGGTCCAGGCTCATGTCCAGGATGTACACCTTGGCGCCCAGGCCGCAGGCCATGCGGGCCGCGTGGGTACCCACCACGCCGCCGCCGATGACCACCACGGTGCCGGGGTCCACGCCGGGCACGCCGCCCAGCAGCACGCCGTTACCGCCCTGGGCCATTTCCAGGTACTTGGCGCCCTGCTGGATGGCCATGCGGCCGGCCACTTCACTCATGGGGGTGAGCAGGGGCAGGCTGCCGTCGGCCTTCTGGATGGTTTCGTAGGCGATGCACACCGCACCGCTCTTCAGCAGGGCCTGGGTCTGCGGTTCGTCGGCGGCCAGGTGCAGGTAGGTGAACACGATCTGGCCGGGGCGGATCATGCCGTATTCGGACGCCTGCGGCTCCTTGACGTGCATGACCATGTCGGATTTGGCGTAAATTTCGGCAGGGGTAGCCACGATGGTGGCGCCCGCTTCCACGTAGGCTTCGTCGGCAAAGCCGCTGCCCGCGCCGGCGTTCTTTTCCACCAGCAGGGTGTGCCCGGCATGCACCATCACCTCGACTCCGGCGGGGGTCATGGCGACGCGGTTTTCTTCCTTCTTGATCTCCTTCAGGATGCCAACGATCATCTGAGCCTCCAGATACGCCGGTGGTGCGGCGCGTTGCGGTGCGTTTCGGTGCGCTGTGAAAACCCCGGACAGGGTGCGCCCGCGCGGGCGCATCGTTCCTACAGCAAACACCTTGCCAACTTGCCGGAAAATCGGGCGAAACGCCGCAATTCCCGAACGAGTCACAAAAACGCAAATCGGACCAGTGAGTTGCGGAAGCACAAGGAGGAGGGGACGGAGCGGAGAGCAGCGGGGAATGGAAGCGGCACAGCAAGGGATCATGCGCAAAGTGGAAATAAATCAGACCACTGTTCAAGTAAACAAGGCATAAAACCCGAGATAATGCCGCAGGGCAGGCGGAATATTTTCAGACCACTGGAAGATTTTCAGACCGGCTTCACGCCGTGCCGCCGCAGCTTGTCGAGCAAGGCCGTGTGAGAAATACCCAGCTTTCTTGCTGCCTTGCGCACACTGCCCGCAGCAGCCACGGCATCGACGATGATCCGTTTTTCAAAAACGGCAATCATGTCCTTGAGCCGCCCTTCGCCGCCGCCATGGTGCTCGTGGCCCGAGGCCAGGGCCGCCGCGTCGGCCACGGTGTCTGCCACGCCATCGGCCAGCCGGGCCGACTCGCCGAACAGCCCGCCTTCCAGTTCGTGGGCGAACAGGATGAACCGCGCCCCCACCACCTCGTCCGGGCACAGGATGGCCGCGCGTTCCACCACGTTCTTCAACTCGCGCACGTTGCCCGGCCAGTGGTGGCCCGCAAGCCGCGCCAGCGCCCCCGGCGACAGGCTGCGCACCGGTCCGCCCAGCCGGGCGGCCAGCCCCAGCAGAAAATGCTCGGCCAGCACGGTGATGTCCTCGGGCCGTTCCTTCAGGGGCGGAATGTGGATGGGCAGCACATTGATGCGGTAGTACAGGTCCTGCCGAAAGCGCCCTTCCTCCACCAGCCGTTCCAACGTGCGGTTGGTGGCGGTGATGATGCGCACGTCCACGGGCACCTCGGCCGTGCCGCCAACCCGGCGCACGCTGCCTTCCTGCATTACCCGCAACATCTTGGCCTGCGAAGCCAGCGGCATGTCGCCTATCTCGTCCAGCAGCACCGTGCCGCCGCGCGCCGTCTCGAACAGGCCGGGCTTGCCCTCGCGCCGACCGCCGGTAAAGGCCCCGGCCTCGTAGCCGAACAGTTCGCTTTCCAGCAGCTGTTCCGGCAGGGCCGCGCAGTTCACCGGCACGAACGGCCCCTGCCGCATGCTTGCGGTGTGGATGGCCCGCGCGAACAGTTCCTTGCCGGTGCCGCTCTCCCCCCGGATGGCGATGATGGAATCTGTGGTGGCCACGCGCCGGGCAAAGGAAATGGCAAACCCGATGGCCGGGTGCTGGCCCACGATGTCGCCGAAGGTCACCTGCGCAGGCTCCGTGATGGAGCGGGCCAGCTTGCGGATTTCGCGCATGTCGCGGGCCACTTCCACCGCGCCGATGATGCGCCCCTCGCCATCGCGGATGGGCCTGCGGGTGACGAAGAATTGCAACCGCCCGCCACCGGGGGTGGCCACCTCGCGCTTGGCGTCCACCAGTTCGCGCCCGGACAGACAGTCCAGGATGCCCCGGTCGGGCAGGCCCAGCGCGTCCAGCGGCAAGCCGGACAGGTCTGCGGCTGGGGACGTGCCCGTGGTGCCCGCGCCAGTGGGGCCAGTGGGGGAGGTGGGGGAGGCGGGGGAGGCGGGTGCACCCGGCGTGCCGGTACACCCGTAAGCCTCGCGGGCCACCTTGTTGATGGAGGTCACCCGCCCCTCCGCGTCGATGGACAGCACCCCGTCGCGCAGGTTGTCCAGCAGCACCAGAAAACGGTTGGCGCGTTCCTCGGCGGGCAGGGTCTCCACGATGCGGAATTCCAGCAGGTCGGGAATGCGCCCCAGCGTCTCGAACAGGGCGGCGCGGTCCACGTCGCGCGAGCTGTCCGCCTCCAGATACACGAAGGCGCGGTCCATGCCGGGGGACGGGCCAGCGGATAGGGCGGAAGATGGGCCGGGGGATGGGGCGGGGGCCGAGTCCGTGGCGAGCGCGGTTGCCGGGCTGCCGGGGCGGCGCTCCACTTCCATGGAGACGATGGACAGTGCCTGCCCGGCCAGCAGCGAGGACAGGTCGGAGACGATGCCCACCCTGTCGCGAAAGATGCATTCCATTCGTAGTTTCATGCGTGCGTCTTCCGACGGGGCGGGCGTTGCGGCTTCCCTGTTGCGGCCTGTTGCGGCCTGTTGTGCCCTGTTGTGAATGGCGCGGCTAGTCCGCGCTCCGGGATTCCCCGGCACTGGCCATGCCGGGCACCGGCTGATCCTTGCTGTAGGCGGTGGCCTGACAGATGGCGATGAGCGTGCCCTCGCCGTCGGTGATGCGGATCTCGTAGGTGGCCACCCGTCTGGCGGCACTTATTTCGCGCGCCTCTGCCGTCAGCGGCCCGCACTTGCCGGGCGCCAGGAACGAGATGGAGGTGTTCAGGTTCACGCTGACCCTGCCGCGCGTGTTGCAGGCCACGGCAAAGGCCAAGTCGGCCACGGCAAAGATGGCCCCGCCGTGGGCCATGCCCACGCCGTTGCGATGGTGCGCATCCATGGGCATGACGGCGCGGGCATAGCCGCGCGCGACCTCGGTGATCTCTATGCCCAGATGTCTGGCGAACATGTCGCGCTCGGCGATGAACCGGCGGACGTGCTCCATGTCGTCACCTGATGCGGGCGCAAGGGGGGATGCGGGCGTACCGGAACCGGAGGTGGCTGCGGCATGCGCTGCGGGCGGTGTGGCGGAAGGTGTGGCTGACATGGCGTCTCCGCGCGGGGTGCGCGCAACAGCGTGAGCGGAACGGGACCGGTTCACGAAAGCGTGAAACGGTCGGACGGCAAGGCGCACCGTAGCGGCAG
The DNA here is from genome assembly GCF_040373385.1 of Nitratidesulfovibrio sp. NCBI lineage: Bacteria > Pseudomonadati > Thermodesulfobacteriota > Desulfovibrionia > Desulfovibrionales > Desulfovibrionaceae > Nitratidesulfovibrio > Nitratidesulfovibrio sp. The sequence continues at coordinate 99,046 of NZ_JBDXXH010000008.1, read as the reverse complement.
GAACCCTGCCTTGTCGAGGGGCAACGCGATGTCGGCAGGCCGCCGCGCCGCACACCACTTGCCTGGCGTACCGCGCGGGGCTATGCAGGACGGGCATCCGGCGGCACACGCAGCCCCTGCGGGGCAGCCCACCCCGGTGCATCCATAAATGTACAAACGCGTCTGGCAAAAATGCGCCGGGCGGCCTCGCCCCGCCGCCCTGTGGCCCAACGGCTCCCCCCGCTACCTCTCCACAGGGGCCTGCCCGGAGACTTCCATGACCATCCATTCCCTTGCAGCCCTGGCCGTTGCCCTGTTCATCCTGGCCATCACTCCCGGTCCCGGCGTGTTCGCCGTGCTGTCCGCCGCGCTGGGGCGCGGCCTGCCCACGGCGCTGGCCCTTACGGCGGGCATCATCTGCGGCGACCTGATCTTTCTGCTGCTGGCCATGGCCGGGCTGACCGTGCTTGCGGAAAGCATGGGCGACCTGTTCCTGGTGGTACGCCTTGGCGGCGCGGCCTACCTGATCTGGCTGGGCATCGGCCTGTGGCGCGGCGCGGGCACGGCCCGGCCCATGGCCGTGCCCGAAGGGGCGGCGTCCGACGACGCAACAAGCCATACCGGCATCGCGCCGCTGCCCACGCCAACACCGTTGCGCCTGCTGCGCACCGTCTGCGGGGGCCTGGCCCTCACCCTGGGCAACCCCAAGGTCATCGTGTTCTACGTGGGCTTTCTGCCCACCTTCGTGGACCTGCGCACCCTGGACGCCACGGGCGCCGCGCTGGTTGCGGCCACCACCGTGGCCGTGGTGGGTTGTGTGCTGGGCGGCTACGCGGTGATGGCCGCGCGCGCCCGGCGCATGCTGTCCACCCCGCGCGCCACCCGGCTGCTGCACCGCGGCGCCGGTGCGGTGATGGTGGGCACTGGCGCGGCCATCGCCACCCGCTGATCCGTCCCCAGATCCGGCCCCTGATCCGGCCTGAGCCGTCCCGAACCGGCCCGAACCGGCCCGAACCGTCCACTGACCTGTCAGCTGACCCGTTCGGCGCACGGCGTCCCCATCCCTTGCGGCACGGCGGCACCGCCCACCTTGCCCCGGCCTTCCCCGGCCCGGCCCCCGACCTCAATGTCCTCGCCCCTTCAGCGCCCCCGGTTTTTTACGCCGGGGGCGCTAAACCTTTGCGCCAGCGCACCGAAAAGACCAGCGGACGCCCTGCGCGCCACGCCTTTCGAAAGGCGACGACAAACGACAAGGGAACACCGGGGCAACCCAGGGGGCAGCGTCATGCACGCGCCGCGCATATCCGTGGTGGTGACCAACCACAACTACGGCCGATTTCTCGACCGCTTTTTCGGCACGCTGGCCGCACAGACCTTTCCGCCCGACGCGGTGGAAGTGGTTTTCGTGGACGATGCCAGCAGTGACGATTCGCGCGAGCGCGCCCGCCGCTGGCAGGCCGATGGCCCGTGGGCGGCGTTCCGCGTGCTGGCCCTGCCGCGCGTGGGCAAGCCGGGCCCGGTGCGCAATGCCGGGGCACAGGCGGCGCGCAGCCCCTTTCTGCTGTTCTGCGACCCGGACGATTACCTGGCCCCGGACTTTCTGCGCCGCACCCACGCGGCCCTGACAGAGCCCGACGGAAAGGCCGAGCGGACCGAACGCAAAGAACGAGACGGGCGGGCCACATCAGGTGAAACCGGCAAAACCGGCGAGACGGGCGACGCTGGCGAGACAGCACGCGCGGAGGGTGCTGGCGGAACAGGCACGTCCGCTCCGGCAGCGGGACCGAGGCCATCGGACGAAACATCCGACACCCCCGCCCCCAGCCCCGGTATGCACTCCCTGCGCGACCTTGCCCATGCGGCGCTGCACGCCGCCGGGGTCGAAGGCGGTCTTGCCCCCGGCGACCTGCCCACGGGCATGCCCGCTCCCGGCATCTCCCGTCCGCACATCGCCTGCGTGGACTACATCGAGGAATCGCCCACCGGCTCGCGGGTGGTGCGGGTGCCGGACTTCCATCCGGACCTTTTGCGCACCCAGAACCTGTTCCCCACCACCTCGCTGATGCGGCGCGAGGTGTGGCTGGCCAGCCGGGGCTTCCGTACCGAAACGGCTTACGAGGACTGGGATTTCTGGGTACAGGCAGCCATGGCCGGGTTCGGCGTGGTGCGCGTGGCAGAGCCGTTGCTGCACTACGTCTTCCACGACGCCAACTACTCGCATGCGGCCCGCATCGACGACGGCAGGGCCAAGGCGCGCATCGTGCGCGACAACCCGGCCTTCTTCGAGTCGGAGGTACGGGCCTGGGCGCGCGCGCTCATGCGCGGCGAACCGTGGGCGGTCCCCTTCACGCGGGGGATCATTCCTCGCGCCGCCGATATCCGCGCCCTGCGCGAACTGTTCGTGGCCCGCATGGGCACCGCGCGGGCGGGAGAGATATTCTCTCGCGCGGGATTGTAGCGAACAGCCCCATAAAGGCGTCCGCGATGCCCCCCACCCACCCCCAGAAAATACGGCGGGCGGAACCGGCACCCACCGTGCCGCGCTCCGCCCGTCCTGTTGCTTCCGCGTTGCGGACGGCTACTCCAGATCGTACTTCTTCAACTTGTTGTGCAGGGTGGCGCGGGTGATGCCCAGACGGCGCGCGGCCTCGCTCTTGTTGTCGCCGGTTTCGCGCAGGGTGGCGATGATGGCCCGGCGCTCCAGGTCCTCCAGCGACAGCCCGGCGTAGGGAGCCAGCCCGTCGCCCTCGGGCGGGAAGTATCCCGCGCCCGCCGCGCCGCCCGCCGCACCGCCAGCGCTGCCGCCATTGCCGCCAGACGCTCCGCTCCCCCCGCCCCCACTCCCCAGATGCAGCGGCAGTTCGCGCTCGGTCACGTAGTCGCCGGTGGCCAGGATCACGGCGCGCTCAATGGCGTTTTCCAGTTCGCGCACGTTGCCCGGCCAGTCGTGGCGCAGCAGAAGGTCCATGGCCTGCGGAGTGAACCCCTTGAGGTGTTTGCGGTTCTTTTCGGTATACCGCCCCAGGAAGAACGCGGCCAGCAGGGGCACGTCGCCCGCGCGCTCGCGCAGGGCGGGCACGTGCACGGCGATGACGTTGAGCCGGTAGTACAGGTCTTCGCGGAACCGCCCCGCCGCCGCCTCTTCGCGCAGGTCGCGGTTGGTGGCGGCGATGACCCGCACGTCCACGGTGAGCGGAGTGTCGCTGCCCACCCGCTGCACTTCGCCCTGTTGCAGGGCGCGCAGCAGTTTTGCCTGCAACGTCAGGGGCATCTCGCCTATCTCGTCCAGAAACAGCGTGCCGCCGTCGGCCTGCACGAAGCGCCCCTCGCGCCGCCGGTCGGCCCCGGTGAAGGCCCCGCGCTCGTGCCCGAACAGTTCCGATTCCAGCAGGGTTTCGGTCAACGCGGCGCAGTTCACGGTCACCAGCGGGCGGCTGGCCCGGTGACTGGCCGTGTGCAGGGCGCGGGCCACCAGTTCCTTGCCGGTGCCCGATTCGCCGGTGATGAGCACCGTGGCCTCGGAGGGGGCCACCGTGGCGATCATCTCCACCAGTTCGTGCACGGGCGCGCTGCGGCCGATGATGCCGTGCGGTGCGCCCGGCGCCCCCTGCCCCCCCTGTGACGACAGGCGCTCGCGCAGTTCGCGGTTTTCGCTGGCCAGCCGGGTGTGGTCCAGGGCGCGCGCGAGGGTGTGGCGCAGCACATCGAAGTCCAGCGGCTTGGTCAGGTAGTCGTAGGCCCCGGTGCGCAGCGCCTCCACGGCGGTATCCACCGAGGAGAACGCGGTCATGATCAGCACCGGCGTGGCCGGGTTCCAGTCCAGGATGTGGTGCAGCGCCGCTATGCCATCCATGCGGGCCATGCGCACGTCCATGAGCACGGCGTCCCAGGCGCGCTGGCGCACCTTTTCCACGGCGGATTCGCCGTCGTCGGCTTCTTCGGTGGCGTAGCCCCAGCCGCGCAGCATGGTGCGCAGCATGGAACGGTGCGCCGCGTCGTCGTCAACGATGAGGATGGTGGCGATGCTCATGGCGTGTCATCCTTTGCGGTACTGCCGGATCGTGCGGAATCGGCGGAAGCGGTGAATGCTGCGGAAGCGGCAGGGGATGCATCCTGCACGGCGGCGGAAGCGGCTGCCGGATCGTCAGCAGGATCGGCAGCAGGATCGGCATCCTCCGCGCCGGGGCGCCCCCCACCTTGCGTTCCCTCCTGCCCCGTCATCGGCTCCGCGGGCAGCAGGAAGGTGACCTCCGTGCCCCGGCCAGGGGTGGAGCGCAGCGACACCTCGCCGCCGTGGGCCTCAACGATCTTGTGCACGATGGCAAGGCCCAGGCCCGTGCCCTGGCTCTTGGTGGTGAAGTACGGGTCGAAGATGGTGGCCAGATGCTCCGGCGCAATGCCGGTGCCCGTATCGCGTACCGAAACCGCAATGCGGTTGCCCGGCGCGGCGGACAGGCGCACGGCCAGTTCCCCGCCGTGGGGCATGGCCTCCAGCGCGTTCAGGAACACGTTGAGCAGTGCCTGCGAGAAGCGGTCCGGGTCCAGCATGACCCGGGGCAGGGGGCCGGGCACACCGTCCTGCGCGTCGTCCTGCGGCTCGACCCGCACGGTCACGCCCCGGTGGGCGGCGTCCTGCCGCACCAGCCGCAGCACGTGGCGCACCAGGAATCCCGCGTCCACCGGGTGGGGGGCGATGTCCGAGGGCCGGGCCAGCCCGATGAGGTCGGAGATGACCCGGTTCAGCCGTTCCACCTCCTGCACCATCACCCGTGCGGCTTCGCGGTCTTCGCTGCCCTCGGCAAAGCGGCTGCCGAAATAGGTGGCATAGCCCTTGATGGAACTGAGCGGGTTGCGCAGTTCGTGGGCCACCCCGGCGGCCAGGCTGCCGATGGCGGCGAGCTTTTCGCGGCGGCGCACCTCGTCTTGCAAGCGGCGCACCTCGCGCAGGTCGCGCAGGATCAGGATGACACCGGCCTCTTCCCTGTCCCCGGCGGCTATGCGCACCCCGCGCACGCTCATGGGCACGGGCGGGCCGCCCGCCACGGGGCAGTCCAGGGTCACTTCCGCCCCGAAAGCGGAGGGGGCATCTGGCGTCACATTGGGCCCGCCATTGGAAGCCGAATCGGCCCCGGCGTCTTCACCGCCGCGCGTTTCGCCGTGCTTCCCCCCATGCAGTTGGGCGGCCAGTTGCGCCAGCGGGGCGGGCAACACCGCTTCCGGCGCGGCCCCGGCGGGCACCGCATCCCCCAGGCGCAGCAGATCGCGCGCCGCCGCGTTGCAGGTGGCCACGCGGCCCGCGCCGTCCAGCACCACCAACCCGTCGGGCAGGCTGGTGACCACGTGCAGGGCAAAGGACTGGGCCTGCCGCACCAGCCGCCGCGAGGCGCGCGCATGGCGCGCCCACAGCAGCGAAAGCACCCCGGCCCCGCCCAGCAGGGCCAGGATGGACAGCATGATCAATGTATGACGGTGGTCCGCCGCGCGGGCGGCGTCGAAGGGTGCGGTGTCCAGCGCCACGATGATCACCGGGGGCGGGGCGTCGCGCTCGGCCTGCATGTCCGCCTCCATCTCGCGGCGCAGCCAGCCGGGCATGGAGCCCATCATCATGTTGCCGTGCTCCGGATCGCGCGGGGGGTGGCCCATCATGTGGCCGCCCATCCCGCCCATGCCCATATGGCGCGCCGTGGGGCGCAGGGGAATGAAGGTGCGGTACACCAGAAAGGCCCGCTGACCGCCCGCCTCCATCAGCCGCCAGCCCACCTCGTCGCGGTTTTGCGGACTTCCGTCGCGCCCGTCACGCCCCAAAGGAGCGGGCGGCGGGGGCACGGCCAGGGCTTCCATGGTGGCCGGATCGGCCAGGGGGCGGCCAATCCACTGCGGGTCGCTGTGAGCCAGCACCACGCCCTGCCTGTCGGTGACGGCAATGAACTGGATGTCCGGCTGGTCGGCCATTTCCTCCAGCAATATCTGCAAGCGCAGTTCGCCCCCGGTGCGGCCACGCAAACCGGTGCGCGCCCCCGCCTCGAAGGCCCGGATGAGCGAAGCCCCCTTTTCCGACAGGATGCGCCGCATGGCCTCCTGCTCGCCGTCGTGGTTCAGCGCGGTAAGCACGGCCACCATCAGGGCCAGGACAGCCGTGGCCCCTATGATCAGCCATGGCGAGGGCAGGTTTTCGCCACTGCCCCAGCGCCCGCCACTTGCGCCGCGCCCGAACAGGCCCGGCTGTCCCTGACGTGTCGCATGCGGGGACGCGCTCGTGCCGTTGCTGTCGTCCATATTGCCCGCGCTGTTCGCGTTATTCGTAGGCATGGGAATCTTCCTTGCGGCGCGCGGTGCCCGCCGGGGGCGGGGCTGGTCGATACCGCTTCACCTGTTCGATTTTCATACGCCACTCGTGCGGCTGCGTATAGTTTTTATACATGCGCATGGTTTTCATGCAGAGGCCCGGCAGCGTTGCGGCGCGTTGCGCGTGCATTTTTAATGTTCAATTACGGTATGTTGTGAGATGATCCCGCCGTTTGGCACGCCGGTTGCTCATGCAGGGGCAAGCAACAAGCGCACCAGCCCCGCACCACAGTACATGGCCGCGCCATCCACCGAGGATGCAGCGAAGACGCCAGACGGGGCGGTAACGAATCAACCAACCGTACAGGAGCACACATCATGAAGACCAAGCATCTCGTCCTCGGCACCGTCGCCCTCGCGGGCCTGCTCGCCATCACCGGCATCACCGACAGCGCCTTCGCCCGCATGGGCGGCATGGGCATGGGCGGCGGCTGCGCCACGGGCGCGGTGTACAACGCCCTGACCCCGGAAAAGCAGGCCAAGTTCGACGCCGTCTACAAGGAAGCGGACGCCCGCATCCAGCCGCTGAAGGACAAGGCCTGGGCCAAGCACACCGAACTGAACGCCCTGTCCACCAACCCCAACACCAAGCCGGAAACCATTTCCAAGCTGGCGGGCGAACTGGCCGACCTGCGTACCCAGATTCGCAAGGAATACACCGCCCTTGACGAACGCCTGGAAAAGGAAGTGGGCGTCAACCCCGGTTACGGCCGCATGGGCCACATGGGCATGGGCGGCGGCATGATGGGCGGCCGTGGCATGGGCCATGGCGGCGGCATGATGGGCGGCCAGGGCATGGGCCACGGCCCCATGCATGACGGCCAGATGCCCCAGGCCAACCAGTAGCCTGAATCCGGGCGAATTGCCGGGGGGCGCACCGACCAGCCTTCACAGAGGACTTCCCAACCTCCGCGCCCCACATGACTGAAGCAGAGGGCCGCCCGCGTCGCACGACACGGGCGGCCCTTTTCCGTTTTGTCCGGTTTGCCCGCCCTGTCCCTTTCTCTCCCTCCGCCCCATCTGTCCACTCCGCGCTTCCCCTCCCGGTCCCTTCCCCGGATGCCGCTCCCCTTACCCGCCAGGCCCCGGCCCGTCTGGACGCAAGAGCGACCGCTCCACTCCGACCCGGCGCGGGCTTGATTTCTGGCATTCCAGCGCCTACAACCATTCCGAATATCGAAAAATCATGCCGCACGACGGTGCAGAAAGCGGACCGCCCGCCCTGCCGCCGCGCGACACCGCAGGAGCCTTTTCACCACACCACACGACCCGCACCCACACCGCACCCGCCGGGACCACACCCGCGCGACGCCCAGGAGGAACCGCATGGAACAGCATCTTGATGCCCGCATCGTCGAGCGCGGCAAGGAATTCTTCAAGAGCATCAGCGGCGAGGCCCCGTCCATTTTCAACAAGGGCTTCTGGACAGGCAAGGTCATGGACTGGGCCATGCAGAACGAGGGCTTCAAGGTCCAGCTGTTCCGCTTCGTGGACGTCTTGCCCTACCTGAACACCTCCGAGGCGCTCACCCGCCACATCCGCGAATACTTTTCCGCCGACGGAGCGGACGTGCCCCCCGTGCTCAAGTGGGGCGCGGGTGCCGCCGGTTTCGGCGGGGCCTTCACCGGCATGCTTATGGGCAAGTTCATCCGGTCCAACATCGAAGGCATGGCCCGCACCTTCATCATCGGCGAAAACACCAGGGAAGCCATCAAGGGGCTGGCCAAGCTGCGCAAGGAAGGCTTTGCCTTCACTGTGGACCTTCTGGGCGAAGCCACGGTGAGCGAGGAAGAAGCCGACGCCTACCGCGACGGCTACCTGGAAGTGCTGGACGCCATCGCCAAAGAGTACGCCAGATGGGCGCCGCTGGCCGATTCCACCGGGGCCACTGCCGGTCCCGGCGCGTCCCTGAGTGAGGGGGACTGGGGCCACACCCCCAAGGTGAACGTGTCCATCAAGCCTTCCGCCCTCTACTCGCAGGCCAAACCCGGCGACGTGGAAGGGTCCGTGCAGGGCATCCTGTCGCGCCTGGTGCCCATCTACCGCAAGACCGTGGAGATGGGCGGCTTTCTGTGCATCGACATGGAGCAGCTGAAGTACCGCGAAATGACGCTGGAACTGTTCAAGCGGCTGCGCACCATGCCGGAATTCCGCGACTACCCGCACCTGTCCATCGTGTTGCAGGCCTACCTGCGCTGCACCGAACACGATCTGGATGATCTTTTGGCCTGGGGCCGCGCCGAAAAGCTGCCCTTCGGCATCCGCCTGGTGAAGGGTGCCTACTGGGACTACGAAACGGTGATGGCCAAGCAGAACGGCTGGGAAATTCCCGTGTGGACCCGCAAGCCGGAATCGGACATCTGCTACGAAAAGCTGGCCCGCCGCATTCTGGAAAACAACGACCTCGTCTACTTCGCCTGCGCCTCGCACAACGTGCGCACCATTTCCACGGTGATGGAAACGGCCCGCGCGCTGAACGTGCCCGCCCACCGCTACGAATTCCAGGTGCTGTACGGCATGGCCGAGCCGGTGCGAAAGGGGCTGAAGAACGTGGCCGGGCGCGTGCGCCTGTACTGCCCCTACGGCGAACTGATTCCCGGCATGGCCTACCTTGTGCGCCGCCTGCTGGAAAACACCGCCAACGAATCCTTCCTGCGTCAGAGCTTCGTGGACGGCGCGGAGCTGGAACGGCTGCTGGAAAACCCGCAGGCCACGCTGGAGCGTGAACTGGCCGCCGCCCCGCCGCCCCGCCCGGCCCCATCGACCCAGCTCGACGGCCTGCCCCCGTTCGTCAACGAAAGCATGCTGGACCTGACCCTGCCCGCCAACCGCGCCGGTTTCGTGAACGCCATCGCGGAAGTGCGCGGCAAGGCTGGCGGCGTGATTCCGCTGTTCATCGGCGGCAAGGACGTGACCACGGAGGACACCATAGCCTCCACCAACCCGGCGAGCCCGGCGGAGGTCATCGCCAGGGTCTGCCAGGGCGGCAAGCCGGAAGTGGACGCCGCCATCGAAGCCGCCGAAAAGGCCTTCCCGGCCTGGCGCGACACCTCCCCGGCGGACCGGGCCATGTTCCTGCACCGCGCGGCGGACATCGCCCGCCGCCGCATGTTTGAACTGTCCGCCTGGCAGGTGCTGGAAGTGGGCAAGCAGTGGGACCAGGCCTTCCATGACGTGGGCGAAGGCATCGACTTCCTGGACTACTACGCCCACGAAATGCTGCGCCTGGGCACGCCGCGCCGCATGGGCCGCGCCCCCGGCGAACTGAACCACCTGTTCTACCAGCCGAAGGGCATCGCCGCGGTCATCGCGCCGTGGAACTTCCCCTTCGCCATCGCCATCGGCATGGCCGCCGCCGCCATCGTCACCGGCAACCCGGTGATCTTCAAGCCGTCGTCCATTGCCTCTCGCATCGGGTACAACCTTACGGAAATCTTCCGCGAGGCGGGCCTGCCCGAGGGCGTGTTCAACTACGTGCCGGGCCGCAGCTCGGTCATGGGCGACTACCTTGTGGAACACCCGCAGGTAAGCATGATCTGCTTCACCGGCTCCATGGAAGTGGGCCTGCGCATTCAGGAAAAGGCGGCAAAGGTGCAGCCCGGCCAGATGCAGTGCAAGCGGGTCATCGCGGAAATGGGCGGCAAGAACGCCATCATCATCGACGACGACGCCGACCTCGACGAGGCCGTGTTGCAGGTGCTGAACTCCGCGTTCGGCTTCCAGGGGCAGAAGTGCTCGGCCTGCTCGCGGGTCATCGTGCTGGACCCCATCTACGACCGCTTCGTGGAGCGCCTCGTCAAGGCGGCGCAGGCCATCAAGATCGGCCCTTCGGAAGACCCGGCCAACTACATGGGCCCGGTGGCCGACGCATCCCTGCAAAAGAACATCATGGAATACGTGAAGGTGGCCGAGCAGGAAGGCAAGGTGCTGGTGAAGCGCACCGACATCCCGGCCGAGGGCTGCTACGTGCCGCTGACCATCGTGGAAGGCATCAAGCCGCATCATCGGATTGCACAGGAAGAAATCTTCGGCCCGGTGCTGGCCGTGATGCGCGCGGGCAGCTTTGACGAGGCGCTGGCCATCGCCAACGGCACCCGCTTTGCCCTGACCGGCGGCGTGTTCTCGCGCAGCCCCGAAAACCTGGCCAAGGCCCGCCGCGACTTCCGGGTGGGCAACCTGTACCTGAACCGCGGCTCCACCGGGGCCATGGTGGAACGCCAGCCCTTCGGCGGGTTCAAGATGTCCGGCGTCGGCTCCAAGACCGGCGGCCCCGACTACCTGCTGCAGTTCATGGACCCGCGCTGCGTGACCGAAAATACCATGCGCCGGGGCTTTGCCCCCATCGAGGAAGACGACGACTGGATCGGGTAGGCTGCCGCTGGCGGCTACGCCGACGGACCGGGACAGACCGGGACGAACCAAAAGACAAGGGCCGCGCACTGCATGGTGCGCGGCCCGTTTTGTTTCATGGAATCGGATGAGGCGCCGGGTTCGGGGGAACACCTTTTTGCAAAACCTTTCAAAGGGGCATGCCCCAACCACATGTCCGTATAGACATTGTGTTGACAATGATGCCGCCCGGCTTTAGCCTTTCCGCACAGGAGGCCGCCATGGCAAGCACCGACATCATCAACCTGCGCGTTCCCCCGGAGCAGAAGGCCATCATCGATCTGGCCGCTGCGCTGGCGGGCAAGAACCGCACGGCCTTCATCCTTGAGCATGCCGTTCGTTCCGCCGAGGAACTGCTGCTGGAAAAGTCCCACTTTCAGCTTTCCACGGCGCAATGGAACGCCTTTCAGGCCGCGCTGGACGCGCCTGTCCGCGACAACCCGGCCCTGAAGCGCCTGCTTGCCACGCCCGCTCCGTGGGATGACGGCGAATGAGCGGGCGCATTGCGGCCCCGGAACCGCTTGCTCCGCAACATGACCTGATCCTGTTTTGCAGCGGCGAACCCGCACTGGACGACTGGCTGCGCACGCGCGCCGTCAGAAACGAGGGCAAGGCCACCCGCACCTACGTAACCTGCCTGCATGAAAAAGGCGGGCAGGAGGAGCCGGGGGCGCGGGTGGTCGGCTTCTATTCGCTGGCGGTAGGCAGCGTGGCCCACGGAATCGCCCCCGGCAGCATCCGGCGCAACATGCCCGACCCGGTGCCGGTGATGATTCTGGCCCGCCTTGCCGTAGACCAAAGCATGCAGGGGCGGGGCATTGGCAGGGCACTTGTGCGCGACGCCCTGCTGCGCACCGGCCAGGCGGCAGGCATAGCGGGCATCCGGGGCATTCTGGTGCATGCGCTGCACGAGCGCGCGGCGGCCTTTTATGCCGGCTGCGGATTCCAGCCCTCTCCCGTAAGCCCGCTGACGCTGCTGCTGCGGATGGAAGAGATACAGCAATACCTGCACCCGCAGCGCACAGAATAGGGTCGGGCAGGTTTTCCCTGCCACACGTACCGCCACCAAACGCAAACGCCCGGCAATGGCATTGCCGGGCGTTTCAGTTCAAGAGCGGTGGTGCTACACCTTCAGCGTGCCCCGAAAATCATCCCACTGCTCGATGCCCATGCGCTCGCACAGGGCGGCCAGGTCGTCCACCAGCCGGAACACGAAGTCGGGGCGGATGAAGTTGGCGGTGCCCACCTGCACGGCGTGCGCGCCCACCAGCAGGAACTCCAGCACGTCCTCTGCGCTGGTGATGCCGCCGATGCCGATGACCGGAATGGACACGGCTTTCGCCACCTGCCACACGCAGCGCAGGGCCACGGGCTTGATGGCCGGGCCGGACAGGCCGCCCACCACGTTGGCCAGCAGGGGCTTGCGGGTGTTGATGTCCACGCCCATGCCCGTCAGGGTGTTGATGCAGGACAGCACGTCGGCCCCGGCGTCTTCCACGGCGCGGGCCATGTGGGCGATGTCGGTGACGTTGGGCGACAGCTTGACGATGACCGGCTTGCTGCCCGCGCGCATCTTCACCGCTTCGGTCACCTTGGCGGCCTGGCGCGGGTCCTGGCCAAAGATCACCCCGCCTTCCTTCACGTTGGGGCACGAGATGTTCACTTCCAGCGCGGCCACGCCTTCTTCGGCGGCCAGCACGGCGGCCAGTTCGCCGAATTCGCCGGGGTCGCAGGCGTACAGGTTGGCCACAATGGGCACCTCTCGCCACGGGAGCTTCGGCAGGGTGGTGCGCACGAAGTACTCGGCGCCGTCATTCTGCAGGCCCACGGCGTTCAGCATGCCGCAGGGCGTTTCGGCCACGCGGGGCATGGGGTTGCCCCGGCGCGGGGCCAGGGACAGCCCCTTGACCACGATGCCGCCAAGCCTGGTCAGGTCGCCGTAGGGGGCGAACTCCACCCCGTACCCGAAGGTGCCCGAGGCGGTCATGACCGGGTTGTTCAGGGTCAGCGGGTGCAGCCCGCCGGGAAGGGTAACGTGCATGTCGATCATGACTTTTCTGATCCTATGTCCCGGATCCCAGGGGCGGATTCCAAATCAGGATTTACGTTAGCGTTCGCAGGCCTGCACGGGCGCATCGGCAGCCGTGGGCGGGGCGGCGGTTTCGTCGTCGAAGGTGATCTGCTCTGCCCAGAACACCGGGCCCTGGGTGCAGGTCTGCACGTTGCCGCCCGCCTTGGCCGGGTCGGGCCACTGCTCGGTGGTGCGGCACACGCAGCCCAGGCACGCGCCCACGCCGCAGGCCATGCGCGTTTCCAGCGAAAGCTGGGTGCGCACGCCGTATTCCAGCGCGAACGAGCGCACCGTGCGCAGGAAGGGGGTGGGCCCGCAGGCCAGCACCAGCCCGTTCTGGTCGCGGAATTCGCGCATCCGGCGGCCCATGGTCTCGATGAACCGCGAAAGGTCTTCGGGGCCTTCCTCGTGGTGGCTGTCGGCCATGATCTTTTCGTTGATGCTCTCGAAGGGGTAGCACCCCAGCGGCATGCGGTGGCCGAAGTCCATCCACAGGTTCCACGGCTTGGGGTGGGTGTGGGCATAGCCGATGAACGGCGCAATGCCGATGCCCCCGGCCAGCATCAGGGTGGGGGTGTCCGGCTCCATGGCAAAGGCGTTGCCCAGCGGGCCCCACACGTGCACCACGTCGCCGGTGCGCAGTTGGGCAAGGCGCGCGGTGCCGCGCCCCACCACCTGGAAGAAGATGACCAGGTCGCGCGCGCTGATGCGGCAGATGGAAAAGGGACGTGCCCACAGCATGTCCAGCGCCCATCCGGCGGGGCGCAGCATGACGAACTGGCCGGGCTTCCAGTCGGCCCACTGGGGGCGTTCCAGGCGCAGGGCAAAAAAGCGGGCCTCGCCGCCGGTCTGTCCGAAGGGAACAAGGTCGAGCACCGTCAGGTCGGTGCAGGCAGGTGTGTTCATGGCGGTGATGGTGTCCTCGAAAAGAATGTGGCCGCGTCGTGTGGCCGCCGGGGGTGCGGGCGCACCCGAAGGCGGGAACCGCGCGTGCCCCCCGTGCATACGGGTGTAGTCGGCGTGGCGGGCGGGGTCAAGCGCCGGGGGACGGTGCGGGGCCGCGCAGGTGGCGCGGATGGGCAAATTCGGGCCGCCGGGACTTCTGCGAAAGGCTGTCGAGGAACTGCGCAACGGTGCCACGCGGGTCGGCCCCGCACCGCCCCGGCGCACCCCTTCCGAGCTCCGCCGAAAAACCGCACGGGCCATTGCGGTTGCCATGCGGGCGTTCTATGGTTAGATGCACTGCTCCCCGTGCGGCCACCGCGACGCCATCCGTCCCCGCCGCCACGCGCCCCCGGCCCATGGGGCCAGCCGGACCATCCGGCCTGCCCATTTCGCGGCCATTCCCGGCCCTTGTGCCCGGCGGGCAGCCCCACGCATATTTCATCCCCCTCGCGGAGAATCATACATGTCCAGCAAGCCTTCACGCCCCGCATCCGGCCCCAAGGGTGCCGCCGCCACGGGCAAACGCCCGGCAGGCCAGAAAAAATCCGGCAAGCCCGATACGGGCGACGCCCCCCGCTCGCGCGGGCGTGACGACCAGCAGCCCCGCCCCGCGCGCCCTTCCCGCCCTTCCCGTAAGGACGCGGACGCACAGGCCGAACGCGAAGACCGCCCCGCACGCCCGCGTCGCCCGCAGCAACAAGACGGACAGGACGCGCCCAAACCCACCGGCCCGCGCGGCGGCAAACGGTCCGACAGACCACAGGGCGGACCGCAGGGCGGGCAGGCCGGCAAGCCGTCGGGCAAATCCTCCGGCAAGCGCTCCGGCAAGCGGGACAACGACGATTGGACCACAGATCCTCGTGGTGGGGACCCTCGTGGTGGAGACCCTCGTGGTGGCGACCGTCGCTCCGGTGACGGCAAGTCCGGGGATGGCGACCGCCGTTCCAAGGGCCGCCCGGACAACCGCCAGAATTCCCGGCAGGACGACCGCGCAGACCGCCGCCCCGCCCGCCAGGCCCCGCCCGTCCAGTCCGCAGGCAAGGCCGACGAATTCGTGGATAACCGCGCCCCGGAACGCGAGCACCACCGCACCCGCCTGACCGATGCCGAACTGGCGGAACTGCTGCCCCCCAGCATCACCGCCGGGGCCGCCGCATCCGGCAGCGCCACACCCACTCGGGCGGACAACCTGCGCACGCCCGAAATCCTTGCCCCGGCGGGCGACATGCAGGCCGCGCTGGCCGCCTTTGCCGCCGGTGCCGACGCGGTGTACCTGGGCCTGAAGCACTTTTCGGCCCGCATGCAGGCGGAAAACTTCTCCACCGGCGAACTGGCCGCGCTGACCGACCTGGCCCATTCCGAGGGCCGCCGCATCTACGTGGCCATGAACTCCATGCTGAAGCCCGGCGATCCGGGCGCCGCCGGTCGTCTGGTGGCCCGCCTTGCCCGCGACGTGCGGCCCGACGCGCTCATCGTGCAGGACCTCGGCATGCTGGACATTGCCCGGCAGGCCGGGTTTACGGGTGAACTGCACCTTTCCACACTGGCCAACGTCACCCACCCCGCCGCGCTCACCGTGGCGCGCGACCTGGGCGCCAGCCGGGTGATCCTGCCGCGCGAACTGAACATCGACGAAATCCGCGCCTGCGGGGCCGCTTGCCCCGATGATCTGGATCTTGAATTCTTCGTGCACGGGGCGCTGTGCTACTGCGTGTCGGGCCGCTGCTACTGGTCCAGCTACATGGGCGGCAAGAGCGGCCTGCGGGGCCGTTGCGTGCAGCCGTGTCGCCGGGTGTACCGCCAGAAGGGCCGCGAAGGGCGCTTCTTCTCCTGTCTCGATCTTTCGCTGGACGTGCTGGCGAAAACGCTGCTGTCGGTGCCGCACATGGCCTCGTGGAAGATCGAGGGCCGCAAGAAGGGGCCGCACTACGTGTACTACGCGGTGTCGGCCTACCGCCTGCTGCGTGACAACCCGGACGACCCCAAGGCCCGCAAGCAGGCCGAGGACATCCTGGAAATGGGCCTGGGCCGCCCCGGCACCCATTCACGCTTTCTGCCCCAGCGCGGCGACGACCCCACCGCCCCCGGCGAGCAGACCAGTTCCGGCCTGCTGGCGGGCAAGGTCGGCCAGACCCCGGAAGGGGACATCTTCTTCAAGCCGCGCTTCCAACTGCTGCCGCAGGACCTCTTGCGCATCGGGTACGAGGACGAATCGTGGCACACCACCCTTCCGGTGGCCCGCCACATCCCCAAGGCAGGCACCTTCAATCTGCGCCTGCCGCGCCACAAGACGCCCAAACTGGGCACACCGGTGTTCCTCATCGACCGCCGCGAGCCCGAACTGACGCGCGAGGTGCGCGCCTGGCAGGCCAAGCTGGACCGCCACCGCAGGGGCGGCGGCGAAGGCGGCGCGGTGGACTTCACCCCCACCTATCCCGCCCCCGGCAAGTCCGCCCGCCCGCTGGACGTGATCCTGCGCGGATCGCTGCCGCATGGCCGCGAAGGCAAGGCCGGGGTGCGCCCCGGCACGGTGATGGGGCTGTGGCTGTCGCCGAAAGCCCTGCGCGAAGTATCGCGCACGCTGTACCCGCGCATCTCGTGGTGGTTGCCGCCGGTGATCTGGCCGGACGAGGAAGCCCAGTGGCTGCGCATGACCCGCGAGGCCGTCCGCGACGGCGCGCGCCACTTCGTGCTCAACGCGCCGTGGCAGGTCGGCCTGTTCGGGGATGCGCACGCCCGGCGCGACCTGGTGCTGACCGCCGGTCCCTTCTGCAACACGTCCAACCCGGCGGCGCTGGCCGTACTGCGCAAGCTGGGCTTTGCCGCCGCCATCGTCAGCCCCGAACTGCCCGGTGAAGACATCCTGGCCTTGCCGCGCCAGAGCTGCCTGCCGCTGGGCGTGGTGCTGTCCGGCTACTGGCCCATGGGCGTCACCCGCCACCACCTGGAGGGGCTGAAGCCGGGCGAGCCGTTCAACAGCCCCAAGAACGAGGTGTTCTGGGCCCGCCGCTACGGCCAGAATACCTGGATCTACCCCGGCTGGCCGCTGGACATCGAGGACCGTCGCGGGCAGCTGGAGTCCGCCGGGTACACCCTGTTCGTGCGCATCGACGAGCACCCGCCCCTGACCGTGCCCGAACCGCGCCGGACCAGTCCTTTCAACTGGGACATTCCGCTGCTGTAAGCCGAATCGTTCTTTCGCCCGTTGGCGTCGTCAAACGCCGCCTCCCATTTCGGTCGAATACGATAAGAGTACGCGCTGCGGTCCTCATCCGTAAGACTCGCAAGCTCGCCAACGGCTGAGGCACTCCCTCATGGCAGGCGGCGTTTTCCTCGCCAACGAACGAAATCTCCGATTCGGCAGTCCTGCCTGCATTGAAAAGCCCTAGCCCGCCATGAAACAATGAGGGCGGAAGGTATACGACCTTCCGCCCTCATGTTGCATCCGGCCCTACCCGAACAATTGCGCCAGATGCGCCTTGTACCGCTCGCAGTCTTCCTCGATGCGCGGGTTCTTGACCACGTCGTGGCAGCAGAAGGTTTCCAGCGGCGTCATGCCGAAGAACCGGAAATTCATGTGCGCGGGAAAGAACAGGTCATCCACGGTCTTGCCGCCGAACAGGTACTGGCCCGCATCGCCAAAGGCCTCGGCGGGCGCGTTGAAGGTCAGCGAGAGCATGTACTGCCTGCCGTGCAGCGCCCCGCCCGATCCGTACTGCTGCTCCGGCGCGGAGCGGCTGCGGCCGTCGCCCTGGCACAGCCTGCCGTCGGTGCCCGTGGTATAGACCTGATCCATGTACTTCTTGCAGCTCCACGCAAAGCCCATCCAGTTCACCGGCGACTGCACGATGATCCTGTCCGCCCACAGGTGACGGTCGATTTCCGCCGCCGCATCGTAGGGCTTTGCGGTTTCGGTCACCTGCACGGCGTGCCCCAGCCCTTCCAGCGTGGTACGGGCCAGTTCGACAAGGTGGCGGTTCAGTGTGCCGGGCGAAAAGGGATACGGCTCGTGCCCGTTGATGATCAGGACGTTCATGGCAACCTCGCTGGGCTGTGCGCCCGCTCCGCAGCAACTGCCTGCCGGACGTCGGGCGCGGTTTGCTCACTGTCTCCTACATATCTCGCCGGGCGACATGGTCAAGTGGGCACTTTTTGGTGCGTGTGAAGACTGCTGCCGCAAGCTGACCTATGCTGCGGTGGTACTCTGCCGCGCATCCCGCCCCCGCCCATTTCGCCCGCAACAAAAGACGCCCCCTCCGGCAGGTAGGGGGCGTCCTGTTTCGCGCGTCCGGGCTTCAGGCGGACCCGTAGGCGCGTGGCGGTCGACCATGGCGAGCGTTACGGGGCAAGCGAGGGGCCAAGCCCCATGGCCACGCCCAGCACCACGCCCATCAGCACGGCCAGGGCCAGGCGCACCAGCACGGGCGGGCGCCGGTCGGGGCGGGGCTGAATGAGGACAAGGGCGAACATGGCAGGCTCCGTAAGGTTGCGGAGGGATGGAGCGGGCGGCCGGGAACGCAACCTGTTCCAACGGGCCGCCGCCGTGCTCCACCTGTCCGTACGCACCAACCGGCCACAAGGGCCGAGTGCATGGTCTGGACGCTACGGCGCCTCGAATGATATGTCCAATTCGAATTTTCTCGCAAATCAATACGCAAAGGATATCAATAATGGAGCTGCGCCAACTGCGCTATTTCCTGGCCGTGGCGGAAGAGCTGCACTTCGGGCGGGCCGCCCGGCGCATGCACGTTTCGCAGCCGCCGCTCAGCCAGCAGATTCAGGCGCTGGAGGAGGAACTGGGGGTGCGTCTGTTCGAGCGCACCAGCCGCACGGTGCGGGCCACCCCGGCGGGCGAGGCCCTGCGCGACGACGTGCAGGCGCTGCTGTCCGGGGTGGACGCGGCAGTGGAGCGGGCACGCGCAACGGCGCGGGGCGAACGGGGGCGGCTGCGGCTGGGCTTCGTCGTCAGCGCGGCGGCCACGCGCTTTCCGCAGGCGGTGGCCGCCTATCGGGTGCGCTGCCCCGGCGTGCGGCTGGAACTGCGCGAAATGGGCACCCTGCTGCAACTGCGGCGCATCGAATCCGGCGAGTTGGACGTAGGCCTGCTGCGCAATCTGGACGGCCTGCCGGAAGGCTTCGACCACGCGCCGTTCCTGCACGAGCCGCAGGTGGTGGCCCTGCCCGCGCAGCACCCGCTGGCCGGGCTGCGGATGGTGCCGCTTGCGGCGCTGGCCGGGGTGCCGCTGATCCTTTATCCGCGCCGGGTGTTTCCGGCGGCGTACGATGCCATCATCGCGGCGTGTCGCGGGGCAGGTTTTTCGCCGGAAGTGCCGCAGGAGGCCGTGGGGCTGAACACCCAGCGCGCGCTGGTGGCGGCGGGGGTTGGCGCGGCCATCGTGCCCGCATCCGCCCGCAGCGAACCGCGCGAGGGGGTGGTGTACCGCGACGTGGCGGCAGGCGACGAGACCACGGGAGGCATGCCCGGCCTGCCGGAAATCCGGCTGGACCTGGTCTGGCGCGCCGGACGCGATGACGCCCTGCTGCGCGGCTTTCTGGACGTGGTGGGCAGCTTCGGCGGGGAAGACGACGGGGACGCACCAAACGGCGACACCGTCCCGCCCCTCGGGGGGGATTCCGGCGTTGCGGACGGAGAGGACGCGGAAGGCGAGAATCCGGCGGACTAGCGGCGGGCACAGCGCTGGCCCCGCAGTGCGTGGCGGCGGGGCCTACCCGCCCAGCCAGAGCACCAGCGGCGGACAGAAGGTCACCAGCAACAGATCGACGAGCAGCACCACCAGCATGGGCACGATGGCCCGGCTGATGGCGGAAAGCGGGATGCGCGCGATGGAGCACGACACCACCAGGCACACCCCCAGCGGCGGGGTCAGCATGCCGATGGCCAGGTTCACCACCACGATGACCCCCAGGTGCACCAGGTCGATACCCAGCGCGGGCAGCAGCGGCACCAGCACCGGCACGAACAGCAGGATGGCGGCGGTGGTTTCCAGAAAGGCCCCCACCACCAGCAGCAACAGGTTCACCAGCAGCAACAGCGCCACCCGGTCCCCGGTCAGGGACAGCAGCCCCCCCGCAATGGCCTGCGGCAGCCGTTCCAGCGCCATCACCCATCCGAACAGCGATGCGGCGGCGATGATCAGCATGACCACGGCAGAGGTCACCCCGGCGCACAGGGCCAGGTGCGGCAGGTCGCGCCAGCGCAGTTCGCGGTGGGCGTACAGCCCCACCAGCAGGGCATAGGCCACGGCCATGGCCGCCGATTCGGTGGCAGTGGCCACGCCGCCGATGACGGACCCCAGGATGATGGCAGGCGCACCCAGCGCCCATGCCCCGGAACGGATGGCGGGCCACAGGGCGCGCGCGTCGAAGTGCCGTTCCGGCAGCCGGCCCGTGCGGCGAGCCTCCACCACGCACAAGACCACCAGCGATGCCCCCATGAGCAGCCCCGGCAGCAACCCGCCCGCGAACAGCCGCCCGATGGAGGCCCCGGTCAGCGCGCCGAACACGATCATGGGAATGCTGGGCGGAATGATCACCCCGATGCACCCCCCGGCGGCCTGCACCGCACCCGCCAGCGGAGCCGGGTAACCGCGCCGGACCATTGCCGGAATGAGGATGGACCCCACGGCGGCCGTATCTGCGGCGGCAGAGCCGGACACCCCTGCAAAAAACATGGCCGACACCACCGAAACCGCCGCCAGCCCACCCGGCAGGTGGCCCACCAGCGCATCGGCCAGGGCCACGATGCGCCGCGAAATGCCCCCGGCGGACATCAGTTCGCCTGCCAGCATGAACAGCGGCACGGCCAGCAGCGGAAAGGAATCGGCCCCGGCGTACAGCCGCTGCACGGCCAGCATGGGCTCCAGCCCGGCGGGCATGGCCAGCCCCTTGGCCAGCACGGCGGCAAAGGCGGCACCACCCAGGGCCACGGCCACCGGGGCGTTCAGGGCGAACAGCAACACCATGCCGCCGAACAGGATCAGGCCCACCATGTCAGCGGCCCTCCGGCATGGGGGGCGCCACAGAAGCGCCGTCGGAAGGCGGCGCGGCGGCGGTGTCCGCGTCCCGGTCCGCCATGCCGCATGACAGCGCGGCATCGCCCCTGCCCTGCCCGCCAGCACCCGCAGTACCGCTGGCACCGGGCCACAGGTGGGCCAGCAGGTCCGCCAGTCCGTGCAGGGTCAGCAGCGCGCCGCCCACGGGCACGGCCACGAAGACCACGGCCCGCGACACGCCAAGGGCCGCCGTCTGCTGCGGCAACAGGAACAGGGCGAACCGCGCGCCGTGCCAGGCCACGGCGGCGAAAAAGGCCACGCACACGCACAGCACCAGCAGCCGCGCCCGCCATGCCCAGTCCGGCGAAAAGCGCGCCACCAGCGCGTCCATGCCGATGTGCGCCCGGCCCCGCCAGGCCACCGAGGCGCCGATGAAGGTCAGCTGCACCAGCAGGGCGCGGCCCAGTTCTTCCGACCAGAACAGCGAATTGTTAAACGCATAGCGAAAGACCACCTGCGCGATGAGCAGCCCGGCCATGGCCAGGGTTGCACCGGCCAGCCAGACGCGGGCCACGGCATCGCACCGCGCGGCCACGGACAGCAGCGCCCGGGTCACGGCCGGGCCGGGGCCCCGCCCGCCAGAGCCGTTGCCCCCGGCCACGGACGCGGACACGGCGGCGGGCGGCGCGAAGAAGTGTCCGTCAGCCATGCCCGCCCCTAGCGCCCCACCGCCGCCAGCACGCGCGCCAGCATGTCGTGGGTGCGCGGGTCGGCGAACAGGGAGCCCTGGCGCAGCGCGTCGGTGCGCGCCCGAAACGAGGCCAGATCCGGCGCGTCCACCACCTGCATGCCCGCTTCGCGCAGTTGGCGCAGGTACTCGGCGTCCTTCCGGCGGTTGTAGTCCCGCTGGTACACGGCGGCGGCGGCCATGCACTGCATGACCATCTCCCGGTCGGCCTGGGGCAATCCGTTGAACCAGGCCAGATTGGCCAGGTCCGCGTGGGCGGAATACACATGCCCGGTCAGCGAAAGGTATTTCTGCACCTCGGGCATGCGGTATTCCGCCATGACCCACAGGGGGTTTTCCTGCCCGTCAATGGTGCCCTGCTGCAATTCCGCGTAGATGGGCCAGCCCATGGGCGTGGGATTGGCGCCCAGGGCACGCCACAACTCGCGGTGCAGGGTCGATTCCAGCACCCGGATCTTCAGGCCGCGCACATCGTCCACGGTGCGCACCGGGCGGACGTTGTTGGTCAGGTGGCGGAAGCCGTTCTCCGAAAAGTGCAGCCCCTTCAGCCCCACCCGCTCCAGCGCATCAAGCAGCGACCTTCCCGCCGCCCCGTCCAGCACGCGGTCCGCCTCTGCCGCATCGCGGAACAGGAACGGGTAGTCCAGCACCTTCACCTCGGGCACGAACGGGTCGAGCACGCCAAGGGTGATGATGGCCAACTGCACCCCGCCCAACTGCAACTGTTGCAGGATTTCCGTCTCCGTGCCCAGGGTGCCGGAATGGTGCACCACCACCCGGTAGGCCCCGTGCGAGCGTTCCTCCAGCAGTTGCCGGAACCGTTCGGCGCAGACGTGCTGGGCCGAGCCGGGCGTGGTCACCACGGCCAGGGTCAGTTCCGTGGGGGTGGCGGCGCGGGCGGGGCGGAGCCCTGCGGGCAGGATGGCCGCCAGACAGGCCAAGGCCAGCACAAGGGACACGGCAAGGGCGCGCCCACGGCGTGGGCGGGCCACGGCGGACGGCAACGACGCGAGCGAGGAGAGAGAACGAAAACGGTGGTGCATGGCGATCCTCACCGGATGACGGAAGGGAAACACGGCAGCCGGAGGTACGGCGGGCATGGTGAACCGGGCCGCGCGGACATCAGCAACCCTGCGGAAAGCGCATGATCTCGCAGCGTGAACCCACTGTTACCACAGGTTGAAATACCGATAGGCGCATGGTAAGCATGCGATACCCGGCCACCTTTCGGGCCGGGCCGCGCGCTGGCGGCTGCGGGAAATACCCCGTCCCCCGGACCGGCGGCGGGCGCGCACCATAGCCGCTCGGACGGCGGGGTTCAACCCCCGGCGCGCCCGCGTGCCCCCCTGCCGACCCGGCACGTTGGATTATCCGAACGGCTACAGCCTAGCACACAACGCCGCAACGCGCACCCGCGCCCGGTTTGCACACGGTCCGCGCCACCGCATCCATCGAGACACACCAAAGGATTTCCATGACCGAAGGCAACCTGACCCACCGCGACCTCGCCCGCCTGCTGGGCGTTTCCGAAACCACGGTCAAAAGCTACCGCCGCAAGTTCCCGGACTGCATCCCCGTGGCCAGCCAGGGCAAGCCCATCCGCTTCACGGCGGAGGCGGCGGCAGTGTCCCTGCGCATCCGCGACCTGTTCGAGATGGGCATGTCGGTGGAAGAGGTGCGCGCCCGCCTGGCCGCAGAATTCGCGTGGATAGCGCCGGAAGCCCCTGCCCGTGACGACCGGGATGACCGGGACGACGCTGAACCCGCCGAACCTGCCACCTTGGCCCAGCCCACCCAGGTGGAACTGCCGCAGGACTTCACCCTGGCCGTGAGCAACCTGGCCAAGAGCATGGTGGGGCTGACCCAGCAGCAGAACGCCATCCTGAAACGGGTGCAGCACATCGAGACCCTGATCACCGCGCTGGCCCCCGCCGGGGATGGTGTGGCCGGTTCGACGGGCACGACAGGCTCGACAGGCTCGACTGGCACGACCTCCTTGCAGGGCCGCCCCGCCTGGCTGGACGAGGCGCAGGCCCTGGCCGCCCGGTTCGAGGCCCTGCTGGGTGCCGTGGCCGGTTCCGAAGGAAGCGACGACAGGCAGTCCGCACCTGCCGCCCCCATGGACACCCCCCACGCCATGTCTGCCATGTCCGGCGTGCCCGGCATGTCCGCCACATCCGGCATGTCCGGCGCCCCCGCATCGCCCGCGCCCGAAACGTTTGCCACACCCGCGCCCCCCGACGGCGAACCCGACGGGGACGATGCCCAGGCCGCCACCACGCCCGCACCCTCCGGCGGTCGGGTGGTGCCCTTCCCCGGCGGCTTGTCCGCCCCCCCGGCCAGTGCACCCGGCGCACCGGACACCGCCTTTCCCGCGCAGCAGGACCTGCCGCGCCACCTGCTGGCCCTGCCCCTGGTGGTGCAGTCGCCCCAAGGAGAATTTCTGGGCGTGGCCGGGCGGGCGCGCGGGCGGTTCTGCATCAACGACCTGAAGGCCATGCTGGCCTTTGCCTTCCAGCCGCCGGACCACTACGCCCTGCGCTGCGAACCGACAGAGGAAGGCGGATGGTGGCTGACCCTGGAACAGCCGCAGGCCGAAACCCCGTATGACGTGGTGTTGCTGGTGGACGAATCGGTCACCCCGCGCGGCAATCAGGTCGCCGTGGTGCGCCGCTACGTGGCCAACGGCGTGGAAAGCCACCCCACGGAAATCTACGGCTTTCTGCGCGCGGTGCAGGGCTAGGCGGTGCGGGTTCCCCGCGCGCCCCGCGTGTGCCGGTGAACCCCCCGTTACGGCGTGCAACGCGCCGGAATAGCGCGTATGCTGCGCTTGCATGGTTCCGTGCGCGCCCCCCTCGCAATGCATGCCCGCAAGGTGCCCCGCGCGCACGGACCGACACACGTTCGACGAATTGTAACATCCGTGTGACGGGCGCGACACGGACCGGCGCGAGACAAGGATGATGAAACAGTACTCCCTGCGCAAACGGCTCGTCGTGGGCACCTGGCTGCTGCTGATCGTGGCGTTGCTGCCGCCCTATCTCTATTTCGACAAGACCCTGCGCCGCGACGTGCTGCTGGAGGCCAAGGCCCGCGCCGCCGAGGATGTGGACACCACCTACTGGCTGCTGCGCGAGCACCCGCCCTTTCCCACGTACCAGCACCTCAATGCCTGGGTCACGGAACTCTCGCGCCGCACCGGCACCCGCATCACCTACATCGTGGACGGCCATGTCATGGCCGATTCCGACGTGCCCTTCGAGCGGCTGTCCACGCTGGAAGACCACGCCAACCGGCCCGAGGTGCTGGCCGCCCGCACCGGAACGCTGGGCACCGACGTGCGCTTCAGCGCCACCCTGGGCAAGGACCTGATCTACGCCGCCCGCATGGTGGACAGCATCGCCGGGCTGGACCCCGGCACCCTGCGCCTTGCCCTGCCCCTGTCGGTGGTGCACGACCGGCTGGACCGCATGGAAAAGGGGCTGGTGTGGGCCTTCCTGTTCTCGCTCATGGCCAGCGGCGCGCTGGGCCTGGTGGTCACGCGGCCCCTGCTGCGCGGCATGGAAACCATGGCCATGGCGGCCCAGGCCATCGGCCAGGGTGAATACGGGCGACGCATCCGCGACATACCGGGCCGTGAATTGCGCCCCCTGGCCCACGCCATCAACGGCATGGCCCACAACATCGAGCAGCACCTGCACCAGTTGAACGAGCAGAAGGGGCGGCTGGAAGCCGTGTTCAACGGTATGCACGAAGGGGTCATGGTGCTGGACGCCGCCGGGCGCATCGATTCCATGAACCATGCGCTTACCGCCATGTTCACGGGCATCGGCAACAAGCTGGGCGCCACCCCGCTGGAAGCCACCATGAAGCCGGAACTGCAACGCATGGTGGACGAAATGCTGGTATCGCCCAACGCGCGCGGCATCAGCATGCAGGCCGACCTTGGCGAGGGCCGCGCCTTCGAGATTTCGCTGGTGCCCTTCCGCGATGCCTCTGGCCAGCGCATGGTCCTGGTATTCCACGACATCAGCGAGCGCGAAAAGCTGGAGCACATCCGCCGCGACTTCGTGGCCAACGTTTCGCACGAGCTCAAGACTCCGCTCACCAGCATCAAGGGCTATGCCGAAACGCTGCTGGAAGGGCCACCCGCCTCGCGCGAGCAGATGTCCGCCTTTTTGCGCACCATCCTCAAGAACGCCAACCACATGACCAAGATGGTCAACAGCCTGCTGGTGCTGGCCCGCTCGGAACACAAGGGCGACAAGGTGGCCCTGACCGGCGTGGACGCCGCCGAGGTGCTGCGCCAGACCGTGCGTGAACTGGAACCGGTGGCCTCGCGCAAGGAAATCACGCTAGACAACGGCGTGGGGGCAGGACCGCTGGTGGTGCTGGCCGATCGCGACGGACTGGTGGAGGTGTTCCGCAACCTGCTGGACAACGCCATCAAGTACAGCCCGCCGCAGACGCGGGTGGCCGTGTCCGCCACCGCCGCCGACGGCAGGGTGACCCTGTGCGTGAGCGACCAGGGGCCGGGCATTCCGGAAAAGAGCCGGGAACGCATCTTCGAACGGTTCTACCGCCTGGACCGCGACGGCGACGGAACCAAGAACGGCAGCGCGGGGCTGGGCCTGGCCATCTGCCGCCGCATCGTCATGAGCCACGGCGGCGACATCTGGGTGGAAAGCCCGCTGGATGCCGTCAACCGCACGGGCGCCGCGTTCTTCGTGATGCTGGCCGCCCCCCGGCCCCAGGACGAGGGCTGGGACGGTGACATGAACGGCGAAGCGCCGGACGGCGACGAACTGGACGGTGATGGGACGGACGGCGACGGGACGGACGACATTCCGGACACCCCGGCAGTGCTGCACGCTGGCACGTCCACGGGGCCGAACGCCGGAGCCGCTACGCCGGAAGGTTCCACCGCTACGGCAGGCGGGCCCGATGCAGACAAACCCGATGCATCGGGGCACACAGGGGCGGGCGAGCCGCACGGCCCCTCACGCGAGGCATGATCGCGCGCGTTCGTCGCAAGAAATCGACAGACAGCTTCCCGGCATGGCCGGGCCATACGGGGACGCCGCGCGGCGTCCCCGTTGCGTTGGGGCGTGCCGGACGCGCTGGCGATGGGGGCAGGGCAATGCGCACGGCAAGAGAACAGGGGGGAAGGGGGATGGCGGGACGGGGCTGACCAGACACCGGCCCCACGCCGGACACCGCCCGACACGACAGGCCCGCCACTGCCGCGCAGGGCTCGGAAACGGCGGGCAGGGCGACAGCACTTGAGGACTGTGGGGGCCGAGGAGGGGCGTGGAGCCGCCCCCCCACCCGGCAGCGGCATGCTGACGGCAAGGGGTGACGGCAAGGGCTGGGGCCGCAGGAACGCGGCGCGGGACGGAGGCTATTTCATGCGGTAGGTGATGCGGCCACGCGTCAGGTCGTACGGTGAAAGCTCTACCTTCACACGGTCGCCGGGCAGGATGCGGATGTAGAACTTGCGCATCTTGCCGGAGATGTGGGCCAGCACTTCGTGGCCATTCTCGAGCTCCACACGGAACATCGCGTTGGGCAGGGCTTCCTGCACAACGCCGTCAACCTCGATGGCATCTTCCTTTGCCATGGATCCTCCGTCTCGTTCTCTCGCACCCCGTGCGGGCGGGGCAAAACAACTGCACCGCCATTTCATATAATGCCTGTTTTGTCAACAAAACCGCACCACACAAGGGCTCGCGGCCTGTTCCCGACCAGTGAAGCCGGGCAATGCGCTCCGCTGTCATCCGGAGGGCCAGCGGAGGCCGAAGGAGACCGGAGGAACTCAGCGGAACCCTGCGGGAAAAGACACGCCCACGGCAGGCGCTGCCCCTCGCCCTCGGCAGAACCGGGAGGGCGGGCCACCGCGACCGGCGGTCGATCCCCCGGCACCGGACACACGGGGGGGGGGCGCATACCCGCTATCTTGCGGCTGCCCCTTCCGCTGCACCGCGATTGCGCAGCAGCAGCCACAGCCCCACGCCGAGCAACGGCAGGCACAGCACCTGCCCCATGGTCAGCCAGCCGAAGGCCAGATAGCCCAACTGCGGATCGGGCTCGCGCACGAACTCCACGGCAAAGCGGAAGATCGCGTACAGCACGCCGAACAGGCCGGACACCGCGCCCACCGGGCGCTTGCGCCCGGAAAACCACCAGACGGCGGCAAACAGCACCACGCCTTCCAGCGCGGCCTCGTACAGTTGCGAAGGATGGCGGGGAAAGGGGCCGCCATCGGGAAACACCATGGCCCATGGCAACGTGGTGGGCGCGCCCCACAATTCGCCGTTGATGAAGTTGCCGATGCGGCCAAAGAACAGCCCCGGCGGAATCAGCGGCGCCACGAAGTCCACCACGGACAGGAATTCGCGTTCGGCGCGCCGGGCGTACATCCACACCGCGAACAGCACCCCCAGCAATCCCCCGTGAAAGGACATGCCCCCGTGCCATATCTGGAAGATGGCGGCGGGCTGGCTGACGTAGTAGGCGAGGTCGTAGAACAGGATGTAGCCCAGCCGCCCCCCCAGTACCACGCCGAAGATGGCCCAGGTGACCATGTCGTCCACCTGCTGCGGGTGCCAGCCGCTGCCGGGCTGCGCGGCGCGGCGGCGGCCCAGCCACCAGCCGGAGACGAAGCCGAACAGGTACATCAGCCCGTACCAGCGGAACTGCAACGGGCCGATGGAAACGGCCACGGGATCTATGCGGGGGTATGCGAGCATCGGGACTCCCGGTGATGCTTGGGTTGCGGAAAAGGCCAGAACGACAGGGCATGGCAGGGGCGCCAGCGTGCGGCGGGTTATCCTGAAGCATGGCAGTCACCACGAGGTTGGGCACGCGCGGTGGCCCCCTGCGGCGCACAGCCATGCCAACTGGGCACACCGGCACGCCACGCAGGCCGCGCAGAGGGTCGAACACCCGACGCTGTGGTACGACCAGTGCCCGCTCACGTCAATGCCGGGCCATGCCGGATGCGAAACCGCCACCACACAGGCGGGAAACCGCCACAGCGCCCGGCAGGGAGTCACGCCCGTCTGGCCTCCAGCCGCGCGCACGTCACGCACCCCACGCATCCCACAAATCTGGCCAATCCGCACGGAGTGCACACAATCCTGTTGACAACCCGAGGGGTTTCGGGCAAGAACCTACTTCCGCTTGGGGCTGTAGCTCAGTTGGGAGAGCGCTTGAATGGCATTCAAGAGGTCAGGAGTTCAATTCTCCTCAGCTCCACCAGAATTTCGCAGGGGTTATCCGAAAGGGTAACCCCTGCGCCTTTTTGCGCCCGGCAATACAACGGACCGGGGCACCCCAAGCCCTCTCCGCCGCCAATCCGCCCGAAACCGCACCCGGACCGCGCCCCCTGCACCCGCAGGCACCCCGCCCATCGAGACCAGGCGTCCTGCCCCAACGGAGCTGGCCATCGCACTCCCGGCCGCGACATGTTGCAGGCAGGTTCCAGGCGCATGTCAAAATGCTTCCGCCTGGACATGGCGGGGAAATCGCGTTTACTTTTCGTTGTTTCCGTGACAAGGCGTAATAAACAAACCCTTACGCCAAACCACAATGCAATGACAGTAAACCTTGATGCTGAAACACTCTCCATCTGCTACGGCATAACATGCTGCATTCAATGCATTGCCTTCATCCTTCAATACAATGCAAGCAGATCAGAAGACGGACCAGGATGGTGGGCCATCGCAAGCGGCTTTTCAGTCCTCGGGTTCATTGCAAGCTTCTTCAGAGACGCACCTCATCTGCACAGCGCTGTTGCAATCTTTTACAACATGTCGTTTGTTGCAAACATATCCCTTGTATACGTAGGCATTACCAAGCTGAACAAAACGGCAATCTCCCTGAAGATATTCCCGCTGGCCTACGCAGTCACCACCGCATTCCTGATATATTACACACTTGCAGACTACAGCATCCCCATGCGCAGGGCCACAACGTCCACCGCCTGCGCCATCTTTTCACTGGCGTGTGCCCGCGCAGTCAATCAGGGCACCAAAAACAGCCGCAACTCCCTCGCCGCATTCACCCAGCTTCTTTTCCTGTTCAACGCCTTCTGGCTGCTTGCGCTGGCCATCATTCCCCTTGCCACCGCCGGGACCATGCCGTTCATGGAACCGCCAGCCCCCCTCACGCTCTCCTACCTTCTCATCATGACGACGAGCACACTGTGGGCATTCTGCCTGGCCACCCTCGTCAATCAAAAGCTTTCCGAACGGCTGACGACCTCGAAGCAGTTCCTGGAATCCACGCTGGATGCCCTGTCCTCCCATATCGCCCTTATCCACGAGCACGGAGAAATCATCCTCGTCAACAAGGCCTGGCGCAACTTTGCCGCTGCCAACGGGATCGACCCCAGGGCGGTTTCCGAAGGGACAAACTACGTCAGCATCTGCGAAAGCAGCGCGGCAGAATGCAGCCATGAGGCCGACAGCTTTGCGGAAGGCATCAAGTCCGTCCTGAACGGCAACACGGACTCGTTCACGATGGAATATGCATGCCACTCCCCCGACACCCAGCGGTGGTTCGTCGGCAGGGTCACGCGATTTCCCGGACACGGCCCCAGAAGGGCCGTCATCGCGCATGAAGACATTACCGAAAGGAAGCTGAGCGAAATAGAGCTCGCCAAGCTGAACAGACAGCTGGAATCCATGAGCAACGAGGATGCGCTGACCCGGATCTCGAACCGGCGACACCTTGACCGCATGCTTTCCTACGAATGCGGCAGACATGCCCGCTCCGGGGCGCCACTTTCGCTCATCATGCTCGATATAGACTACTTCAAGAACTACAACGACACATACGGGCATGTCACCGGGGACGAATGCCTGCAACGCGTTGCGCAAGCCATATCGAAAAGCATCAGGCGCCCCACGGACATCGCCGCCAGATACGGCGGCGAGGAGTTCATGTGCCTGCTTGCGGAAACCAGCCTGATAGGGGCTGTCAGCCTGGCGGAAACCATACGCAGCGCCATCCGCGACCTGGCGATTGCACACGCAACATCCCAGGTCGCCAACGTGGTGACGGTCAGCATCGGCGTGATCTCCCTCACCTGCAACGCCGGGACAACGCCCGACCAGATCATCAAGAATGTGGACGCGCTCCTGTACCAGGCAAAGAACGAAGGCAGAAACCGGGTAACGTTCGGCACCATGAACGACCCGCTGTACCTGGAACAAACGCACCACGTCTCAGGCGCGCTGAAAATCCTCTGGGCCAAGGATTTTGCATCAGGAAACATCACGCTCGACCAGCAGCACATGAGCCTCATGGACCTGTCGAACGATCTTCTTCGGCATATCTTCGACGACAACAGCGCAGCCGCAGTGCGTTCCTGCATCAGCACAATCATCCACCATGCCGCGCAGCACTTCAAGGATGAAGAAGACATCCTGCGCGCCATCGACTACCCGGAACTTGATGAACACATCGCGGAGCATGCGCGCCTGCTGCACCTCTGCGACACCCTGATGCAGGACGACGACGCCTGCGTTGAACGAAAATCGGACATTCTCCAGATCATCATCCATGATCTTGTCATGAAGCACATGCTCTGCGAGGACGTAAAATACCACCTGCACTTCAAGACCAGCCGCGACACGTAACCCCCGGCGTTCGGATCGGCGGTTTCACTGCCAGCCGACAGTGGACGGGATGGCCCCGCCAGCATCGCCGAAGGGGCTGATTCCCCTCACTTGACGCAGGCCGGTGTATCCTGCACACCCGGCATACCGGCAGCAAACCACATCCACCCCCGGCGAATCTGCCCCGGGCGTGGCGGCACCCCGGCCCCCAGCCCCGCAGGCCGCTCCGGGCCACCG
The DNA here is from genome assembly GCF_040373385.1 of Nitratidesulfovibrio sp. Classification (NCBI taxonomy): domain Bacteria; kingdom Pseudomonadati; phylum Thermodesulfobacteriota; class Desulfovibrionia; order Desulfovibrionales; family Desulfovibrionaceae; genus Nitratidesulfovibrio; species Nitratidesulfovibrio sp. The sequence goes on along the minus strand of NZ_JBDXXH010000008.1, from coordinate 67,696 downwards.
CCAACGGCAGGCGACCTCCGACAACTCTCCCCGCTCCCAAAGCGGCCCCCCAGAACACCATGGACGCACCCGCCCCGAAAAAACGCCCCCGTGGCCGCCCCCGTTGCGATGCCTCGCGCACGCAGATCCTGGAGGCCACCAACGCCCTGCTCGAAGAGGTCGGCTACGCCCGCCTGACCATGGAGGGCATTGCCGCGCGCGCCGGGGTAAGCAAGGCCACGCTGTACCGCTGGTGGCCCGGCAAGGGGGCCGTGGCCATGGAGGCGTTCATGCACGCCACCAATCCGCGCATCGACTTTCCGCACACCGATTCCGCCGTGGCCGACGTGACCGCCCAGATGCACCTGCTGGCCGCCGTCTATCGCGGCGTTACCGGGCGGCTGGTGCGCGAACTCATCGGGCTTGGCCAGGGCGACCCGCAAACCCTGGCCGCTTTTGTGGAAAGCTATCTGCTGCCGCGCCGCGCGGCGGCCAAGGACGTGCTGCGGCGCGGCATCGCCCGGGGCGAACTGCGCCCGGACCTCGACCTCGACCTGCTGGTGGATGCGCTGTACGCCCCCATCTTCCACCGGTTGCTGCTTCAGCACGGGCCGCTGGACGATGCGTTCATCCGCGCCGTGGCCGCCACGGCGTTCGCCTCCGTGGTGCTGCCCCGCTAAGCCTCACACGGCCTCGGCCAGTCGTGCCCAGCCATGCAGAGGCATGACGGGTCATGACTGGTCAGGGCTGGGCTGGTCATGACTGGTCAGGGTGGACCAAGGGGGGGGGCAGGGCTGCCCACCCCGCCTCCCGTTTCCCTCGCCTTTTCCCACGCGTCCCTTTCTCCACGTCCCGGCACCCGTTGCTTCCGCCCTCCGCCGCATCCCGCGTCGGAGTTTTTTTGCGCCCGCCCCTCCTTGCCTCTTGACGCCGCATCGTTCTGATTTTAAATACGACCCGTATCGTTTCTATGAAAAGGAGCCACCACCATGCCCGCCAGCATTTCCGCCGCAACGCCCGCCGCGCCATCCCCTGCCCCGTCCGCCAACTCCCGGGGCGCCACCGCGCCGCGCGGCCTTGTCTCCGAACCGGAGGGCCACCCGGACCGGGTGCCCGGGCGCGACCACGACCATGAACTGAGCGGGGCGCTGGTCCTGCTCATGGCAGCGGCGGCTGGCCTGTGCGTGGCCAGCATCTATTACAACCAGCCCATGCTGGGCATTCTGGCCCGCGCCTTCAATGCCGGGCAGGGCGAGATATCGATCATCCCCATCCTGACCCAGGCGGGCTATGCCGCCGGGCTGTTGCTGCTCACCCCGCTGGGCGACCGGCTGGAGCGGCGCGGGCTTATCGTGTGGAGTGTGGCCGCCCTGGCCGTGGCACTGGTACTGTCCGGCTTCGCGCAGGGGCTGTGGACGCTGGCCGCCGCCAGCCTGGCCGTGGGCGCCCTGGCCACCGTGGCCCAGCAGATCATCCCCATGGCCGCGCAACTGGCACCGGACAACCAGAAAGGCCGCGTGGTGGGCCTGGTCATGGCGGGGCTGCTGTCCGGCATCCTGCTGTCGCGCACGGTCAGCGGGCTGGTTTCGGAATACGCCAGCTGGCGCCTGCTGTTCTGGATGGCGGGCGGCATGTGCGCGGTACTGGCGGCGGTGCTGGCCGGGCGCCTGCCCGTGGTCCGGCCCGCCACGGCCATCAGCTATCCCCGGCTGCTGCTTTCGCTGTTGCAACTGTTCCGCGCGCACGGCCTGCTGCGGCGCTCCGGGCTGGTACAGGGGCTGCTGTTTTCCGGTTTCGTGTCGTTCTGGGCCAGCCTGGCCTTCTTTCTGGAGCAACCCCCGTTCCGCATGGGCAGTTCCGTGGCCGGGGCGCTGGGGGTCATCGGCATCGTCGGGGTCATGGCCGCCCCCCTGGCCGGGCGGCTGGCCGACAAGTGGAGCGGGCAGGGTGGCAACCGGCGCATCATCGTGCTGGGCGCCGCCGCCGTGGCCGCCTCGTTCGCGCTGTTCTGGACGGGGCGCACGTCCATGGCCGTGCTGGTGGCGGGCATCATCCTGATGGACGCGGGCTTGCAGGTGGCCATGGTCGCCAACCAGGCCCGGGTCTACGCGCTGGACGCCGGGGCGCGCAGCCGCCTGAACACCGTGTACATGACCATGATGTTCCTTGGCGGGGCGCTGGGCACCGCCATTGGCGCGCAGGCTTACGCGCACTTCGGCTGGGCCGGGGTATGCGGCTTTGGCGCGGTCAGTTCGCTGCTGGGATTCGCCTGCGAATACCTTGGCGGCAGGGCGTAGGTGAAAAAACGGCGACGGGGAGCAGCCGCGGGCGTCAGCCGCCGCTGCTCCCCGTCGCGGAAAGCACACGCCCGCGCCCAGGGCATGCCCCGGCGCATGGCGCCTAGTCCGACGCGCGCTGTTGCAGGGCCTTCACCCTGTCGCTGAAGAACCAGTACCGCCCGAACTCTTCCTTGTACTTGCGCAACGTGTCCAACGAACAGGCATAGGGGCGCAGGGCGAAATCCTCGCGAGGCTTCTCGAAATTGAAAGCCCCTTCCCACAGCGAGTCCAGCGGCACATCCTCCAGGAACAGTTGATCCCGCATGGCCTGCTCGAATATCTTCGTGCCGGGGAAGGGAATCAGCGTATAGACGTGGTACTTGTCCAGTTCCAGTTCCAGAATCATGCGCCGGGTGTCCTCAAGCGTTTCCGGGGTATCCTCCGGAAAGCCGATGATGAACATCCCCGTGGTCAGCATGTCGTATTTTTTCGCAAGCTTTGCGATTTCGTAAATTTTCTTTCGCGTCAGGTTCTTGCGAATCACCCGCTGGCGAATGTTGTCGTTGCCGCTTTCTATGGGCATGGGAAAGTGCACGCACCCCGCCTCCGCCATGGCCTCCATCATCTGCTCGTCCAGCGCACCCAGATTGAATCCGGACGAGGAATCGAACTGAATGTTCAGGTTCCGCTTCTTCAGCTCCTTGCAGAACGCCATGGCATGTTGCTTGTGCAGCGTGAAATTGTCGTCGAAAATGGAAAAGTACGTCACGCCATGCTCATGGTACAGAAACTCCATCTCCTCGAAGATGCTGTCCATGGCGCGCAGGCGCAACCCCCGCCCCATCATGTGGAACGCGGAACAGAACGTGCAGCTCAGCGGGCATGAACGACTGGTGTACAAGGGCGCGACCATGGTTATGGCGTTGCCCTTCGGGTTGTACCATTTTGAATAGTCGGCGCGGTAGTCGTCCAGCCGCAGCATGTCCCAGGCGGGCATGGGCATGTCGGCGGAACTCAGCGGGGACATGCGTTCGTTCACGTGCACCCGGCCCGCGCCGTCCCGCCAGGCAATCCCCCGGATGGTGGCAAGGGCCGCGTCGTCGGGCTTGCCGAGGACGCGCAACAGGCTTTCCGTCTGCTGTTCCCCTTCCCCCAGGATCACATAATCGAATGCCGTGCAGTTGGTCAGTATTTCCCGCGCAAAAAGGGTGGGGTGCATCCCCCCAAGCAGTATCGGCAAATGCGCGGCCCGGTCGCGAATGGCCTCCGCAAGCTTGCGGGCAAACGGAAACTGCGAAGACACCAGACAGTTGAGCCCAACGGCATCATAGCCGCCAGCGGCCAACCGCGCGCACACCTGTTCCACCTTCTGGGCATCGGTCACCGCCCCCGCCTTGCCGAGCAGATCCATGTTCAGGATTTCGGAAGTATGCCCTGCCTTGCGCAACATCCCCCCGATGCACAGCAACGACATTGGCGGCACGATCTGGACCCTGCTGGGGTTGTGCGGTGTCGGCATGGAAAGGAGCAGGATATGCATGGTGCCTCCGGAAATGCTTGCTGGTTATCGACCGGGTCCCGCTTCGTCTGATTCCGGGGATGGCGCGCGGCAGGCACACGGCCCGCAAGGGCCGCCAGAAATCCGCCGCAGGAGCCCTGCCTGTCACGCTTTTGCAAATACCGTTCCCACACTTGAAATGCCACCCTTGCCCAAAACGGCGAAAGGGCTGGGCAGGCGCACTTGACGCCCCTGCCCCGCTTCCTGCACACCCTAGGCATGGCACACCGGCCCCGCCCGATCACGGTGCCGGGGCCCCACCCCCTGCCATCGGAGTCGGACAGCATGGGATGCAGCCACTACACGGCCATTTGCGCCATCGTGAAGGACGAGCAGCTCGCCTTGCCGGAATTCGTGGCCTATCACCATTCCATCGGCTTCGAAAAATTCATCTTCTACGACAACGAAAGCGCCATCCCCGTACGCGAGACCCTGAAGGAATACGTGGCGCGCGGCATCGTGGACGTCTACCGCGTGGTGGGCAAGAGCATGCAGATGCCCTGCTACACCCAGTGCATCAAGGACTACCGCGACAAAGTGCGCTGGATCGCCTTCATCGACGCGGACGAATTCCTGATCCTCAAGCGGCACGCCGACGTGCGCCTGCTGCTGTTCGAGTACGAGGCCCACGCGGGCTTGGCCGTGCACTGGGTCACCCACGGCTCGTCCGGGCACCTGGGCAGGCCCGGCGGGCTGGTGCTGGACGAGTACCCGGAATATTTCACCGACAACGTACCCGACAACCTGCACGTGAAAAGCATCGTGCAGCCCGCCCGCACCGAACGCGCGCGCGACCCGCACCAGTTCCTCTTCACCCCCGGCCACGGCTGCGTGGACGAGCACGGCACCCCGGTAACCAGCGCCTTTGCCCCCTTCACGGCGGACATCGTGCAGCTGAACCACTACCTGTTCAAGTCGCAGCAGGATTACGAGGCCAAGATGCGCCGGGGCCGCGCCGACAACCACGAATTCAGCGACCTGCGCAAGCTGGAGGGGTTCTGGCGCCAGGCAACCCGCCCCACGGCCGCGTGGCGCCCCCTGTCGCACCAGCGCTCGCTGCGGCTGCGGCGGGCCGTGGCCACCGGCCAGCCCTACCGTGACGACCCGCACCTGGACGTGGACACCGCCTGCGCCGACGAGGCCCGACTGTACGCCACGGTGCAAGGCCACCTGGCCCACGGGCGGCCCCACGCGGCCCTGCTGCATGCCGTGCTGTACCGCAACACCCACGGCTACTGCTGGAGCGCGGGCTGGCTGACCATGCTGGCCTGGCTGGCCCTGCGCCGCAAGGACATGGCCCTGGCCGAGGCCGACAGCCTGCTGCGGCACGAACCCTCGGTCCGGTCACACTACCAGCGCTTCTACGTGCTGGACAAATTGGGCGAGCGCGAAAAGGCCCTGCACGCGGGGCGGTACCTCCGCTTTGCCTGCGAAATCCTGAAGCAGACCGCCAGCCCGGAATACGCGGAGTTGCGCAGGATCGACGCCAGGCGCGGCTTGGGCATCTGGTAGACACGGGCATTGCAACCGTCCCACCGCCGCCCCGCGCACACCGCAGAACCATCGCTCCTTACCAGCACCCTCCGCCCCTCCGCTCCGCCCCACCACCGTGCTGCCGAGACAGTATCCGTCCACGTGGCCGGTCGCGTGCCTTACCCACCCCTTGACTGAGCACACAGTTTATGAAAAGGGGCGATTGCGCCCGTTGCACTCACGCTCACGCTCCCGGCAGTTCTCCCCCCGCCCAACGAAGTTCCGCGCGCGTTACCCGACTGTCTGTCGGCGGTCGGAAATCCGTCACGCTTTTCTGGCATGCTGCGGGTTATACTTTCCGCGCATCCAGCGTCCCCATATACTGGTTGCCGTTTCTCGCGGCGCTCCACGAAATTCCATTCGCGCGGCGCTCAACAGGTTTCTTTCGCGCGGCGCTCAGGCTCCGCCGTCCCGCCGTGTCCGGCACACCCAGGAGACCCCCATGCGCTCCATCAAGCTCACCCTGCTCGTAGGCCTTTGCCTGGCCGTCATCGTTCCCTTCCTGGTCATCTATTCGATCATCCACTCACGGGTAAGCGACCAGGCCGTGGCCGCCTTCTCCACCGCCACCCGCAACGAAATCACGCAGGTGGACCGGGCCATGGGCTTTCTGCTGGACGACGCCCGGCGCAACGCGGACATGATAGCCGCGAGCCCCCTGAACGCCCTCATCGACGAACGGGTGACCAGCTACCTCGGCCCCGAGGAAAAGCCCCGCACCCCCGCCCCGGACGATGCCTACGGCCAGCAGATGAGCCCGCTGTTGCAGTGGATCAAGACCAGCCACCCCAGCTACGACAGCGTGTACATAGGCACCCGCTGGGGCGGCAACGTGCTCAGCAACGTGCAGGGCACCCGCAAGAGCTACGACCCGCGCACCCGGGTGTGGTGGCAGGTGGCGCTGAAGGACACCTCGCAGGCGCAGGTCACCGCCGCCTACAAGGGCACCACCGGCGACGCCATGATCAGCGTGGCCAAGGCGTACGTGCGCGGGGGCGAGGCCGTGGCCGTGGCCGCCATAGACCTGACCCTGAACGAACTGTCCGACGCCATGGCCACCATCCGGCTGGGCAAGAGCGGCTACGTGCTGCTGGTGCAGGGCGATGGCACCGTCATCGCCAACCCGCGCGACAAGGCCATGAACTTCAAGAACATCGCCGACGCGGGCGACCCGGCCTTCAAGACCCTGTTCGACCTCGGCTCCGGTTCGGCCCAGGTCACCATCGGCGGCACCGAGTGCCTGGCCGAGGTGTTCACCTCGCCCAGGCTGGGCTGGCGGTTCATCGGCATCATCGACAGGGCCGAGGTGCTGGCGGGTGTCAACGACCTGCTGTTCCAGATCGGCATGGTCATGGCCGTCTCCGTGGTGGTGATCCTGGCGGCGCTGGGCCTGTTCATGGACCGGCTGGTGGTGCGCGGCCTGCTGCGGGTCACCACGTTCCTGCGGGGCATCTCGGAAGGCAACTACGCCGCGCGCATCGGCATTGCCCGCCGCGACGAGATCGGCCAGATCTACACCGCACTGGACGACATGGCCGCCACGCTGGAAGGCAACATCGCCGAAATCACCCGCAAGACCGAGGAAGCCGAACGCCGGGCCCGTGACGCGCAGGAGGCGTCCGGCCGGGCCGAGGCCGCCTGCGCCATGGCCGAAGTGGCCCAGCGCGAGGGCATGCAGGCCGCCGCGCTGCGGCTGGAGGACGTGGTGGCCCACGTCACCGCCGCCTCTGCCGAAATAGCCCGCCAGACCGAAGAAATCCGCCACGGGGCCGGGGTGCAGGGCCAGCGCATTGCCGAAACGGCCACCGCCATGGAAGAAATGAACACCACCGTGCTTGAGGTGGCTCGCAACGCGGGCAAGGCCGCCACCGAAAGCACCGCCGCCAAGGACAAGGCCCAGGACGGCGAGCGCACCGTGCAGCGCTCCATGGAGGCCATGCGGGCCACCCGCGACCGCACCATGGGGCTGAAGGCCAACATGGACAACCTGGGCCGCCAGGCCGAGTCCATCGGCACCATCATGACCGTCATCGAGGACATCGCCGACCAGACCAACCTGCTGGCGCTGAACGCGGCCATCGAGGCGGCGCGGGCCGGTGATGCCGGGCGCGGCTTTGCCGTGGTGGCCGACGAGGTGCGCAAGCTGGCCGAAAAGACCATGGGCGCCACCAAGCAGGTGGGCGATTCCATCCGGGCCATCCAGGCAGAGGCACGCCAGAACATGCAGGCCGTGGAAGGCGCGGTGCAGGACATGGAGCGGGTGGTGGAACTGACCGGGGCCTCCGGCCAGGTGCTGGACGAAATCGTGCGCGGGGTGGAAACCTCCGCCGACCAGATCCGGGGCATAGCCACCGCCGCCGAGCAGCAGTCCGCCACCAGTGACGAGATCAACCGGTCCATCGACGAAATCAACCGCATCACCGCAGACACCGTGCACGGGGTGTCCCGCACGTCCGACGCGGTGCGCGACCTGTCGGAGCAGATGGCCCTGATCGGGGGCATCATCAGGGAACTGAAGGGCGGAAAGTAGGCCGACCGACCGAAAACCCGGCGCAACATCAACGGGCCGGTCCATGCGGACCGGCCCGTTGTCATTCGATGTGCGGTGCCAGCCCGTCGCGACCGCCACCGCCCGCCCCGCAAGCGCAGCCGCCAGGCAGCCGTTGCCTGCGGCCGGGCATTCCATTGCTGGCAGCGGCGGACTGCTTCCGCCGGGGCCTTCTGGCTTCGCACCCGCCTCGCAAAAGGGACACCCCCCGGACCAGGGTCCAGGGGGTGCTTTTTTTCGCCCGGCGGGTGCACGCGGGGCGCGGGGCAGGCGGGAGCATTCATGCCCACCCCGCGCTTTCGGACGAAAGTCCTGTCACGCTACGGCAGCATCCACTTCAGCGGGTAGGCCTGCAGCATGGTCAGCACGCAGATGAACCCGGTCATGGCAACGGAGTGCCACAGGGTGAAGCGGAACAGCTGGCCTTCCTGGCCCACCATCTTGGTGGCCGCAGTGGCGACCGAGATGGACTGGGGCGAGATCATCTTGCCGGTGACGCCACCCGAAGAGTTGGCGGCAACGGCCAGGTGCGGATCCATGCCCACGCTGGTGGCGGTGGTGCGCTGCAAACCGCTGAACAGCGCGTTGGACGAGGTGTCCGAACCGGTCAGGAACACGCCCAGCCAGCCCAGCAGCGGCGAGAAGAACGGGAACAGCCAGCCGGTCTTGGTGAAGGCGAGGCCCATGGTCGAGCTCATGCCGGAGTAGTTCATGATCTGGGCAAGGCCCAGGATCATGCCGATGGTCAGGATGGGGAAGCGCAGCTGATGCATGGTGCGGAACAGGCAGGCAATGGCCTGGCCGTAGCCGTACTTGGGCATCATGGGCACCGCGGCAAGGCCGGTGAACAGGATCGCGGTACCGGCGGCGGAGATGATGTTCAGCTTGTACATGGCGCCGTACGGGGCATTGGCGGCCACGATGGGCATGGTCTTTTCGATGGCGTTATGCAGGCCGGGCCAGGCAAAGCCCTTGGCGGCCAGCGGGGTGAAACCGGCGCCCAGGGCACCGTCGAGGTAGGGCTTGATTTCCGGCAGACCCCAGAAGAACACCATGACGGCCAGGATGATGTAAGGCGTCCAGGCGCGCAGGATTTCGCCGAAGGAGTAGGGCGAGGGGCCGGTGAGGGACGAAGGGGTTTCGTCGGGGAAGTGCCAGGTGGTGGCGGGCTTCCACACGCGCAGCAGCAGCACGAGGCCGATGATGGTGATGATGGCCGACATGATGTCGGGCAGGGTCGGGCCGTGGAAGTTCGAGAAGGCGTACTGCGAACCGGCGAAGCACACGCCGGCCACGATGACGGCGGGCAGCACTTCGAGCGAACGCTTGAAGCCGCACATGGTCACGCACAGCCACAGGGGCACGATGATCGACAGGAAGGGCAGCTGACGGCCCACGATCTGGCTGATGTGCATGGTGTCGAGGCCGGACACCTGACCGGCCACGATGACCGGAATACCGATGGCGCCGAAGGCCACCGGGGCGGTGTTGGCGATAAGGCAGATGCCTGCGGCGTACAGCGGGTTGAAGCCCAGGCCCACCAGCATGGCGGCGGTGATGGCCACCGGGGTGCCGAAGCCGGCGGTGCCTTCGATGAACGAACCGAACGCGAAGGCGATGAAGATGGCCTGAAGGCGGCGGTCGTCGGTAAGGCGTGCCAGCGAATCCTTGATGATTTCGAATTCGCCGGACTCAACGGTCATGTTGTAGATCCACACCGCCGTGATGACGATCCAGACGATGGGGAACAACCCGTACGCTGCACCGTACAGGGTTGCATTGACGGCCAGGCCGACGGGCATGCCCCACACCAGGATGGCGAGCAGCACGGCTGCGGTGGTGCCGAGGGCGGCGGCGAAGTGACCCTTCGCGCGGCGCACGGCCAGCATGTAGAAGAGAACGTACAGCGGCACGGCTGCGACCAGTGCCGACAAAAGAATGTTCGAGAGCGGATCGTAGTTCTGCACCCAGTTCATGAAACTCCTCCCTTACGGATTATGATGAGGACCTGCACCGGCCCCAGCCCATGGGCTTACTCTTGATGGTCGAATTAGCTCATGGAATACACGACTTCAAGAAGGGAAGGCGAATCTTTTTTTTCAGACATGACGTATATTTTCAAGGAAAAATCATGTCCTCTCCGCAATATGGGACGCACTGCAACTCACTGTTCATACAACCAATATCTTTATCATGATTCAAGCACAGGAAACATTCGAGTAAAAACACTCATGACAGCAAAATAGCGCACCATTAAGCACTACGACACGTGAATACACCAATTAATGCACGTCTCTCACCGCTGATATGTGCATGAAATTCAACTTGTGACAATACACGACATGCCATTCGTTACCAGAGTTGTGCGCGACATATGCATTTGCACGGACAACAGCCGATATGCGCTACGGAACACCCGCGCACCAAGGCAGACATTGCAAACTTCATAGGCTGCGGAACAGGGAACACTGCGTGTCCCCGGCATGTCCGTGACGCCGATGGAGCCCCGGAAGACGTCGTTCAACCCGGTGACGCAACAACGCCTTCCCCGTTTGCCCTGTGCCGTGCCGGATTGCAGGCGTGGCCCCATGCAAGGGAATGCACCGCGCGGTAAGGCGTATTGTGCCTGCTCGCTACTTTTTTGAAATGTCTTGCTACACTCAAAAGATGTGCACGGTCATTTCTGTCCGAAAAAACGGATAAAAATTTTTTGCACGGGGCATTATTTTTTTCAAAACAGGGTAGTCAAAGGGAACAGGAAGGGGCGTGGGGCGAAGGTGCGCGAGGAATGAACCGGTGGAGCAGGCTGGCGGGCGGAAACGGCGAGCACGCAAAAGGGGCGCTTCCGCAGCGTTGCGAAAGCGCCCCAAGGGGTCGCGTGGTGGGCAATACAGGATTCGAACCTGTGGCCTTTGGCTCCGGAGGCCAACGCTCTATCCATCTGAGCTAATTGCCCGCGAAACGGGACAACTATCGCTTGCCCACATGCGCTGTCAAGACATATGTGATTCCCGCGCGTACCGCGCGCCACCCGCCCTTTCCACCCCCTGCTGCCGGGGGAACGAACACGACCGGCAAGCTCCGAATTGACGAGCCTCCCCCTTCCGGCATGCCCCAATGGCCGCCAATGTGTGACGGTCTTGAAAAAAAACGTGTCGGACGGCCTTGCAGGCATGGCGCGTCGTGCACATTTTCGATAAAAACATCCCACCCCACCTCCACTGCGTCGCCCCTTCCGCCCCGAAAGCCGCCCGCCCGACTTTTTACGCCCCGGCCGGCACGGTATCGGCCTGGTCCGCGCCAACGGGCGCCATCTGGCACGGCAAGGGTGCCGGTTGTCCGCGCGCCGCGCGGCAGCAGCGCACAGCGCCATGAAGGCGGGGCCAGTTCCGGAGATTTCATGAAACGCTTCGTTGTCGGCATATCCGGCGCCAGCGGCATGCCGCTGGCCGTCACCCTGTTGCGCGGTCTGCGCGATGCCGCGCGCGCCCTGCCCGGCGGCGCGCAGGTGCACCTTGTGGTGTCCGACGCGGCCCGGCAGGTGCTGGCGCTGGAATCGGACCTGCGCGCGGAAGACCTGCTGGCCCTGGCCGACGTGACCCACGACGCGCGCGACTTCGGCGCGCCGCCGTCCAGCGGATCGTGGCCGCACGACGGCATGGTGGTCTGCCCCTGCTCCATGAGCACGCTGGCCGCCATCGCCCACGGCACCGGCAGCAACCTGCTGCACCGCGCCGCCGACGTCACCCTGAAGGAGCGCCGCCCGCTGGTGCTGGTGGTGCGCGAAACGCCCGTGAGCCGGGTACACCTGCGCAACATGCTGGCCGCCGCCGAGGCGGGCGCGGTGATCATGCCGCCCTGCCCCGGCTTTTACGCGCGGCCCACCTGCGTGCAGGATATCCTGGACCACCTTGCCGGGCGCATTCTGGACCAGATCGGCGTGCCCAACGCCCTTGCCGCCCGCTGGGGCGAGGCCGCCGACAGGGAATAGCCGCGCCGCCACGGCGCACGGATGGCCCGAGATGGCCTGAGATGGCCCGAGAGATGACCAGGCAGGGCCAGACAGGGCCAGTCAGGCAGACAGACCGGGCACGGGGCAGGGCGCGGGGGCCGCGCCACAGCCTGTGCACCGGGCAACGGCCCGGACATCCGTGACGTGCGGACCGCCGCGCGGCATCGAACGGGAACCCCGATTCCCCCGGTATTGCGTCGATACCGGAAGGAACCGGAACAGCGTTCCTCCTGCCGCATCGTCAACAGGCCTTCCCGTGCGCGGACATGCGCCGGGGCAGGGCCTGGGCGACGCGGAAACCTTTTTTGCGGAAAGGCAGGATCAGACCATGCAGTACAGCCTCACATGGCACGGCCACGCCAATTTCCAGATTTCCTGCGACGGGGCCAACGGGCTGGCCAACGTGCTGGTAGACCCGTTCTTCGAGGGCAACCCCTCGGCGTCCACCCCGTGGAGCGACATCGCCCCGCCGGACCTCGTGCTGGTCACCCACGACCACGGCGACCACGTGGGCCAGGCGGTGCAGATATGCAACACCACGGGTGCGCTGCTGGGGTGCATCGTGGGCACGGCCCAGCGCCTGCTTGAAGAAGGGCTGCGCCCCGGCCTGCTGCTGAACTCCATCGGCTTCAACATTGGCGGCACGGTGACGCACAAGGGCGTCAGCGTCACCATGACCCAGGCCTTCCACTCGTCGGAATCGGGCGCGCCCGTGGGGTACATCGTGACCATGCCGGGCGGGTTCACCTTCTACCACGCCGGGGACACGGGCATCTTCGCGTCGATGGAGCTGTGGGGACGGCTGCATTCCATCGACCTTGCCATGCTGCCCATCGGCGGCACCTTCACCATGGACGCGCGGCAGGCGGCCATGGCCAGCGCCATGCTGCGCACCCGCTCGGTGGTGCCCATGCACTGGGGCACCTTTCCGGTGCTGGAACAGAACACCGAGCGCTTCCGCGAGCAGTTGCGCAACCATGCCCCGGACTGTCGGCTGTTCGACATGAAACCCGGCGACACCATCATGCTCGACATGGGCGAGGATGGCCGGGGCTGCGCCTACTGTTAGGCACGCGGTCTTTTTGCCGCTGGCGGGCAGCCCCGCCAGCGCGCAAGTAATACTCGCGCGCGAACGGATGCGACGAGTACTCTGGGAAAGACCGGGCACCGGCCGCGCGCTCGCGGCAACGGACCCGCATCGTCAATAGTGTAACACGCCTCGCGCGCCACGCGCCGGAATGCGGATTCCGGCCCACGGACGCGGGGCATCGCCTCCGGTTTCGCGTGCGGCTGGCATCGTGCGCGGGAGGTCCGGAGCGAACGGGGCGTGTGCCCCGATTCGGTACCTCCATGGAACACGCGGCGGTAACATACAAATGGGTTGTCTATCTTGTGCGCTGTGCCGACGGGACGCTGTACTGCGGCGTCACCACGGACATGGAACGGCGCCTTGGCGAACACAACCGGGGCAGGGGCGCGCGCTACACGCGCTCGCGCCGCCCGGTCACGCTGATCGCCACCGCCCCGTTCCCTGACCGCAGCACCGCACAGAAGGCCGAGCATCACGTCAAACGGTTGCCCCCCGACAGGAAGCAGGAAGCACTGGCACGATACGCCAACGCACTTCCCGTCGCGGCGCCGCCGAGCGCCCCGCGCACGAAGGAATGAGAATGGAAACCTTACGCTTTGAAGAATTGTCCCTTTCCAAGGAAATGCTGAAGGCCATCGAAGAGATGGGCTTCGAAGAAGCCTCGCCCATCCAGGCGCTGGCCATCCCCCACATCATGGAAGGCCGCGACGTCATCGGCCAGGCCCAGACCGGTACCGGCAAGACCGCCGCCTTCGGCATCCCCCTGCTGGAGCGGGTGGACCCGCGCGAAAAGGACATCCAGGGCATCATCCTGTGCCCCACGCGCGAACTGGCCATCCAGGTGGCGGAAGAACTTACCCAGCTTGCCTCGCGCAAGCGCGGGCTGTACGTGCTGCCCGTGTACGGCGGGCAGCCCATCGACCGCCAGTTCAAGGCCCTGCGCCGCGGCGCGCAGGTGGTGGTGGGCACCCCCGGTCGCGTCATGGACCACATGGAGCGCGGCACCATCAACCTTTCCACGGTGCGCATGGCCGTGCTGGACGAAGCCGACGAAATGCTGGACATGGGCTTTCGCGATGACATCGAGCACATCCTCGGCCAGGTGCGAAGCGAAGCGCAGACGGTGTTCTTTTCCGCCACCATGCCCCCGGCCATCCTCGACATGGCCCAGCGCTTCCTGAAGACGCCCGAATTCCTCAAGGTGACCCAGAAGCAGGTCACCGTGCCCAGCATCGAACAGATCTACTACGAGGTGCGGCCCTTCCAGAAGCTGGAGGCGCTGTGTCGCGTGCTGGACCTGTACAACCCCAAGCGCGCCATCGTGTTCTGCTCGACCAAGCGCGGCGTGGATGAGCTGACCCAGCACCTGCAAGGGCGCGGCTACCAGGCCGACGGCCTGCACGGCAACCTCAACCAGTCGCAGCGCGACCGGGTGATGGCCCGCTTCCGCAGCAACGGCATCGAAATTCTGGTCGCCACCGACGTGGCCGCACGCGGCATCGACGTGGACGACGTGGAAGCCGTGGTCAACTACGACATCCCCAACGCGGTCGAGCACTACGTGCACCGCATTGGCCGCACGGGCCGCGCCGGGCGTTCGGGCCGGGCGTTCACCTTTGTCTCCGGGCGCGACTTCTACAAGCTGCGCGACATCAAGAAGTTCACCAAGGCGCACATCGTGCAGCACCAGGTGCCCACGTCCAGCGACGTGGCCACGGTGAAGACCAACCAGCTGCTGGCCGAAGTGCGTCGCCACATCGAAGCGGGCGAACTGGAAAAGTACACCGACATCGTGGAATCGTTCCTGGACGAGGACGTGACCACCGTGGACATGGCCGCAGCGCTGCTCAAGCTGCTGATGCGCCGCGAACTGGGCGACGCCGTGCCCGGCGGTGAAAAGACCCCGGCGGGCACCGGCGCCGAACCCGGCATGGTGCGCCTGTTCCTGAACGTGGGCCGCAAGATGCGCGTCACCGCGCGCGACATCGTGGGGGCCATTGCGGGCGAAACCGGCATACCCGGTCGCATGATCGGGGCCATCGACATCCGCGACCGCGTGTCGTTCGTGGAAGTGCCCTCCGACTACGCGCAAGAGGTGCTCTCCGTCATGAACGGCAACCAGATCCGGGGCTTCCGCCTGGCGGTGGAACCGGCGACGCCGCGCGACCGGGAATAGGTGGCATGGCCGCAAGGCGCCTTTTGCCCTCTGCCTGCGGCAACGCCACCTGTCGTTGCCCGTAACGAAACAAAGACCATAAAAAAGAAACGTGAGGTCCCGGCATCGGGGCCTCACGTTTCTTTTTGCCGAAAAAACAGCGCCGCACAGAAATAGCGTTGGTGAGAGCCGCGGCCCTTATGCGGGCCTTCACGCAGCACGGGTGGTGGCCGCTACGCGTCAAAACAGTTCCTACCCCGCCCAGGCCTGCCGGGCCAGGGACAGGGCCACGCCCCACACCACCAGGCACACGCTGCCGTCCAGCACGCGCCAGGCCACGGGCTTGCGGAACAGCGGGGCCAGCACCCTGCCGCAGCCACCAAGGGCAAGAAACCACAAACACGACGCCGTGGCCGCACCCGCGCCGAAGGAGAAGCGCTCCGACGCCGGGTAGTGCCCGCTGATGCCGCCCAGCATGACCACGGTATCAAGATACACGTGCGGGTTCAGCAGGGACACGGCCAGCGTGGCCCCCAGCACCCGGCGCAGGCTGGTGCGCCCGCCGTCGCCCACTGCCCGGTCGGCTTCAAGGATGCCGGGCCGCAGGGCCGAGCGCAGCGCGCCGAACCCGAACCAGGCCAGAAACACCGCGCCGCCCACGGCGGCGCCCTGGCGCAGCAGCGGGCTGGCGGCAACCGCCGTGCCCACCCCGGCCACTCCGGCGGTTATCAGCACCACGTCGATGCATGCGCACAGCGAGGCCACGGCCATGTGGTGGTTGCGGCGCAGGCTCTGGGTCAGCACGAAGGCGTTCTGCGCGCCGATGGCGATGATCAGGCTGGCCCCGATGCCAAGGCCCTGAAGGTAAGGGGTAAGGTGCATGGCGCAACTCCGGAAGCAGGAATGATGTCCGGCGAGCGCCGCCCGTCGTCCGTCGGCACACGTTGTCGGGAAAACGTTTCCCGACAAACCTGTCCGGAAGAGACTGCCCTTGGGGGGGGTGTCTCCGGGATACATGCCGTACGGGCGGCAATCCGCCGTGACGCCCCTGCTCTACCGCGTTCCGCGTCATGCGTGAAATTACTTGTTGTGTTGTTGCATAAGCAAACGTACTAATCGACCATGCTCGACTACCGACTTGTGGAGGCCGTGGCCGCCGTCATCCGTGAAGGGGGCTTCGAGCGGGCCGCGCGGGTGCTGCACCTGACGCAGTCCGCCGTGTCGCAGCGGGTCAAGGCGCTGGAGGACCAACTGGGCACCGTGCTGGTGGTGCGCGCCACCCCGGCCCGCGCCACCGACGAAGGACGCCGCCTGCTGGCCCATTGCGACAAGGTGGGCCTGCTGGAAACCGACCTTGCCGCCGTCCTGCGGCCAGAGGGCGGGGTTGGCGGGGCGTCCGGTTCGCCGGATTCGGACGACTCCGAACCGGCCCACATTCCATGGACCACCCTGCCCGTGGCCGTGAACGCGGACAGCCTGGCCACGTGGTTTCCCGACGCCGTAGCCCCGTTCCTGCGCACGGAACGCGCCCTGCTCGACCTTTCCGTGGACGACCAGGAACGCACCCATCTTCTGTTGCGCGACGGCCACGTGGCCGCCGCCGTGTCCACCCGCGCCGCCGCCGTACAGGGCTGCCGCTGCCTGCCGCTGGGCCGGGTGGACTACCTGTGCCTTGCCGCGCCCGACTTCGCCGCGCAGTGGCTCCCCACCGGGCTGACCGAAGCCGCCCTGTGCCGCGCGCCCGCCGTGATCTTCAACCGCGCCGACGAAGTGCACCACCAGTTCCTGCGCGGCCTGCTGCCCACCGCCGCGTCCTTCGACCGCATCACCCGCAGCCTGCCGCTGCACTACATCCCCTCGTCCGAACGCTTTGTGGACGTGGTGGCCCAAGGCCTTGCCTACGGCATGATCCCCCTGCCCCAGGCCCGCGAGCACCTTGCCGATGGCCGTCTGGTCGATCTCGCCCCCGGTCACGCCGTGCCCATCCGCCTTTACTGGCACTGCTGGGGACTGCGCACCCGCCTGCTCGATGCCCTGACCCACCATGTGGTCACCCATGCCCAACAGGTGTTGGCACAGGAATAGCGGGAAGGGACAAGAGCCACCCGTACCGCAGCCGCAAAAAAACGCGCCCGTGGGCGCGTGCGGCAACTGCGTGATTCCGGGCCCGCGTTGACAGGGCTGGCCATACCGGCCGGGGCACAGCGGCGCAAGGGCGCAGTGCGGGTCGGGCACGGGCGACACCTGCGGGTTGCGCCTGGGCCGGAGGCGTCATGCCCCGGCGGGGGCTTGCTTCCGGGCCAGCAAGACGCTGGCGTTGGCCTGCACTTCCCTGTTCACTTCCGCCAGCATGCCCGCCACTTCCGCCAGAACCCGCCCCAGAAACTCCAGGTCCTCGTCGGAACGATTCCGTAACCGTTCCCACAGCATGTCTTCCGCAAGACCGTGCAGGGCGTCGTGTATGTGCACGGCCTGCCTGCCCGATTCGGTCAGCGAATAGTGCACGCTCTTCCTGTCGCCTTCCACCCGAAGAGGCTCCACAAGCTTTCTGGCCTGAAGCCGCGTGGCCATCTTGGACACACCGCCCCGCGTCATGCCCAGATGGCGGGCCAGCGTCGCGCCATTGGCCGGGGCAACCGTGTTCAGGGCAGCCAGGAAATGACATTCCGCCACGGTCAATTCTCCCAGTCCGTCACCCGCAACGTTGCGGCCCACCTTGCCGAACAGCCCATCCACCTCTTCCATCCGATGGGCAAGATCCAGCAGCCCCTTGAGGACCTGGACCTTCAGCGGACTTGTACGGGATGTCATGCTTTCCTCGCTGGTTGCGTTGCATTTTGGAGAAACGGGGACAGTCTAGCAGAAAACTTTTTGTTGACAAGGAAACAATGTTCGGCAGATTGTTTCCTGGTTAACAAAGTGTGCAGGCGGCACACACCGCCAAAGGAGCCACACATGCTGCTGGACCTGACATACCCCTTGGGCCGCAAGGATATTGAGGCAAGCGAAGCTGCGGTCGCAAGGCACCCCCATGCATCCCGGTCGGATCTTTTCGGCCATCTGGGCACCCATCTGGACCTCATGGGCAAAAGCTGGCCGGAGGACTATTTCACGCGGCAGGGGCGGATCTTCGACGTGCGGCACGTGCGGCAACGGGATGTCGGGGTGGCCGACGTACCCATGGATGCCGTTCAGGCTGGCGATTTCGTGTTCTTCCACACGGGCAGCCTTGCGGAATACGGCTATGCCACGCCGGAATACATGCAGGCGGGCGCCCGACTTTCGTGGAACCTGCTCCGCGCCCTGACAGCGCACAAGGTTGCAATGATCGGCGTGGATTGCTCGGGTGTCCGGCTTCCCGAAGAACACAGGCAAGCCGACCTCTTTTGCGCAGAGGCCGGTTCCTTCGTGGTGGAAAACGTGCACAACCTTGAGGCGCTGGGCCGGAACGCCGGGCAGCGCCCCTTCTGCGTACGCACATTTCCCTTGCGCCTTGAAGACGCAACGGGGTTGCCGTGCAGGATACTTGCCGAGTTGTAACGCCCGGTCCCGATGACCGGAAGGGACGCGCGCCGCATCGTTCCGGCGGTTGAGTCCCGCATGGCAGCAGCGCGTTCCGGCTGCGCCACGGGCCTCCGGGGGAAAGACTCCGGAAAGCCCCTCAGGCTGCTGCCCTTCCAAAAGCAGGGAGAGCACCGGGGAAGGGAAAAACCACCCTCCCCGATGCTCTCCTTGTCGTTCTTTTCCCTTTCCCTTCTGCTGCGCCCCTACTTCCCGGCATCCACCCCGGCATCGCCGAAGGTGGCCATCTTTTCGAAGATGTCGGCGGCGCTGCGCAGCAGGAAGATGGACAGCGCGCCGCCGGTGCCTTCGCCAAGGCGCAGGCCGAGGTCGAGCAGGGGGCGGATGTCCAGCTTGTGCAGGATGGCCTTGTGGCCCTGTTCGGCCGATGCGTGGCTGAACACGCAGTACCCCGCCACGGCGGGGGCTATTTTCCACGCGGCGGTGTAGGCGGCGGTGGAGATGAACCCGTCGATGACGGCCACCAGCCGGTGGCGGGCCGCGCCAAGGATAAGCCCGGCAAGGGCGGCGATTTCAAGGCCCCCCACGGCGGCCAGGATGTCCACCGGGTCGCCGGATTCCACGGCGCGGCGGTTGGCGGTCAGGGCGGCGCGGATAACCCGGGCCTTGCGAGCCACACCGTGGGGGTCAAGGCCGGTGCCGGGGCCGGTGACGGCTTCGGGGTCAAGGCCCAGGTACGCGCAGTACAGGGCGGTGGACGGCGTGGTGTTGGCAATGCCCATGTCGCCGGTGCCCACGCAGCGGCAGCCGTCGGCGGCGGCCTGCGCGGCAAGGTCCGCGCCCAGCAGCAGGGCGGCCTCGCACTGTTCGCGGGTCATGGCCGGGCCGTGGGTCATGTTGGCGGTGCCGGGGGCCACCTTGCGGCGGATCAGCTGCGGGTGCGGGGCAAAGTCGTCGCCCAGGCACCCGGCATCCACCACGCGCAGGTCAATGCCCGCAGTGGCGCACAGCACGTTGATGCCCGCGCCGCCGTTCAGGAAATTGAGCACCATCTGGCGGGTCACTTCCTGCGGAAACAGCGAAACGCCCTCGGCGGCAACGCCGTGGTCGCCCGCGATGGTGAAGATGCGCGCGGGGTCGACGGCCAGCGGGCGCGCGCCGCCCTGGATGCGGTGCAGTTGCAAGGCCAGCTCTTCCAGACGGCCCAGGCTGCCGCGCGGTTTGGTAAGGTTGTCCAGATGGGCCTGCCCGGCAGGGTCGTGGCCGTGGTCCACGGGGTCGATGGCAGCGATGAGGTCGAGAAGACGCGGAGAAAGAGACGGCATGGGAACCCCCGGAGTGTCGGTGTGGAACGGGAACCGGCGCACGGTAGCGCCACGGGCCGGGCAAGGCAAGCCGGGGCGCGGCGTGCGGCGGCGAACGACGGTGCAGGACGGCCGCGCCGCAGGCGGTTCCGCCTCATCTGTCCGCCCTTCCCTTGTGCGCCTGTGCCCCCCTGTGCATGGGACACGACGACCGGCACGGCGGGGAAAGCCGTCGCCCCGCGACGTGCGCTTGTTCGTGCACGGCCCCTTGCACATGTCTCCTGTCTGTCCGCCTCCTTGCCCCCTTGCCGACGCCCGCCGCAGGCCGCATAGTGTGCGTGCGAAAATCGCACATCCCACGGGGAGCACCCATGATGTTCATCCACAGACTGTTGCCCGGCCATGACATGTTGCCTGATCGCACCGGCCACGTTGCCCGTGCCGAGCGTATCGTCCGTATCGTCCGTATCGCCCGGCACGCGGCCCTTACGCTGGCCGCCCTGGCCCTGACTGCCGCACCCGTGGCGCTGCCCGCCGCGTCATCACTTTCGCCCCGGATCGCCCTGGCGGCGGAATCTTCCCCCGCCCCGCTGGTGGCGGACCAGCCGGTGTCCTCGCAGCCGGGCCGCGCGGCCATCACCGTGCCCACGCCGCGCTCGCCCACCCTGCCCCCCGGCATTCCGGACAACAGCCCGCGCCTCACGCCAGTGGTGCGCGCCGTCAGCGCCGTGGCCCCCGCCGTGGTCAACATCACCACCGCACGCGTGGTGGAGCGCAATTTCAATCCTTTCCCCGGCCTGATGGACGACGAGGCCGCGCGCGAAATGTTCCCCAGCCTGCCCACCCAGCGCCAGACCCGGCGCAGCCTGGGTTCCGGGGTGATCATCAACCCCGATGGCGGGCACCCCGGCATCGTGCTCACCAACGCCCACGTCATCGCCGGGGCCACGGGCATTGCCGTGCACCTGCTGGATGGTCGCTCGCTGGACGCCGAACTGCTGGGATCGGACACCGATTTCGACATCGCCGTGCTGCGCGTGCCCGGCGCCCAGAACCTGCCCGCCGTAAAAATGGCCACCTCGTCCGACCTGATGCCCGGCGAGACGGTCATCGCCATCGGCAACCCCTTCGGCTTCGCGCACACCGTGACCACCGGGGTGGTGTCGGCCCTTGGCCGGTCCATCAAGGTGGAGCAGGGCATGATCACCGACCTCATCCAGACCGACGCGGCCATCAACCCCGGCAACAGCGGCGGCCCGCTGCTGAACATCACGGGCGAGCTCATCGGCATCAACACGGCGGTGTATGCCAAGGGCGAGGGCATCGGCTTTGCCATTCCCGTGGACAAGGCCCGCCGCGTGGTCGAGGAACTGCTGGGCCAGGGCCGGGTGGACCCGGTGTGGCTGGGCGTGCTGGGGCAGGACATCGACCAGCGCACGGCGGCGTGGCTGGGGCTGAAGCGGGCCTCGGGCATGCTGGTGACCGAGGTGCAGCAGGGCACCCCGGCGGCCAAGGCCGGGCTGCGCCCCGGCGACGTGCTGGTGTCCGTCAACGGCAACCCCGTTGAAGACAAGGACGCCTACATCATGCTGCTGCGCAACTACACCCACCGCGACACGCTGGAGGTGGGCCTGCTGCGCGAAGGCAAAACGGCCACCCTGCGCCTGACCCCGGCCGTGTTCACGCAGGAAACGGCGGAACGGCTGGCCGAACGGCGCTGGGGCCTGCGCGTGCAGGAGGGCCAGGGTAACGGAGTCCGCATCAATGCCGTGCTGCCGGGCAGCCCCGCCGCGCGGCTGGGCCTTGCCCCCGGCGACATGGTGCGCCAGGTAGGCGGGGTACGCGTGGCCAATACCCGCGACTTTGCCCAGGCGTTTGCCCGGCACCGGCTGGCGGGCAAGGTGACCCTGCTCATCCAGCGCGGCGGCAAGGGGTACTACGTGTCACTGGCGGTGTGAGGCCCGTCGCTTGGCAAAAATCCCGGTTGCGGTGAAGCCCTGCGGGGTTGGCAATTTCCGGCCGCCAAGATTCCCGCATCCCGCAACGATGAGAATTTGCGTCAAAGCTTGACACCCCGGTTGCCGACAGCTATCTGCAATTTCGATGGTAAGCCGTCAAACCCTGTCGTGACGCGGTTTTTCCGCAATCACGACAGGAGATTGTTCCCAAAAAGCCGACTACGTCGTCGGCCGAAAAACACGCCTGGAGGATGACATGGGTTGGACTGTTACTGTTGACACCGATAAGTGTACCGGCGACGGCGAATGCGTGGACGTGTGCCCCGTCGAAGTTTACGAACTGCAGGACGGCAAGGCTGTTCCCGTGAACGAAGAAGAATGCCTGGGCTGTGAATCCTGCGTGGAAGTCTGCGAAGCCGGCGCGATCACCGTCGAAGAGAACTAGTCGCCGCCTTTCCGGATTTGCTGCACGTCATGCCGCCGGACGACGTTTGCGCCGTCCGGCGGCATTTGCCGCATCAAAGGGGAGACTCCAAGGCAGGTTTCACGCGGTCTGCGTGGGCACGAGGGGGGCAGGGGCCATGCCCGCGCAACGCCCCATGTCACGCCCACGCCCCAAGCCCGGTGCCCCGACGGAAACGGGGGTTGCCTTCCCGTGACGTGCCGCCCGCCCGCATCGCGGCGCACCGCCGCATCGCGTATTCCCGCACATCCGCACGCCCGCGCGGGAGCCGCGCGAACCACCGTCCGCACGCCTTTTCGGCACACCGTTCCGAAAGGCAACCGGCCACGGCAACCTTGGGGTGTGCATTCCGGCCACAGAACGACCGAGTCCGCCCAGCGCCCGATACGCCAACCTGTCGGGCCATCGCATGACGGTCGCGCACGCGCGGCCCCCAAGGAGCAGAATGGATGACCGTGGACCTGACGGAAATCTTCGCCAAATATGAACGACTGGTGGCAGAAGCCGATGCGCTGTTCGAGCGCGTGCGTTCGCAGCACGCCGACTGCGTGACCTGCGGCCTTGGTTGCAGCGATTGCTGCCACGCCCTTTTCGACCTTGGCCTCGTGGAGGCCATGTACCTGAACCAGCGCTTTGCCGGATCGTTCGGCTTCGGGGCAGAGCGCTCCGCCATTCTCGAGCGGGCCGACGCGGCAGACCGCCACGCCGTGCGCCTGAAGCGCCGCCTGTACAAGGAATCGCTGACCGGGCGCGATTCCGCCGAACTGCTGGCCGAAGTGGCGCGCGAACGCATCCGCTGCCCCCTGCTGGGCGACGACGACACCTGCGCCATGTATGCCCACCGGCCCATCACCTGCCGCCTGTACGGCATTCCCACCGCCATCGGCGGCGTGGCCCATACCTGTGGCCGCACGGGGTTTGCCCCCGGCGGGCGGTACCCCACCGTGGCCCTGGACAAGATCCACGAGCGACTGGCGGGCCTCAGCCACGAGATACTGGTGGCCGTGCAGTCGCGCTACCGCGAACTGGACAAGGTGTACGTGCCCGTGTCCATGGCGCTGATCACCAAATACGACAATGCCTATCTTGGCGTCGGCCCGGTGAAGAAGGAGGACTGAGCATGGTCAACATCTCGGGCTCCATGTTCCGCGACAGCACCACGCGGGAACTGACACCGGACGAGGAAGTCCAGAAGCGCGCCATCTGGGACGCCATGTCTCCCCGGCGGCGCAAGTACGTCGAGCGCATCGGCTACGAGAACTGGGACCCCTTCCAGAAGCCCAACGACCCACTGGACACGCGCCAGGACATCACCAAGCGCACCACCCAGCAGCTCGTCCGCGAATTTTTGCAGACCGCCAACAAGAAGGACTACACCAACGAATACGGTCGCGGCGCGCTTGAAACCGCCCTCGGCATCGTCAACAAGGACGAAAAGTACCGCGGCGTGTTCGATTTCTGCGTGTGGTACTACAATATTCTGATCAAGGAGGGTCATGTCGATGAAGGATAAATATGATGACATTGACGAGTACATCGCCGATCTGCGCGCCGAAATAGAGAAAAGCGAGAACTGCGCCAACCATCACTACAACCTTGGCGTGGCCCTGCTGCACAAGCGCGACTTCGTGGCGGCGGAAGAATCGTTCCTGAGCGCGGTGCGCAATTCGCCCCGCCTGGCCGAAGCCTACGTGCAACTGGGCGGCATCTGCCTGCAACGCGGCGACCTGGACGGCTGCCTGCGCTACAACGAGGAAGCGGCCCAGTGCCGCGCCAAGTTCCCGGTGCCGTGGAGCAACATCGGCTTCGTGCACCTGCAGCGCGGCGAGCCGGAAGAAGCCGTCAAGGCCCTGAAGAAGGCCCTGAAGTGGGACCCGGACTTCATCCAAGCCATGGCCACCATGGGCGCCGCCTACTACATGCAGGGCGACTACGAGGCCTCCATCCAGATCAGCCGCGAGGCCATCAAGCGCGAGCCCGGCTTTGGCCCGGCCTACAACAACTTGGCGCTGGCCCACTTCGAGCGGGGCGAATTCGCCCAGGCCGTGCAGTTCGCCGACCAGGCCGCTGCCTGCGGCTTCGAGGTGCGTCCGGAGTTCCTGAAGGATCTGGAAGCCCACCGTTAGCCCGAATCAGCCCTTTGCCCGTTGGCCAATTGGTCGAGTTGGCTTCGTTGGCCACAGGGCGGGCAGGGGAACAGGGATCACACAGGGAATGACGACGGGGGAAGGGCCTTGGCCCTTCCCCCTTTTTCGTGCATGTCGGATGGACATGATCGGGCACCACGAAACCCGGTGGCGGCGGGGCCAGCCCCGACACGGAGAGGCCGGACCTCTCCGCCGGGCGGAGCCGCCACGAACATATCCGGAGACACCGCATGAGTTGGGAATTCGCCGTGGGGGTGGTGGCGGTCAAGGCCACCGTGCTCTGCGTGCTGTGGTACAACAGGCGGCGCATTGCCGCGCGCCTGGCCGGGGTGGACATGCGCCGCGTGGCGCGCACCGTGGCCCGCGAACTGGAGCTTGCGCCGGACGAGGCGCGGCAACTGGCCCGGCGTCTGGACGCCCACGAACGCACGCTGGACGAACTGCGCCGCCACAACACGGCATTGCGCCAGCGCCTGCACGCGGTCATCCGCGACGGGGCCATGGCCCCGGATGCGCTGGACGCCCTGTTCGCGGAAAAACGCCAACTGGCCGAGCAGGCCTACGCCAACGCGCGCGACGCCTTCGTGCAATTTCACGCCGGGCTGTCACCGGCGCAGCGGGATCGCCTGGCCGGGCTGCTGGACCGCCACGCCGCACACCCGCTGTTCCGCCATCCCCTGCTGCCCTGAAGGCGTGCGTGGAAAGCGGCGAGCAGGACGGGCTCGCATTTCCGCAGTGGCCCCTCATGCACGGGCGCGGCGTCACCCCCCGGAAAGGCGCGGCCCTGAGGGCTATTCCGCCCCTTCCGCCCGGCCGTCCAGGCTGGGGCGGGTCCACATGCAGGCCATGCGCACCTTCTTGAGCAGGGCGCGCTGGGGCAGGTAGTCTTCCTCGTTCGCACACACCGCCTCGAAGGCGCGGCGCACGGTGGCCTCGTCGTAGCGGCCGGGAAAGCGGGTTTCCAGGTCGGCGCGCACGGCTTCCCACAGGTCATCGTCGGAAGGATCGGGGAATACGGAAGGGTCGGTGGTCATGACAATCTGCTCGCGGTGATGTGTTCGTGCGCCGCGCACCCCATGGCCCGGATGGCCCCGATGCCCTCGGGGTGCGGACAACATGGACGGCGCGGCGGCATGGTTCTCGGGATGACGAAAGGCTACGCGGGGCCGGGCAGCCGCAACGCCAGCAGCAGCCGCTCCGGGTTGCGGGGCTTGTTGGTGAACTCGTAGCGGGCCACCCGCCAGCGGTTCCAGTCCAGCCCGGCAAGACGGCGGTCTAGCGCGGCGGCCTCGTCCGCCCCGCCGGGATGCCCGGCGTAGACGTGCAACGAAACGATGCCGCCCGGCACCATCAATGGCAGCAGGGCCTCCAGCGCCGTCAGGGTGGTTTCCGGTCGGGTGGTCACGCTGCGGTCACTGCCGGGCAGAAAGCCCAGATTGAACATGGCCGCCGTAATGCGCGGTGGCCGCCCGCTTCCGCCCGGCCACGTTGCTGGAGTTGCTGGCGGTGCAGTCAGTGGGGCAGCCAGCGCCGCCGCAAGCTCCTCGTGCCCCCGGCCATGCAGGGCAACCCGCTCCTCCAGCCCCGCCGTCGCCAACCGTTCCGCCGTGCGGGCCAGCGCCCTGGGCTGCACGTCAAAGGCGTGCACCAACCCGCGCGCACCCACCAGCCGGGCCAGGAACAGCGTATCGTGGCCATTGCCCGCCGTGCCGTCCACGGCCACGGGTTCCGGCGTTTTGCCCGCCGCGTCACCTGGCGCGCAACCCGCCACGGCCCTGGCCAGCGCATGGGCCACCGCCTGCCGCGCCAGGTCGCGCAGGGCGGGCAACCCCTCGCCGCCGGAGCAGCCGAACAGCTCCATGAACGGAGCGGGCCGGGCGGCAACATCGGAACCGAAACGGGACATGCGCACCTCCGGCACCGTGGTACGCCACCCGCCCCCCCCACGACAAGCACCCGGGCCGAGGCGCACGCGCGCCGGACGCGAATCTGTGCACATGTGCAGCATACTGCACAGCCCCTGTGCCGCCGCTTGCACCTCCGCCGCCGCCCGCGCCCCAATGGAACACAACAACATGCTGAATATTCACACTAAATATGTTTGGCACGGTCCCTGCTAATTGTGGCGTAACGGAACAAGGAGCCGCAAGACACATGCACACTCCGGAAACTTGCCGCAACGCAGCGGCAACCCCTCCTCCCCTGGATGCCCTTATCGAGGCCCTTCCCGAAGAAGACAGGGAAGCCGTCGTGGCCCTGGCGGCCCTCTGGCGGGAAGCGCAGCGCATATCCCCGGCATCCCCGTCCATCCTGGACACCCCCACCGTCAGCTTCAGCTAGCTGACCTCCTCTGCCCCCGCCGGCAAACCGGGCGAGCGGTTTCCGGCACCGGGGAGGCCCGCAAGGGCCTCCCCGGCCCCTCCTCACCCCCACGATTCGGTCCGCCATCCCGCGCGGGCCACGAAACGCACGGACCTCCCGTGCGTTTCGTGTCTTGCGCACCGCATCCTGCATGAGCCGGCCGCGACAGCCGCATCTGCCGCACCGCACCCGTCGCCCCCCACTGTCCGCATTCACCGCCGTACCATCGCGTCCATGTGCCGCTGCCACTGGCCCCGGCGCGCATCGTGTCGTATAGTGTGGAAAGGTGTCGCTCACCGGCCCGCCCTCGCGGGCCGCAACCCCGAGGTGGAACATGAGCAGGATACGCAGCGCCATTCTGGCGTCGCTGGTGGCGGATTCGCTGTCGCTGGGGGCGCACTGGGAATACGATCAGGGGCGCATAGTGCGCCAGTTGGGCCGGGTGACGGAACTGCTGCCGCCTGCCCTCAACGACTATCATTCCGGCAAGGGCGCGGGCGACCAGTCGCACTACGGCGACCAGACCCTGCTGCTGCTCCGTTCGGTGGCGGGCAAGGGGGCCTTCGACCTGTCCGATTTCGCCGGGCGCTGGCGCGGCCTGATGGAGGGCGGCTACACCGGCTACATGGACAAGGCCAGCCGCGAGGCGCTGGCCAACTTTGCCGCCGGGCGTGCGCCCGAACAGACCGGGGCCGCCACCAACGACTTTGCCGGGGCGGCCCGCATGGCCCCGCTGCTGGCCGTTCTGGGTTCAGATCCCAAGGACGAGGAAGGGCTGGTCAACGCCGCGCGCGCCCAGACCCTGATGACCCACGGCAGCCCGGTCATTGCCGACGGCGCGGAATTCATGGCCCGTGCCGCCGCCGCCCTGCTGCGCGGGGCGGACATGCGCGGCGCCTTCGACCATGCCGCCACGGCCCGCTACGCGGCCCTGCCCGCCGAAGACTGGCTGGCCTTCGCCGACATGTCCCTGACCGAGGACACCCCCGCCGCCATCGCCCGCTTCGGGCAGTCGTGCGGCATGCAGGGGGCCTTTCTGGGGGTGGTGCACATTGCCCTGAAGCACGAAGCCGCACCGGAAACCGGTCTCATCGACAACGTCATGGCCGGGGGCGATTCGTGCGCGCGCGGCCTGGCCGTGGGCATGCTGTTCGGCGCGCGGCATGGCCCGGGCTGGATGCCCGAGCGCTGGCTGGCCCCGCTGGTTGCGCGTCCGGAGATCGAGGCGGCGCTGGACACG
Organism: Nitratidesulfovibrio sp.; assembly: GCF_040373385.1. Taxonomy (NCBI): domain Bacteria; kingdom Pseudomonadati; phylum Thermodesulfobacteriota; class Desulfovibrionia; order Desulfovibrionales; family Desulfovibrionaceae; genus Nitratidesulfovibrio; species Nitratidesulfovibrio sp. The sequence continues at coordinate 39,547 of NZ_JBDXXH010000008.1, read as the reverse complement.
CTGGGCGTGTAGGGGCTGTTGCTAAATTGTCTTTTCGCCCGTTGGCTGCGTCAAACTTCGCCTGCCATTTCGGTCAAATACGGCAAAAGTATACTCCCTCATGACAGGCTCGTTTTCCTTGCCAACGAACGAAAATCCTCATTTAGAAACAGCCCCTTGGCGACCTTTTCGTGCTCGCCGGGCTATCAAAAACAAACGGGGAGGATGCCGCAGCATCCTCCCCGTCTTCAGTACATTGCCTGCCTCCCGCCATGGCGGGAAGGCTCGACGCCCTACTGCACGGAATCGCAGTCGGGCGCGGTGCGGGTGGAGGCGTCCTTCAGTTCGGCCATGTATTCCTTGACCTTGTCCGAGCGCTTCCAGTCCGCGTACAATTCCTGCCACGTGCGCAGGTCCATGAAGCTCTTGTCCAACTGTTCCTCGTGCGACTGCACCCAGATGTTGAACAACTGCATCTCGAACTGGAACAGACTGCTGTCGAAGACCTTCTCGGAACTGCCCGCCTTCATGCGCGAACCATCCACGTCGGACGCCACGAAGCTGCACACCGCGTCGCGCGAGGTTTCGTAGGTGATCTCCTTGTTGTTCAGCAGCTCCAGCAGGCCGAACAGGTGGGGATACTCCTCGCGGATGCGCTTTTCCGCCGTTTCCGGCACGCGGATGAACAATTTGTCGTCTTCTTCGGTGATGAAATAGAAACGCAGCCAGTTTTCGAACATCAGCACTTCGCTGACGGCATGGATGGCGGTGACGAATTCCGCGGACATGGACACTCCTTGGCGTGTTCACCCCTGCCGCCGGATTTGCCGGGGCGGGGTTCGTGGTCTTCGATGGCCCCCAATCGCACTGGGCCGTACGGGGCCGCACGGAATCGCGACGTGACGCGGCGCGCGGCGGGGCACCCGCACTATGGTGACGCCAAGGCCGCTCGTCAAGTACGTTTTTTCACAAGCGATGTGAAAGAACGATAACAGTCCGGACGAACCCCGACGCGACGCACGTCGTCGCAGCTACCCAGCCGCGCGTACCAGCGATTCCGGCGCATGAAGATGACAGCGCGCATGCTGCCCCTCGGCCACGGCATGCCAGCCGGGCACCTGACGGCGGCACACGTCCATGACCTGCGGGCAGCGCGGGTGAAAGGGGCAGCCGGAGGGCGGGGCGATGGGGCTGGGCAGGTCGCCGGACAGGGCAGGGCGCTCCACGCGCCGGGCCGGGTCGCGCACGGGCACCGAGGCCAGCAGGGCGCGGGTGTACGGGTGGGCGGGCGCGGCGAACAGGGCGTCGCGCGGGGCTTCCTCCACCACCCGGCCAAGGTACATCACGGCCACGTGGTCGCTCATGTGGCCCACCACGCCAAGGTCGTGCGAAATGAACAGGTAGGCGAGGCCCATGTGTTCCTGCAACTCGCGCAGCAGGTTCAGCACCTGCGCCTGCACCGAAGCATCCAGCGAGGACACCGGCTCGTCGCACACCACCAGGGCCGGGTGGGTGATCAGGGCGCGGGCCACGGCAATGCGCTGGCGCTGGCCCCCGGAAAATTCGTGCGGGTAGCGGTCGGCGTGTTCCGCCCGCAGGCCCACCAGATGCAGCATGTCCGCCACCTTGGCGCGCCGCTCCTCGCCGGGCATTCCGGCCACGGCCAGCGCCTCGCCGATGGAGGCCCCCACGGTGCGGCGCGGATTCAGCGACGAGAAGGGGTCCTGAAAGACCATCTGCACCAGTCGGGCCGCCTCGGCGCGCGAAATGGCGGGGCCGGTGGAGGTGGACGTCGCGTCGCCCCCCGGCCTCGTGTCCTGACTGGCATCCGGGCCTGCATCCGGGCCTGCACCCACGAACAGGCGACCATCCAGCAGCACCTGCCCCGTACTGGGGGGCAGCAGCCCCACCACCATGCGGGCCAGGGTGGACTTGCCGCAGCCGCTTTCGCCCACCAGGCCAAGGGTGCGCCCCCGGTCCAGGGTCAGCGACACGCCGTCCACGGCGCGCAGCACGGCGGGCGTGGGGTCGAACATGCCCCGGCGCACGGTGAAGTGGCGGCCAAGGCCGCGCAGTTCCAGAAGCGATGCGATGGCGAATCTCCTGTGCTCACGAAAAACGTCTGGCCGCCAATGCACGGCGGCATGGTCAAACAGCCGGAACCGATGCCGCCCAAACCGGTGCAGCCCGATCAACACCTTTGGGGCACGGCGGTTGGGGCCAACCGGCGGCAGCATGGCACGCCGGGCGGTGGCGCGTCCAGACCGCCGGGCAAGGAAAGCTGCCCTGCCCTGCACCCTTTGGTGCGCGTCCGGCTACAGTCCGTAGCGCTTCAGCTTGCGCCACAACGAGGCGCGGTCGATGTCCAGCACCCTGGCCGCCTGCGTCCGGTTGCCCCCCGCCAGTTCCAGCACCCATTCGATGTGCGCGCGCTCGTTCTCGTCCAGGGTCATGGGGCGGCCATCGGGCGCCACGCCTTCCCCCGTCCCGCCCGGCATGCAGGCCCCCCCATCGGCGCGCAACACCAGCGCGGGGACCGCCGCACCGCCCTTGTCGACGACCGTCCCCGCCAGCGCCCGCAGGTCGGGCGGCAGGTCCGCCGGGGTAATGGTATCGCCCGCGCAGAGCACGGCGGCCCGTTCGATGATGTTGTGCAACTCGCGCACGTTGCCCGGAAAGGGATAGCGGGCCAGCACGGCCAGCGTTTCCGGCGCGATGTGCGGTGCGGGCCTGCCCGTGTCGCGCGCGGCCCTTTCCGCGAAGTACTGGGCCAGCAGGGGCACGTCCTCCATGCGTTCGGCCAGCGGGGGCATGCGCAGCACCACCACGTTCAGGCGGTAATACAGGTCGTGCCGGAAGCGCCCGGCCGCCGCCTCTGCCGCCAGATCCTTGTTGGTGGCGGCCAGCAGGCGCACGTCCACGGGGATGTCCGCCGTGCCGCCCACCCGGCGGATGGTGCGTTCCTGCACCGCGCGCAGCAGCTTGACCTGCATGGGCAGCGACATTTCGCCCACCTCGTCGAGGAACAGCGTGCCGCCTTCCGCCGCCTCGAACAACCCCTTGCGCTGGCGCACCGCGCCGGAAAAGGCCCCCTGCTCGTGACCGAACAGTTCGCTTTCCAGCAGTTCCTCGTTGAACGCCCCGCAGTTGATGGCCAGAAAGCGCGCCTCGGAGCGGCGGCTGAACAGGTGCACCATGCGCGCGGCCAGTTCCTTGCCGGTGCCTGTCTCGCCCAGGATCAGCACGGTGACGTCCGACGGGGCCACCTGCGCGATGGTGCGCTTGAGCGCCTGCATGCACGGCGCGGCCCCCAGCAGGGGCACCGGCAACGACCGTTCGCGCAGCTGTTCGCGCAGGCGGGCCACCTCCTGCTTCAGGCGGCGCTTTTCAAGGGCCTTCTGCACCAGCACCCGCGCCTCGTCCAGGTCGTAGGGCTTGGGCAGGTAGTGGTAGGCCCCGGCGTGCATGGCCTCCACCGCCGTTTTCACCGTGGGGTAGCCGGTAACCACCACCACCTCGGTGTCCGGGTGGCGCAGCCGCACGGCGCGCAGCAGGTCCAGCCCGTCCATGCCCTGCATCATCAGGTCGGTGAGCACGAGGTCGAAGTCCGCCCCGGCCAGCAGTTCCAGCGCCTCCACCCCGTTGGCGGCGGTGAACGCCTCGTGCCCCTGCCGCCCCAGCACCAGGGCCAGGTTGTCGCGGGCGATGGCCTCGTCGTCCACCACCAGGATGCGGGCCGGACCAGGGGTATCCGGCAAATACGGGGGGACCGGGGATGGAGAGGGCGCAGAGGCGCCCGCCGTCTTGGCGGCAGCGCCCGTTGGCCGTCCGGGTGCGTCGTTCATGCCGCGTCTCCCGTGGGTTCCGGCGCGCCCAGCGGCAGCCGGATGGTGAAGCACGTGCCCGCGCCGGGGGTGCTTTCCACCCCGATGGTCCCGCCGTGCTTGCGGATGATGCCGAAGGCCACGGACAGCCCGAGGCCGGTGCCCTTGCCCACCTCTTTCAGCGTGAAGAAGGGGTCGAAGATGCGGCCCAGATGCTCCGGCCCGATGCCGATGCCCGTGTCTGCCACGCGCAGCACCACCTGCCGCGCCGCCGCATCGCGCGCGGCGGTGACGGTGATGGCCCCGGCGCGGGGGCAGGCCCCGTCCGGTCCCTTCCCGTCTGGCCCCCTCCCGTCTGGCCCCCTCCCGTCTGGCATGCCCCCTTCCGGCGTGCCCCCGTCCGATGTGATTCCTTCCGGCGCGCCGCCGTCCCGTTCCTGTGCCGCCTGCACCGCCTGAATGGCATTTATGAGCAGGTTCAACAGCACTTCCTGAAACCGCTGCACGTCCAGCGGCAGCACGATGTCGCCGGGCACGTCGGCGTCAATGGCGATGCACGCGGGCACCTCGCTGGCCACCAGCGCCACGCTGCGGCCCACCACGTCGCGCAGGGCCACGGGCTTGAGCGAGAATTCCGTCTCGCGCGAAAATTCCAGCAGCCCTTTCACGATGTCGCGCGAACGGCGCACTTCCTGATGGATGTTTTCCAGCATACGCCCGGCAAGGGCCGGATCGAGTCCTGCCGCGACGGCGGACGCCGGGGGGGAGGCGAACACGGGGGCGCCCGTTACACCTGTTCCGCCTGCTCCGCCTGCTCCGCCTGCTCCGCCTGCTCCGCCTGCTCCGTTAGTCCCGCCTGTCCCATTAATCCCGCCCGGCCCGGCCTGACCGCCATCCACCCCCTTGCCTCCCGTGGCATACCGCAACTCCTCGCGGAGTATCTGGCACGAGGTGGAGATGTTGTTCAGCGGGTTGTTCAACTGGTGCGCGATGCCCGATGTCAGCACCCCCAGCGAGGCCAGCTTCTTTTCCTGCACCAGCTGGTTCTGGCGGTGCTCCAGCTCCACCAGCATGTGGTTGAAGGCCTCCACCACGCCGCGCGTCTCGTCGCTGGTGGCGGGCAGGGGCAACCGTTCCAGGCTGCCCTGCACGATCTGCCGGGCCGAACGCTCGATGACCGACAGCGCGCCCAGAATGCGCCGCCCGATGAGCCACGAAAAGAACGCCGCCAGCCCCACCATGGCCCCGATGGACAGCAGCAACTGGTGCTTCAGCGACCCCACGATGCCCAGGATGCGCTCGCGCTGGTAGGTGACGATCTGGCGGGCCTGCGCCACCAGCGCCTTGCCCTGCTCGCGCAGGTCGTCGCGCAGCGCCCCCCGCTCGCGTTCGCGCTGCGGCCCGGCCAGCTGCACCTCGCCAAGGCGGCTGAAGGTGTCGCGGTAGCCGTGCAGGTCGCGGCGCAGGGCGCGCAGCCCGTCGCTGCCCCGCAGGTCCGCGCCCTGTACACCGTTGCCGCCCGGCTCGATGCGTTCGATGACATCCAGCGCCCGGCCTATGAACACCAGGTTCTCGGCGTGGTCCTCCTCCATGGCGTAGAGCAGGTAGTTCTTCTCGTAGCGGCGGATTTCCAGGATGTCGTTGCTGAGGTCGTCCACCACCTCGGCCAGGGCCAGGGCGTCCTCGATCTGCAGCAGGTAGTTGTACGACAGCCCGCCCAGCAGCGAGAACCCCAGGATGGACACCGAGATGCCGAACAGCACCAGTTGCCGGATGTTGCCTTCGGCCAGGCGGCGGATCAGGAACTGCACGGCGCGCCCCCTTCGTCACCCGCAGCCCCGGCGGGCAGCAGGGCCACGGCCAGCGCATCCTGCACCCGCGCGGCGAATGCCACCTGCGGCAGGCCGCCGGACCCGCGCGCGGCAAATTCCGCCAGCAGGCCGCGTGCCTCCGGTTCGTTGGCGGCGGGCAGCACCACGGTGCGCGCCCCGGCCCGTGCTGCGGCCAGCAGCTTTTCGCGCACGCCGCTCACCGGCAGCACCCGGCCCGACAGCGAAAGTTCGCCCGAAAGGGCCACGTCGGCCCGCGCCGGGCGGCCCGACAGCAGCGAGACCAGGGCCACCCAGATGGTCAGCCCGGCGGAGGGACCGTCCTTGGCGATGCCCCCGGCGGGAATGTGGATGTGGATGTCCTGCGCGGGGTGGCCGCCCTGGCCGCCGCCCGCCGGGATATCCAGACTGCCGGGGTTGCCGAGGCCGGGCACGCCCCAATGCTCTGCCAGATGCTCCGCCTCGGCCCGGATGTGGCTGAGCGCGATGCGCGCCGATTCCTTCAGCACCTCGCCCAGCGAGCCGGTAAGGATGAGCTGGCCGGAACCGGCCATGCGGGCCGCCTCCACGAACACGATCTCGCCGCCCGCCTCGGACCACACCAGCCCGGTGGCCGTGCCCACGCGGGGCGCGCCGTGCACGGCGTCGTGCCGGTAGCGCGGCGGCCCCAGCAGGGCGGCGGCCACGGCATCGTCCACCAGCAGGGTATTCGGCGGCTGGGCATCCGGCGACGACTTTCCGGGGGCGATGTCGCCAGTCGGTTCAGTCGGGTCCGCTGCGCCCGCATGTCCCCCCGCCTCCAGCCGCAGCCGGGCCAGCTTGCGGCACAGCCGGGCCAGCTCGCGTTCCAGCCCGCGCACGCCCGCCTCGCTGGTGTAATCGTTGATGATGCGCGCAAGGGCCGCCGGGGTCACCTGCGGATACGGCGCGGTCAGCCCGTGTTCGCGCAGTTGGCGGGGCAGCAGGAAACGGGTGGCGATATCCAGCTTGTCCGCCTCTGCGTAGCCGTGGAATTCCACCACCTCCATGCGGTCCAGCAGGGGGCCGCGCAGCCGCTCCACCCCGTTGGCCGTGGCGATGAACAGCACCTGCGAAAGGTCGAAGGGAATTTCCAGATACCGGTCCACGAAGCGGGCGTTCTGCTCCGGGTCCAGCACCTCCAGCAGGGCCATGGCCGGGTCGCCCTTGGCGTCCTGTCCCACCTTGTCGATCTCGTCCAGCATGAACACCGGGTTGCGCACCCCCGTGGTGCGCAGGGCCTGGATGATCCGCCCCGGCATGGCCCCCACGTAGGTGCGCCGGTGACCGCGCAGTTCCGCCTCGTCGCGCAGGTCGGCCAGCGACATGCGGTAGAAGCGCCGCCCCAGCGCCTCGGCCAGCGCCCGGCCCACCGAGGTCTTGCCCACGCCGGGCGGCCCGGTGAAGCACAACACCGGCGCGCGCGACGAAAGGCCCTGCACGCGGTCGGCCAGTGCCTCGCGCACGGTGGCGCGCAGTTCGGCGATGTCGATGGGTTTGGAAAGATACTGCACCGCGCCGGTCTTCAGGGCCTGCACGGCGGTGTCCACCGTGGCATAGCCGGTCACCACCACGATGCGCGTATCCGGGGTTATCCGCCGCGCCGCCTCGATGAGCTGCATGCCGTCCATGCGGTCCATCTTCAGGTCGGTGACGATGCAGTCGTACCGCCGCCGCGCAAGGCAGGCCAACGCCTCTTCACCGTTGGCCGCCGTGTCCACGGCGTAGCCATCGCGCGCCAGCACGTGGGCCACGTTGTCGCGGGCGATGGATTCATCGTCCACCACCAGCACGGCGGCGGGCTGGGTGGCGCACAGCACGCGCGCGGCCAGGTGCTCCAGCACCCGTTCACGCACCTGGCCAAGGCCCGCGTGGCTGGTGTCGAACACCGCCGCCGCGCGCGCAAGGTCCAGGCTGTCGCGGGTAAGGGCGTTCCACGGCAGGTCCAGCAGGCATTCCACGTAGTTGAGGGCGATGGCGTTTTCCGGCGCGGCTGCGTCGGTCTTTTCCATGCGGCCTGTTTCCGCCTCCAGTACCTCGCGCACCGCATCGGGCAGGTCCGCCGCCGCGCATCTGGCGCGCAGGCCGGTGGGGTCTGCCTGACCTGATTGATCCGCTGGACCGGACTGGCCGCCCGTCTGCCCTGCCTGGCCCGTCGCCCCGGATGGTTCTGGCGGGGTGTCCCCACCCTGCCGCCGAAAGAAGATCATGCGCGCCTCCTCGCATTCCCTCTGGGCTGGCCGGCATCACCGTTGCGGAGTGAAGCACCGTTGCGTTTCGCAACGCTGTGCTTTTTTTCACGAACCCGCGCGAAACCGGCCTGTTACGCGGACTGGTAGCAGTTGGCGTTGCAAAGTGCAACAGCACATGCCTGCGGCCCGCCTTTCGAGACAATCCTTAATCATCTGTAAATTCATATTGTTATGCAGAAATACATGTTCTGGCACGACACTTGTTTATGCGTAAGCACACACAAACCGTGAGGAAGCAAAATGGGAACCATCCGCGAATCGATCGAGTCGGCATTTGTCGCAGTGGCCTTTGCGGAGCGGAACCGGGCGGACGAGGCCGTGTGGCAACTGCGCGGGGGCGACGACACCCGCCAGACCGGGCAGGCCCACCATACGGAGGCGGTCCAGCCTTCCGCGTCCCCCGCGTCCCCCGCGTCCCCCGCAACGGGTGCGCAAGCCCGCACCGCAACCGCCGGGCAACGCCAGCGCCCGGTGCTGAGAGCCGAATGAGCATGCTGTTGATTTCGTTTTCGCGGGCGGCCCGCTTCTTTCGCGCAGCCGACCACTCACCCGCCCGCCCCTTTTTCATGGAGGCCGCCCATGCCCGGTAGATGGTTTCGCCGTACCGCCCCCGGCGGTGCGGCCGGGCAGGGCGACATCCGCATGCGTTCCACCGCCGCCGTGCGGATGGAGGAACGCCTGGCCGACTACGCCGAGGCCCTGGCCCTGGCCGAGGCGGGCGAACAGCTGCTGGCCGGAGCGGTGATCCGCCGGGGCGAGGCCCAGGTCCGCCGCATCCTGGTGCTGGGGCACGGCTGCGGCCTGTCATCGCGTCTTGCGGGCTACGCACTGAGCCTGGCCGGACGCATGGGCAGCGGCCTGCTGTTCCTGCACGTGGGCGATGCATCGCACGACGCCTACCGCCGCGCGGCCTTCGAACGGCAGGCGCGGGCGGGGGCCCTTGAATGGATGGAAGCGGCGCGGGCGGAGGGCATGGCGGCCCTGCACGAGGTGCGCTTTGCCCCGGCCGGAAGGCCGGACCATGCAGTGGAAGAAGCGGCGCGCGCCCATGGCCGCGTCGAGTTGATCCTGAGCGAACCGGAAGAGAGCGAACTGATGCGGGGCCGCACCGGCCTTGCGCTGTTCACGGTGGAATGAGGGCGACCGCCCTCGACAACCCCCGCCAACGGGGACAACGGGCCGTCACGCAGGCGGCGCCACCACGGGAGTCAGCAATGGCAACGCAAACCGCACGCAAACCCTGGGCCAAGACCATCGTCTTCGGCATCCTGTCCGCCGCCCTGTACGCAGGGGTGTTCGCCTTCGCGGACACCATCGCCGCCCATTTCGCACAGGGCTCGTACTGGGCCGCCGGGCCCATCGCCACGGTGTTCCTGTTCTCGTACGTGCACGGCGAGTTTACCGGCAACCTGTGGAGCGTGCTGGGCATAGAGGCCACCCGCAAGCCCGCCCGCAAGACGGAAACGACCACCGCGACCACTGTCGGCAAGCCCGCCACCGCCCGCCCGGCCGCTCGCCGCGCCACGCTGAACGCTTAGGCGCCCAAGGAGACGAAGCATGGATATTCTTGCCCTTGACCCCACGAAATTCATCGACCTTACCGCATCGGGCATCTGTTTCCTGTTCCTCGTCGGCTTCATCGGCGGGCTGGTCAGCGGCTTCATCGGCTCGGGCGGGGCCTTCGTGCTCACCCCCGGCATGATGAGCCTGGGCGTGCCCGGCACCGTGGCCGTGGCCAGCAACATGTGCCACAAGTTCCCCAAGGCACTGGTGGGAGCCATCAAGCGCTTCCGGTACGGCCAGGTGGACGTGAAGATGGGTCTGGTCATGGCGGCGTCCGCTGCCGTGGGCGTGCAGATCGGCATCCGCATCCAGCAGGTCATCCTTGAAAAATGGGGCCAGGTCGGGTCGGACCTGTACGTCAGCCTGTCCTTCGTGGCCGTGCTGGTACTGGTGGGCGGCTACGTCATGCGCGACGCGCTGCGCTGCGCCCGCTGCGGCGGCGTGGAAACCACCGCGCCCCTGGCCCTGCGCCTGCAGGCCATCGAACTTCCGCCCATGATCACCTTCCGCCGCTCCGGCATCCGCATTTCGCTGTGGTTCACCCTGCCCGTGGGCTTCGCCACCGGCATGCTGGCCGCCACCATCGCCGTGGGCGGGTTCATCGGCGTGCCCGGCATGATCTATGTCATGGGCGTGCCCGGGCTGATGGCCTCGGCAACCGAACTGGTCATCGCCTTCGTCATGGGCCTTGGCGGGTCCATCAACTGGGCCATGCACGGCATGGTGGACATCCGCCTGGTGCTGATCATCCTCGGCGGGTCGCTGCTGGGCGTGCAGCTGGGGGCCATCGGCACCACCTACGTGCGCGAGCACATGATCAAGATGGTCATGGCCGTGATCATGCTCATCGTGGCCGTGAGCCGGGGCATTGCCCTGCCGCGCTACCTGGTGAAGCTGGGCCTGATGGACATGTCGCCCGAGATGCTCGACGTGCTGGGCAAGATCAGCTTCGCGTCCATGTGCCTAGCCCTGCTGACCGGCGCGGTGATCATCCTCGGCAGCATGTGGAAAGGCCGCGCGGCCGCGCAGGAGGAGGCGCATGGGCAGGCTTGAACGTCTGCTGGTGCCCGTCACCGGCGATGAGCATTCCCTGTACGCGCTGGATCAGGTCCTGGAGTTCGCCGCCACCCGCAAGTGCCGGGTGGCGGTCCTCTCCGTGGTGCCGCCCTACACCGGCGACCTTGGCTCCAGCGCGCTGGCGGACCTGAAGCGGCTGCTGCGCCAACCCAGCGAACTGGCCCTGGCCCGCGCGCTGGAAATGGCCAACGCGCGCGGCATGGATATCGACTGCCTGTGCGAGGAGGGCGAGCCCTTCGAGGTCATCGTGGATACCGCCCGCAGGGTGAAGGCCGACCTCATCGCCATGGGCGTGGCCGACCGCTCCGCCCTGGGGCGGCTGGTGCGAGGCAACGTGCCGTTGCGCACCATCGGCCACAGCGAGCGCGACGTGCTGCTGGTGCCGCAGGGCGCGGTGCTGGGCTTCCGGTCCATTCTGCTGGCCACGGACGGTTCGCGCTATTGCACCTATGCCGCCGTCACCGCGCTGCAACTGGCGCGCGAGCACGACGCGGACCTGCACGTGCTGTACGTGGCCGACCTGGCCTTTCCCGATTCGGCGGAAGGGCAGCTGGCGGCGGACATGGAAGTGGAGCACGGCAGGGCCGTGGTGGAGGCCATTGCGGCGCGGGCCGGGCAGGAAGGAGTGCGGGCATGCGGCCACGTGGCCCAGGGCGAGGCGGCGGAGCGCATCCTGGCCACGGCCAGACGGCTGGGCGCGGAGTGCCTGTTCATAGCCTCGCACGGCAAGGGGGGCCTGGCCCGGCTGCTGCTGGGCAGCGTGGCCGAAGAGGTGGTGGCCAGTGCGCACATTCCGGTCTACGTGGCCGTGCGGGACAAGCTGCGGCGGTAACAACCTCCCGACATATCTCTTGAATTTCGATCAGGCCACACCCTGCCAACTGCAAGAGGCAGGGGAAAGGGCCGCGCGACCGGGCATGGCACGCCCGCCGCGCGGCCCTTGTACGTATGGAAAGGAAGCGCGCGAACAAGGCAGGAAACGGAACGGCTAGCCGGGTGCCTGCGCCGTTTCCGGCTGGGTTTCCGCACCTGGCGCATCATCCTCATCCGGTGCATCATCCTCATCTGGCGCGTCATCCTCATCTGGCGCATCTGGCGCATTCAGGGATGCCTGCTCCGGACGTTCGGCGGATGTGATCGCCAATTGGTCACGGCGCAGCAGGGCCGGGAACAGGCGCATCCACAGCAGGGCCACCACAATGGTGCCCACCCCGCCCAGCACCACCGAAGCCGTGGCCCCGAACCATGCGGCGGTAACGCCCGATTCGAACTCGCCCAGTTGGTTGGAGGTGCCGATGAACACCGAATTCACCGCGCCCACCCGTCCGCGCATGGCGTCCGGCGTTTCCAGCTGCACCAGGGTCTGGCGCACCACCACGCTGATCATGTCGCAGGCGCCCAGCGCGGCCAGCGCGGCCATGGACAGGGGAAAGCTGCGCGACAGGCCGAAGGTGATGGTGGCCACGCCAAAGCCCACCACCCCGGCAAACAGCCGACGCCCCACCCGCCGCCGCATGGGCACGCGGGCCAGGTACACCGACATGCACAACGCACCCACGGCCGGTGATGCGCGCAGCAGGCCGAGGCCCCACGGCCCGGTGTGCAGGATGTCGCTGGCGTAGATGGGCAAAAGGGCCGTGGCCCCGCCCAGCAGCACCGAAAAGAGATCCAGGCTGATGGCCCCCAGGATGACCGGGTTGCGCCGCACGTAGTCGATGCCCCCGAACAGCGAACGCAGGGTCATGGGCTCGCGTTTCGTGGCCGTGTCCGGGCGGCGGACAAGCAGGATGGCCGCGCACGCAACAAGAAATGCCGCGCCGCACACCCCGTAGCCCGCCTGCGCTCCGGCGGCGCACAGAAAGCCGCCCAGCGCGGGCCCGGCGATGATGGACGCCTGGCGCAGCCCGGCACCGAAGGCCAGCACGCGCGGCAGCATCACCACCGGCACCAGGCCGGGCAGCAGGGCGCTCATGGCGGGCTGCTCGAAGGCGCGTGCCGCGCCGGTCAGAAAGGCCCCGGCGAACACCCCGGCGGGGGTCAGGGTGCCGGTGGCGCTGCCCACGGCCAGCGCCACGGCCATCAGCCCTTCGGCCAGCTGGCAGCAAAAGGCGATGCGCCGCCGGTCGAAGCGGTCGGCCACGCCGCCCACCACCAGGGTGAGCAGGAGTTGCGGGGTGAACTGGGCCAGACCCACCAGGCCGAGATGCATGGCGCTGCCGGTCATGGCGTAGATCTGCCAGCCGATGACCACGGCCAGCATGTTGTAGGCCAGGTACGAGCCGCACTGGCTGACCCAGAAGCGCGGCAGCGAGGGGATGCGGGTCACCTCGCGCAGCGGGGACGTGCTGGCGGGCGTGGAGGGCGATGGTGTGGGCATGGGAATACCGGGCGGGCGAAATGTGGCTGAGGGTCCGGGCGGTCTGCCCGATACGGGCGATGCGGGCGATACGGACGGCCAGACGGGCCAGACGGGGCGGACGCGACCTCTTGAAGCCGGACGGGGAGGATGCACCGACACAGGTCACGGCGCGCACACCCGGTACCGGTCGCCGCCGCTTCATTGAGCGGGCGGGGAGTTCGGTATACGCCTCTGGCACCCCATGGCAAGCCAGCGTGACGCGCCTTGCGCGGCAGGGCTTTTGAAACGGAAACACCGGGCAACGCCCGGTGAGGAAGTGTGACCGACGAACATCGGCAGGCGCCCGCAGGCGCGGCAAACGGCTAGACGCTGGTTTGCAGCAGCAGGCCGGGGGCAAGGGTGCCCGGAGTTTCCGACGCCGCGCCGGTGGGGCCGTACCCGGCGGCAAGACCGCCCGTGCGGTATCCGGCCTGCCCTGAAAGTCCGGAGAGTGAGGACAACGCGCCGGACAACAGCCCTGCCATGGAGTCGGCAGCGGTGGCTGTTGCGGGCTGCCCCCCTGCGGTCGCACCAGAGGCGGCGGCAGGCTGGGTGGTATCCGTGGAATCCTGGGCATCCGAAACGCCCATCTCGCGCAGCGTGTCCAGCAGCGACTGCATGGCGTCAGCCCCGCTGTCGCCCTCGCCGTCCGCCGCCTGCTGCACCAGCGTGGCCTTGGCCGCCTCGGCCCCCTGCACCGCGTCGGCGGCAAGGTTGCCCGCGCCCGCCACCATGAACCGCTCGGAAAGGCCGTTGTCGAAATAGTCGTTGAGGGCGTCGTTGAGGCCACCGCCATTGAGCTGGGCCATGAACGCATCGCCCGATGTCGTGCCGAACTGGCGGTCCACGAAGCGCAGGGCATCCAGCAGCCCTTCGCCCAGCGCATCCTCGGTGACCGGGCCGTCGCCGATGCTCTTGTACACGATGCCCATGACGGCGGTGGCCGCCGCATCGCCGAACTTGTCGGCCACCCAGCGCACGCTGCCGGACAACGCACCGGAAAGGGCCTCGCGCTCGGCGTCGGTCGGCGCCGTGGACGCGGCGTCCGTGGTGGCGTCGGTATTCGTGCCTGCCGTGTCCGTGCTGGCGGCTGCGGGCACAACCGATGTCCGGCGCACGATGTCCGCCCCGAACACGTCGGCGGTCTTGTCCGGCGACAGGCCCGAAGCCCGCGTCCCTGATCCCGTGCTGGTGCCCGACCCGACAGACGTGCCCAGCAGCGCGCCCAGCCCTTCCCCGTACGGGGAAAGGCCGTTCCGCGCGTGCAGCGCGCCAAGGGTCAGGTTCAGGCTCATGCGGTGCTCCCGGGGGTGTGGCACACCCCGCTGGTCGTCTTTTCGGCAGCACCGGGCAGGAGATTAGGGGGCGGCTGGAAAATTCCCTGCGGGGGGCTGCTCCTGCGCGCCCACGAACACCAGCAACGGCCCATAGTCTTCACCATCGGCGGCGCGCAGGGCCGCGATATAGGCGGTGCGCCGCGCCGAATCGACTTGCAGGTTCACCCCGGTGGCCCAGTCGATGGGGGGTGCATTGAAATACTGCTTCAGATACTCGTCCGCCGCGATGCGGGCGTGGCGCCCGTTGCCGTTGGGAAAGGGATGGATCTTCACCAGGCGATGGTGGAAGCGGGCGGCAGCCTCTTTTGGAGACCAGGTGGCGTTTTCCGCCCAGAAGCGGGCATCGCCGCACAGCGCATGTAACTGCACGGGCACCTGTGAGGGCGTCACACCGATGTTTTTTTCTGTATTCCGGAACCTGCCCGCCCAGCGCCACACGTCGCCGAACAGCTTGTCGTGCAACTTGCAAAGAAAATTCAGGGTCAAGATGTCGCCCTTACGTTTGCGCCGCAGCCAAGCCCCACCTCGCTGTATGTTGTCCTGCTCCAGTTCATCCAGTTCACCGCGCGTGGCGACATGCTTGTGCTTCAGGTCGCGCGTCTCGTTGGGATCAAGGGGCGTCGCCCCTTCAGGTTCGGGGAACATCAGCGTTCCTCCCAGAAATCCGAGGGAGGATTACGCACAAGCTCTTCGGTCATCCTCACGATTTCCTCCTGCACCCGTTCCGGCGGCAGCGCCTGCTGCTCCAGCGCCATGTGCCCGCTGGCCCACAGCACCAGCGCCTCGGCCTTTGCGCGCGCCTGCCGCCGAAGAACATCCTCCACCCGCCCGTTTTCCGCCTGCGTTTTTTCCATCTGTGCATCCGGCACAATGGCGTAGACGAAACGACACCCCATGGCCTGGGCCATCTTTTCCATCTGCCGCAGGGTGATGGCCCCTTCCGGCTCGCTACGTTCGTGCTGGTACACGGCGGCATTGGTAACCCCAAGCCGTCGGGCCAACTGCGCTCCCGACATGCCCAGCGCCTTGCGTACCGCCGCAATCCAGCCCCCCTTGGGCACGGACACCCCGGAAACCTTGCCAGCCGCCGCATCCACCAGCCTGGCCTGCTGCAAACGAACCGTGTCCCTGACACTCATAGGTAGCTATTCCTATCTTTTTTGGTTTTGAAAGATAGTAATACATAATTTTCAATCTGCCAAGAAGGTAGCTATTTCTATCTAACGCGCGGCCTGCCGGTCGCAGTCTTACCGTGCGCCTCTCCCGCCATGGCCCTCGCTGCCCGTGCGGGTCCGCACCCCTCTGCTCCGTCTGCCGCAGCTGCCTCCGCCTCCGGCAAGCCCCCCGCAATGCCGCGTCATGCCTGCATCCCCACGCCGTTTTACAATGATGTCAAGCGGGGGCCTTTTCATTGACCCCCCCTGCGTATCTGCTATGCCTAGCATTGCCCCGACCTGTTTCCTGCCGGACTTTCGTCCGGCTTCACACGCGCCACCCGACGCGGCACATACAGACACACCACGGCCATGCGGGGCCGGCCGGGCCGCGACCCGGGCGCGAAGCACCAATTGCAGGAGGTGCACATGGACTTTCCCGTTTTCAATTGCAAGAACGGCGATGATGTCATCAGGGCGGTCAAGGAATACAACGTCAGCTTCATCCAGTTCTGGTTCGTGGACATTCTGGGCAACCTGAAAAGCTTTCAGGTGACCCCCAGCGAGCTCGAGGCCGCCTTCGAGGAAGGCATGGGCTTCGACGGCTCGTCCATCCTGGGCTTCACCCGCATCGAGGAAAGCGACATGGTGGCCTTTCCCGACGCCACCACCTTCCAGATCTGCGCCTGGCGCCCCCTGGAGCGCCCCGTGGCCCGCATGTTCTGCGACGTGCGCAACCCCGACGGCACCCCCTACGAGGGCGACCCCCGCTACATCCTGCGCAAGCTGACCGAAAAGGCCGCGCAAAAGGGCTACACCTACTACGTGGGGCCGGAACTGGAATTCTTCCTGTTCGCCAGCTCGCAGTGCCCGCAGCCCATCGACGCGGGCGGCTACTTTGACGCGCCCCCGCTGGACCTTGGCAACGACGTGCGGCGCGACATCATCTTCGCCTTGCAGCGCATGGGCATTCCCGTGGAATATTCGCACCACGAGGTGGCCCCCTCGCAGCACGAGATCGACCTGCGCTACAACGAGGCCATGAAGATGGCCGACGTGGTCATGACCTACAAGGTCGTGGTCAAGGAGATGGCCCGCAAGCACGGGGTGTACGCCACCTTCATGCCCAAGCCCATCTTCGGCCAGAACGGCAGCGGCATGCACGTGCACCAGTCGCTGTTCCGCAACGGCCGCAACGCCTTCTTCGACCCCAACGACCCGCACCACCTGTCGGGCGAATGCCGCTCGTACATCGCGGGCCTGCTGAAGCACGCGCGCGAGTTCTGCTGCGTCACCAACCAGTGGATCAACTCGTACAAGCGCCTGGTGCCCGGCTACGAGGCCCCGGTGTACCTGGCCTGGGCGCAGCGCAACCGTTCGGCCCTCATCCGCGTGCCCATGTACAAGCCCGGCAAGGAAGCGGCCACCCGCATCGAACTGCGCAGCCCCGACCCGGCCTGCAACCCCTACCTGGCCTTCTCGGTGATGCTGGCCGCCGGGCTTGAAGGCATCGAAAAGAGCTATGAACTGCCCAAGGCCGTGGAAGCCAACATCTTCCACATGGGCGAGGAAGACCTGACCAAGCACGGCATCGGCTCCCTGCCCGGCTCGCTGTACGAGGCGGCCATGGAACTGAAGGGCAGTACCCTGATGCAGGAAGTGCTGGGCGAACACACCCACGCCAACCTGGTGGGCAACAAGCTCATCGAGTGGGACGCCTACCGCACCCACGTTTCCGAGTTCGAATTGCAGCGCTACCTGCCCGTGCTGTAGGCGCACGCACCCGATACGCCCCAGAAAACGCAAGGCGTCGCGACCAGTTGGTCGCGACGCCTTTTGTTTCGAAAACTGGCGCATGCCACACCGGGCGGCATGGCAGAAAGTCCGCCGCCTACAGATCGAGTTGCTCCACCGCAATGCCCAGCGCGGCGGCTATCCTGCGGCGCGTGGCCGGTCGAGGTCGGGCATCCGCCGCCTCCATCTGGGCATAGGCGGACTGGCTGATATCCATGCGGCTGGCAACCTCGGCCTGGGTCAGCCCAAGGTGTTCGCGCCAAGCCCGGCAAGGGGAGGCCCCATCACCGACAACCCGGCCCACCACGTCGTGCGGCACCGTGGGTTCCGGCACGGCCTGCCCGCCGAAGGTGCGAACATACTCCGCATAGGGCACCACGACGGCCACGGGCTGCCCGTTGTGCCGGATGACCTGATGTTCAATAGGTATGTTCATCGCGCTTCCTCACCTCGTCGATATTGATGACGGTCACCGAACCGTCGGGCAGCACGTGGAACAGCACGCGGTAGCGGCCCACGCGCAGGCGGTAGTCGACCCTGTTGACCAGCGCCTTGACGTTCCGCACGTCAGGCCATTGCGCAAGCCCGCCCACGGCGGCATGCACCTTCACCTGATCCCCATGCGGCAGCTTGCGCAACTGCTTCACCGCTCGCACTGCCCATTCGATGCGCACCATGAGTTTTTAATAAGTAAAAATAAGTTTTCTGGCAAGCCCCGGCGGCTCGTTCGTCCGTCAGCCAGCCTCTCAATCCCGCTTTCGCCCGCGCCCCACGGAAACCAGCACGCCCAGGCACGAGAACACGGCGGCCACGGCAAGGCCGGTACGGGTGGCGGACAGGAATTCGGGCAGCACGGCGGGGGTGATGGCGGCCTCGCCCAGGTGCAGGGCAAAGATGAGCGAGACGGCGGTCATGCTGCACGCCATGCCCAGGGTGCGCATGGCCCCCACCATGCCCGAGGCCACGCCGAAGTGGGCCTTGTCCACGCTGCTCATGATGGCCACAGAGTTGGCCGTGACGAAGATGCCGAACCCGATGCCGATGCACACCAGTTCCGCCGCCAGCAGCCACACGGGCATGCCCGGCGAAATGGTGGTCATGGCCAGCAGCAGCCCGGCGGCGCTGCACAGCATGCCCACCGTGGCCACGCGACCGGGGTCGATCCTGTCCGACAGACGGCCCGACAGCGGCGCGGTAAGCACCTGCATCACCGGCTGGATAAGCAGGATCAGCCCGGCCTCGCGCGGGGGCAGGCCCTTGGCGTATTGCAGAAACAGGCTGAACAGGAAGGTGACGCCGAACACGGCGGCATAGTTGCCGAAAGCGGCCAGGCAGCTCAGCGAGAAGAACCGGTTGCGCAGCAGCAGGTTCACGTCCAGCAGGGGGCTTTTGCTGCGCGCCTCCACCTTCAGGAACAGCACAAGGCCCGCCAGACCCGCCGCCATCAGCACCGGCCCCAGGGGCACGGAGGTGGCGCGGGCGGCCCCGGTCATGACCATGCACACCGACACCGCGTAGACCAGGCTGCCGGGCCAGTCCATGTGCGCGCCCCTGTCCGCGCCGGGCTGGGGGCGCATGCGCCACAGGCACATGGCCGTGGCCGCAAGGCCGGGGGGCACCACCATCAGGAACACGCTGCGCCAGCCGAAGTGGTCCGTGGTGTAGCCGCCCAGCACCGGGCCGATGGACAGCCCGGCATAGGTGAACGCGGAGACGATGCCGATGACCCGGCCCCGCAGTTCCGGCGGGTAGGCCGTCGCCACCAGCGCCAGGCTGCCGGACAGCATCATGGCCGCGCCGATCCCCTGGCCGAAGCGCAGGGTCATGACCAGCTCCACCGAGGGAGCCAGCCCCACCAGCAGGGTAAGCCCGGTGAACACGGCAAGGCCGGGCAGCAGCACCCGGCGCTGGCCCACGATGTCGCCAAGCCGCCCGCAGGCCAGCATGCTCATGGCCAGGGCCAGGGCGTAGAGTTGCTCCACAAGGCCCAACTGCACGGCGGACGCGCCCAGGTCGCGCCCCAGCGAAGGCAGGGCCACCCCCACGGCGGTAAGCATGAACGGCACCATGAACTGGGCGATGCACACAGTGGCCAGCACCATGCGCGGCGATCCGGCATCTCCCAGCCGTACCGGCGTGAACTGCATTGCGCTACCTCGCGGAAAAACGATGGCCCGCGCCGCCCGTCCCCGCACGGCGCAGGGCGGGCGGCGTCACGTGGCGCTGCCGCGTCGCGGAGCGCGACGAAACGGTACGAACGGGATGGACGTCAGTACCTACGACCGGGCCGCGTCGGTGTCCAGTCCGGCGGCAGCAGCGCTGTCACCGGCGGGCATGGCCCGCTTGGCCCGTGTGGCTCACCTAATCGGCCTGGCCCACCTGTCCGGCCTGATCCACCAGCAACGCGCCCAGGTCGCGCGCGCGGGCACAGTCCTGCGGAAAGACCTCTTCGCGCCGCTTGGCCTTGGCCACCGGGTCCCAACTGGTGGAAACATACTTGGAGTAGTCGTCGAACTGGAAGGTGTCCGTGCACAGGAACAGTTCGCACTTGCCGAAAATCCTGCGGGTGACCGCCCAGGTGGCCTTTACCGCGCGGTCCTGCTGGTAGTCGGGCATCTTATCCTCGGGGATGTTCATGGTGTACACCAACCCCGTGGGCAACTGACGCGGAAACAGCGGCTGATAGCCCGGCGAGTACGAAAGGTAGGGGAACAGCAGCCGTTCCAGGAACGAGCGCATCTCGCCGGTTTCGGTGTAGAAGTAGATGGGCGAGCCCAGCAGCAGCACGTCCGCCTCGGCCACGCGCTCCAGGATGGGCGTCAGGCCGTCCTTCACCGCGCAATGGCCGTAGCTCTTGCCGCCGATCTTCTTGCAGGCAAAGCAGCTGATGCAGCCCTTGTAGTCATGCTCGTACAGGTGCACCAGTTCGGTGCTGGCGGCATGGCCCGCCTGCGCGGCGCGCTCCGCCGCGCCTTCCAGCGCGTTTTGCAGCAGGGTGGCGGTGTTCCATTTCTTGCGCGGGCTGCCGTTGATGGCGATGATGTTCATGGCACTCCTGCCCGGCGGGCGGTTGCGGGTTGCGAAAGAACCATGATGCCCACTGGTGGGGAAAAGGCAAGAACTGTCCGCAAGGGTAGATAGTACCCCTTTGGGAACCATGCCGAAGGAATGACGGGCGGACGAACGGCTGCCCGACAAATGAAGCGGACGAAACGCGCGGAGTGGACAAACGGAAAACGCGGCGCACACCCCGGCAAGGGCCGACAGGTACGCGCCGCGCGGGTGCGGCGATGGTTAGGCATCCTGACGGACAAGTGCCGTCATTTGCCATTCATCCGAAAATGAAGCTCCGCCCGTTTCGAGCCCTTCGGGTCGGACGCCAACGGACGAAAAGACCATTCGGACTATTTCAGCGCCTTTTGCAGGTCGTACGCCAACTCCACGATGTCCTCGCCCACGCGCAGGGTTTCGGCGATGCCGCGCGAATACATGAACTGCGGGCCGTGCACATGCACCAGAATGTCCAGATCCTGCACGAAGCGCAGTTGCCGGGCCGCATCGTCTGCCTCGCCGCGCGCCTCTGCGGCCACGGCGGCCTCGATGCGGGTGCGCAGGCGGTCGCGCTCGCCCTCTCGCAGCATGGCCAGCAGGCCTGCCAGCACGCGGTCCAGTTCCGGGTCGCGGGCGATGGGGGTGGAAGCATTGCGGTTGGCGGCGCCAACCCCGGCGGTGGTTGCGGTATCCATGTCGTGTTCTCCCATGGCGCTACCCCCTGCGGTAGTCCGCCGTGTCGATGTGCATGCGCTTCAGGATCTTCTGCAAGGTGAACCGTTCCACCCCGCTCAGGCGCGCGGCCTCGGAAATGTTGCCGTGGGTATGCTCCAGCAGCCGGTGCACGTAGCTGCGGGTAAATTCGTCCACGGCCACCTGCTTGGCGTCCTTGTAGGGCGAAAAGCCCGCCCCGCACTCCGGGTCCGCGTCCGTGCCGTGCTCCATGCGGTGCACGAAGGCCCCCTCGATGCGTTCGCCGGGGCAGAACACGGCCACGCGCCGCACCAGGTTCAGCAGTTCGCGCACGTTGCCCGGCCACTGGCGGCACGAAAGATAGGACAGCGCCTCGTTGGAGAATTCCTTTTCCGGCACGCCCAGTTCGTTGCACACCCGGAACAGGAAGTGGGCGGCGATGTGGGGAATGTCCTCGATGCGGTCACGCAGCGGAGGCACGTTGATGGTCAGCACGTTGAGCCGGAAGTACAGGTCCTCGCGAAAGCTGCCGTCGGCGATCTTGGCTTCCAGGTTGCGGTTGGTGGAGGCTACCATGCGCACGTTGACCCGCTGGGCCTCGTTGGTGCCCACGGGGCGCACCTCGCCCTCCTGGATGACCCGCAGCAGCTTGCTCTGCACCGAAGCCGGAATGTCCCCGATTTCGTCCAGCAGAATGGTGCCCTTGTCCGCCGCCATGAACAGGCCCTTGCGGTTCCTGTCCGCGCCGGTGAAGGCCCCCTTCACGTGGCCGAACAGCTCGCTTTCCAGCAATGCGTCCGGAATGGCCGGGCAGTTGACCATGATGAACGGGCCGTCGGCCCGTTGACTGAGCGACTGCACGGCGCGGGCCACCAGTTCCTTGCCGGTGCCCGATTCACCCCGGATGAGCACCGTGTAGTCCGACGCGGCCACTGCCGCTATGGACTTGCGCAGCCGCTGCATGGCCGGGCTCTTGCCAATGAGCATGGGGCCAAGGTCGCCGTCGGCGGCCTTCTGGCGCAGGCGACCGTTTTCGCGCAGCAGCACGCCGCGCTCCATGGCCTTGCCCACCACCCGGAACAGGTGCTCCTGGTCGATGGGCTTGGTCAGAAAGTCGTAGGCACCCTGCTTCAACGCGGCCACCGCCGTTTCCACGGAGCCGAAGGCGGTAAGCATGATCACCGTCAGCGCGGGGTCCTGGGCCAGGGCCTCCTGCATCAGGGTCTGGCCGGACAGGCCGGGCATGCGCAGGTCGGTCACCAGCACGGCATAGTCGCCGTGGACAATGGCGGAAAGGGCTTCCTCTCCGCTGCACCGCACATCGAAGGTCCAGTCCGGAAACTGGGTGGACAGCAGGCGCGCCAGGCCCACGGCGAACACGCGCTCGTCGTCCACCACCAGCACACTGCCGCAGCACGGGGTTGATGCGGGGCTCATGCGCGGTCTCCTTCGGGGTTGGCGCGGGTGGCGTCGTCACCACCGGCGGCGTCCTGAATTTCGGGCGTATCCGGCATCTCGGGCACATCGGGCGCCACGGGCAGGGTGATGACAAAGGTGGCGCCGCCGTCGCCCGTCACTTCCACCATGCCGCCCAGGTCGCGCAGCAGTTCGTGCACCACGGTCAGGCCAAGGCCGGTGCCCTTGCCGATTTCCTTGGTGGTAAAGAACGGGTCGAAAATCTGGGTCATGTTTTCCGGCGGAATGCCGGGACCGTTGTCGGACACGGTCAGGCGAACGTAGCCGCCGCTGCGGCCCCGTCCGCTGTCGCCGTACCCTTCGGCGTCCGCACCCGCGGCATCGGTGCCCATGGTTTCGGTACGCACCCGGATGCGCCCCTTGCCCGGGGGCATGGCGTCGATGGCGTTGACCAGCAGGTTGGTCAGGATCTGCTCCAGCGAGGTGGCGTCCGCCGCCACGCGGGGCAACCCGCGCGCAAGGTCCAGCACGATGTCCGCGCCCGCGCTTTCCAGTTGCACGCGGAATATCTGGGCCATGTCGCGCAGCACGGCATTGAGGTCCGACGGCCCGGTCAGGGTGCGGTTGGCGCGGGCCAGCCCCAGCAGGTCCTGCAACACCAGTCGGGCTTTCTGGGTGTGCTGCACGATGACCTCCAGGTCTTCCTGGGCCTGGGGGTCCTGCTGGGTTTTCTGCAATAGCTGGGCGTAGCAATTGATGACCCCGAGGGGGTTGTTGATCTCGTGGGCAAGGCCCGCTGCCAGTTGGCCCAACGCGGCCAGCTTTTCGCTCTGCTGCATCTGGGCGCGCACGCGCCGCTCCAGCGTGGTGTCGCGCAGGTAGACCACGGCGCGGCCCATGTCACCGCCGTCGCGCAGGGGGTACACGCTCACGGCCATGACGCGCGGCCCCGGCAGTTCCAGTTCGAGGTTCGAAGGATCGCGCCCGGCAATGGCCGCCGCAAGGTCGCCGTCGGCCAGGGCACGGGCGGAGATGGACCCCAGCCACGTGCCGATGCGCGCGCCGGGGCGCACCCCCTCGGCCAGCGCCCGGGCCGAGGTGTTGGCCAGCACCACCGTACCGCCTTCCTCCACCAGCAGCACCGGGTCGGAAATGCCCTCGAAGATGAGTTCCAGCAGGCGGTTCTGGCGCAGCAGCGCGTCGATGGCGTCCAGGTTCTCGATGGCGATGCCGAGCTGCTGGCCAAGGGCCAGCAGCACTTCCGGCGTCAGGTCCGGCGTGCCGCCGCTCTCCCAGTACAGGGCCATGAGCCCCCGGCTGAAGTCGGACGTGCTCACCGGCACCAGCACCCGGCCCGGCTCCACCCGCACCTGGCGGGCGTTGACCACGCTCAGCCAGTCTTCGGGCATGCGGGTGGCGTCGTCGGGGCCGGGAGGGGTGGGCCAGGCGTACTGTTCGCGGCCCATGGGCGCGCACAGGTAGGTGGCCCGGCTGGCGCCGAAGCGGGCGGCGATGCGCGGCAGCGCGCCCTTCAGCAGTTCGGCGTGGCTCTGGCTGCTGTTCAGGTCGCCCAGCAGGTCCACGAACAGTTCCACGTCGGTGCGGTGCTCCGACGCTTCCAGGCTGAGGTCCTCGGTGCGCTCGCGTACCTTGTCCTCGAGGTTGGCGGCGTAGTCTTCCAGCTTCACGCGGGCCTCGCGCAGGTGCGCGGCGAACGCGCCAAAGGCCTCCATGAGCGAATTGATCTCGTCGCCCTCGTCCAGCCGGTTCAGGATGCTCCTGTCGCCGGGGCTCTGGAAGTTCTGGCGGAAGATGGCCGTCAGGCGGCGCAGGTTGGCCACGACCAGCCGGTTGAAAAAGATGATGATAAGCAGGAACACCCCGGCGGCGGCGGCGTAAAACGAACTGCCGAACAGGGTGATGGCCTCGCGCACCTGCTGCACGCTCTTGTCCACGGGCATGCCCACGAAGTCCATGCCCGCCAGATCCCCGGCCTGGTGGCCGAAGCCGCGCACGGCGCCGTAGCGCTCCAGGAGCACGCGGGGGGCGTCCGCCGGGTCGCCGTGGCAGTACATGCAGTCGGCCTCGAAATACACGGGCCGGGCCAGGATGTAGTGCTCCACCCCGTCAATGACCCGGTAGCCACGCAGGGTCCTGAGGTCGCCATCGTTGCGGAAGCCGGTGATGAGTTCGCGCTCCAGCTCGTTGGCCTGCGAGGCGGGGTTGCGCGGCACCATGGACACCCGGCGGTACAGGTACTGGTCGCGCTGGCCGTTCAGCTCCACGAACACCTTGCGGGTGACGAAGGAGGTGCTCATGGCCTCCAGCAGAAAGTCCTCGTCCGGGATGTGCCCGCGCACCGAGGGACGCAGGGTGTCGCGCACGTACTGCTGCAACGACGAAACGTGCGAGAACACCAGTTCCGCCTTGGCCTCGGCTTCGATGTGCAGCATCTCGCGCAGGTGCAGGTTGAGCGAAAAGAGGAACACCCCCCCCAGCAGCAGGAAGATGCACGCAAGACCCAGAAGGAACTTGTGCTGGATCTTGCCGTGGAGGGGATGCGACATGCGGTGTTCCGATGCCCCCGCCGCGCTCCGGCCCGTCTGCCCGACTGCCGGGGGCGGACGCGGAACGCGGCGGGAGGGGGGATGGCGGTTAGGCGGCGCCGTGGGCGGCGGGGAAGAAGACGGCGCTCACCCAGTAGAGCACCACCAGGGACACGATCCCGATGGTCAGGCTCCAGGCGATGAGCTTCTTCTCCACGGGCAGAAGCGGCTCGTACTCCATCTTCTGGATTTCTTCGGCGATCTTGTTTTCTTCAAGCTGCATGGTCAAGCTCCTTGTGCGTATGCCGCGCCGGGCGCGGCCCAACGGTTCGGAATCGTTCGTTCAGGCTGTTGCCCTAGGAAACAACAGGCGGCATGACGCCATGGAAGAACAGCCACGAAATGAACAGGCCGATCCAGATGATGAACCCGAACAGGCACACCACGTACACGGCGGCCAGGCGGCCAATGCCTTCGGCCCACAGCTTCTTGAAGTTGGACACGAGGCCGATGGTGAAGAAGGTCATCAGGAAGAACAGGCCGCGGAAGGTGTTGGTGCCCGCGATGGTGGCCTTGCCGAACTTCAGCAGTTCCGGCCCGCTGGCGCACAGGGCCAGCATGATCAGGAAGGTGATCACGTAACCCAGCACGAAGCGGGGGAAACGGTCGAGCACTTCGCTGAACTTCATGCGTTCGCCTTCCTTGCGGTCGATGAAGGCGCTCCACACCATGGCCAGGATGAACGACCAGATGCCGATGAACACGTCGATGAAGATCTTGATGGTGGTGGCCGCCATGGTGATCCAGCCTTCCTGGTACTGCACGCCGGTATCGGCCAGCAGCTTGGCGCGGATCAGGGCGTCGGTAATGGCGCCGGAAGCGATGGCGCCGCCGTCGCTCTTGACGGCCAGCCCCATCCAGGCCCCGGCCACCATGGGCTCGGACGACAGGCCCCACTGCGCCACGAAGGGCAGGATGAGCATTTCGATGCAGGTGAACACCACGACCAGCGACGACACCATGATGGGCACCACGGGCCGGGCGCGGGTGGCGCCGCCGGTGGCGATGGCCGCCGACACGCCGCAGATGGAAATGCCGGAGGCCAGCGGGGCCGACCATTCACGGCTGAACTTGAAGTGCTTTCTGGCCACGTAGTACACGAGGGCCCAGTAGATCAGGTAGGCTTCGACGATGGCGCACAGGCCCCGGAAAATGACCGAAGAGGCCAGGCCCAGAGCGTCAACGGCCTTCACGCCCAGTTCCGCGCCCAGGATGACGATGGCGATCTTGATGTACATTTCCGGGCGCAGGGCTTCCTTCAGTTCCGACGCAAGGCCGGGCGTGAAGTTGCCGATGACGATGCCCAGCACCAGCGCGATGATGAAGCCCGCCTCGCCGGTCAGGCCCATGGCCCACGGAATGCCCAGCTTGGCCACCTGGTCGGGGGTGGCGGCCACCACGGCATAGTGGCCAGCGGCGTAGCAGCCCACGCTGACGAAGAAGACCACGGTGAACGACTTGACGAACTTGGGTACGTCGCCGCCCAGGAACTTCACCCCCACGGACAGGAACACCGTGACGAAGAGGTAGGTCAGCAGCAGGCTGGCATAGCCCGGCATGCCTTTGTAGGAGCCCGTGGCGGCGCTGAATATCTTGTCCACGCTCAGCCACACGTTGGTCTTCACGCTCCAGCCCAGGGCGTCCACCCCGGCGAAGTTGAGCGTGCCCAGCAGGAAGAGGAACAGCCCCATGATCAGGGCCAGCTTGTCCTCGGTCAGCCACCGTTTTTGTGCCATGTGAATCTCCTTGCGCAGTGTGGGTACGGTGTCTATCCGGCGACCGGCATGTGGCAGGGCCACCGGCGGGAATCCGGAGCGGGGGAGCCCGCCCCCGCGATGGCCGCGCGCCGTGCGCGGCCTGAGTACTCACGTATGAGCAAGATCGGGACCATGGCGGTCCGATTAAGAATATACCGTAGTTACGGCATGAACGTGGTGGAGGACGGCAACGAAACCGCCAACTCGAAAAGGCACCGCGCCTTGCGAAAAAGGCACGCCGCGCGAACCGGCGTGCCAGGCAAAGGCGGACAGGAAGGACAAGGGCGGACAAGGGAAAGGAAGAGCCGGGGACGGATGGGGCAGATGCTCAGACGGGCAGCGTGCGGCAGATGCTCAGAGCGGCAGCGTGCGCAGGTAGGCGGCCATTTCCGCATCGCAGGCAGGGCGGATGGCGTCGATGATCTCGCGGCTGGCCTGCCTGTCGGTGTGGGCGAAGCATTCCGCCATCCGGATCAGCAGCCACAGCCGGGTGCTGTCGGGGCAGGACTGTTCCAGCGCGTCGTCGAACCTGCACAGGGCAAGGTCGGGCTGGCCGCAGAACAGATGGTGCAGCCCGTTGGCGATGCAGTTTTCCAGCCGCGTGGCGGAGGGGATGTGCTTGTCCGCGTGCACGTCGTACCAGCGCACCAGATTGCCGTACGCATAGCCGGGGTCACGCGTCTTCAGCGCCAGGCCCGCGTTGCGGGCATAGGTTTCGCGCAGGGTGGCGTACCGTTCGTGGTACATGGACCTGTCCCTGCCGTGCACCCTGCGGGTGTAGGCATCCATCCAGTCGATGCGGCTGGTTCCGTCCGCGTTGCGGCTGACAAGCCGGGCCAGCCGCTCCAGCGTGCGGTCAAGGTCACGGTGGTTGAAATGGTGGATGGCCAGCGCACCGTGCACCACCTCGAAGGTGTTGCCGTTGGGATCGAAGGTATGCGCGCCGCCCAGCGATACGAGGTGCGGCGTACCCCGCACGTAGCGCAGCAGCGGCACCTTTCCCACGCCGGTGTTCACGCACAGCGGCATGAAGTCTGCCGGGTGGTAGCCGGAGGCGAAATAGGGCCGGTGCGTAGGCAGGTGGTCGTGCATGTACCCGTGCACCGCGCCCGTGTCGTCGGGCAGCCCGGCCACGAAATCGCGCAGGGGCATGCCCGTGCCAAGGTCCGGAAACTCGTCGCCGTCGATGTACAGCCACCAGTTGACGTCATGGGGCGAGGCCCTGTTCAGGGCCTCCACGGCGGCGTTGAGGTAGTGCACCTTCTTCGATTCGTCGAAGACGTCGGTGCGAAACGTGGCCACCAGCCGCGCCCCGGCATCCTGCGCCACGCGCACCGTGGCGTCCGTGCTGCCGTTGTCCACGAAGCAGACGTTGGCGCACCCCTGGGCAAAGGCATGCCGCACGGTAGAGGCGATGATGTCTTCCTCGTTCCACAGGCACAGGATGGCGTTCAGTTGCATGCGGCACCATGACGTGTTGGAGCGTGCGCGGGCAGCACCGGCAGGACGGGCGGGAATGCCGCCCATCCGGGTGGCGGTCTGCCTGCATTCGCATTCCCTTGACCGAACGTAAAGATGTGTAAACAACCTTGGCTGCCTGGCCGGGCGCCAACCCCACTTTCGGCTGTCGGCAGGTCGGGGAGTGTGGCCCTGGAGTGCGCATTGCCGGTGTTGGCGGTGCGTCGGGATGCTCACGGCAATTTCCGTGGCGGGCGCATGCTGCCCCGGCCCCGCGCGAAGCCCCCTGCTCTTGCGCGCCCGGCAAGGCTTGGATAGACCTGCGAGCAGTGACCGTACCCTGCGAGGCCCCGCGAATGTCGCCCTTCACGCTGCCCCTCGGGCACACGGATTGTCATGCGCATACTCCACTCCGGCTCATTCCTGCGCGAAGGATTCGTCAGCATCGGATGCGATGTCGTGCCGTTCAGCATAGACCCCGCGCGGACGCTGGACGAGCA
This sequence comes from Nitratidesulfovibrio sp., assembly GCF_040373385.1. Lineage (NCBI taxonomy): Bacteria > Pseudomonadati > Thermodesulfobacteriota > Desulfovibrionia > Desulfovibrionales > Desulfovibrionaceae > Nitratidesulfovibrio > Nitratidesulfovibrio sp. The sequence continues at coordinate 10,841 of NZ_JBDXXH010000008.1, read as the reverse complement.
GGTCGAGGAACACGGAGCCGCCCCGGACGTGGTGTTCCTTGAACTCTTTGGCGAAACCTCCCTGCCCCGCGACATTTCCGCAAGCCGCCACAGGTTGGCTGCCTACTGCATCGACGCCCCGCTCAACGAATTCTGGCTCGTCCCGCTGGCGCGGCTGTTCGACCACATCTACGTGGACCAACTGTCTTCGGTGCCCCGATTCCGCGAGGGCGGCGTGGATGCCCGGTGGCTGCCCCTGTGCGTCAATGCGGGCGACTTCCGCGCCCCCGCCGAAAAACGGCACCTGATTTCCTTCGTGGGCCGCACCACCCCGCACCGCATCAAACGTAACAACCTGCTGCGCCACCTGAGCGGGCACTTTCCCGTCAATGTGGTGCAGGGCGTTTCCACGGCGGGGATGCTTGATGTCTTTGCCGCGTCGCACATGGTGTTGAACGAAAACTTCTTCTCTGGCCTGAACCTGCGTTTCTTCCACGCGTTGGCCTCCGGGTCGCTGCTGCTCACCGAACGGCGCGGGTACGGCGTGGCCCGTCACTTTCGCGAGGGGCGTCACTACCTGGGCTATGCACCCGGCGACGTGATGTCGGTGATTCGTTCCGTGGAACAGGGCAGGAAGGACGCGGCGCGCATCGCCGCGCGCGGGCAGGAGGAATGCGCCCGTCGCCACACCAGCGCGCACAGGGCGCGGGAGGTGCTGCGGGACATGACGGAAACGGGGGCTGGCAGGGGGCGCGTCGCATCTTCCCTGCGCGCGCGGAGGCTGGACGAGGCGGAAGCCAAGTACCACCATGCCCTGCGCTTTGGCGGCCCTTTCGAGGAAGCCGTGGCCTTTCTGGAACACGCCGCGGCCACGCCGGATGGCCCGGACACCCTGGACAACCCTGACGACACGGTCGGCCCCGGCAGGAACCGGACCGGCCTTGTCCCTGGCCACGCGATGCGCGCTGCGGAACTGTTGGGCGGCATCCTCCTGCGCCAGGGCAGGACCGAGACGGGCGTTGCGCTGCTGCAACGGGCGGCGGCCTCCGGAACGGAATCGGGGACGGTACCCTTGACGGGAGCGGGAACGGGTGCGGGAATGGGAACCGGGGCGAAACCGGGGATGACACCGGCCCTTGCGGCCCTGCTGAAGCTGCTGCTGCTCCATGCCGAAGACAGTTGGCGTCTGGCCAGCCTGGGACAGCTGACAAGCGCCCTGCTGCGCACCGGGCACATCCGGAGGCGCCACCTGCCGTACCTGAACGCCCTCAAGGACGGCCAGGATGTCCGCTACAACTGCTGCATGCTGGCCTGCGAAATCCTGCACCACGCAGGCAGCAACCACCACCTGGGCTTTTTACGGCAGGAGCCGGAGCACCTGCCCGACACTGCCCTGGAATACGCCCTGCTGGCCTTTGCCGCCAAAAAGACCACGGAAGCGCTGGACGCCATCATCCGCTGCACTGCCAAAGCGGGCATCGGCCCGGAAGCGCTGCCGTTCATCCGGCAGGCCACGCTGGCGGGCACCGCTTCCGACGCGCAGATCGCCCTTTCCGCATCGCTTGCCTTGGAATATTACGACGTTTCCTTCGCGAAAGTGGCCGTTCGGGCGCTGAGGAAAACCCTGACGTAGAGCCCGGGCGCAGCCGTTCGCGGTGTCCTGCCTGTCGTTCCCCCGCACCTTCCCGGCGAACTGCCCAGCCAAACGCCCAGAAGTCGGCGTCGGACAGCCAAATCCTTTCCCCACGCACACGGCTGGGTTGTCGGACTACCGGCTGCCCCGGCCTGGCACCTGCACGCGCCTGTCGGGCCTGTCGGGCCTGTCGGGACTGTCGCGCACCGCAAGGACGCTCCCCCCACCGCATCTAGCCCATCAGTGTCTTGGCCCTGTCCATCTGCGAAGGGAACAGGTCGCCGGGCACCTTCTCCCGCCCCAGGCTCTTGCACACCTTGTAGCGGGCGCATTCCTGCCAGTTTCCCTGACAGTAACTTTTCTTCATCATGTCGGCGGTGCCGGGCTTGTTGGCCATCTTGTCGTTGAAGAAAATACACTTCTCGATCATCTCGCAATTGGGCATGGTGTTTCCCCTTGTCCTGCGCTTTCCTGAAAGCGCAGTTCCATTATTTTGATTATTCCAATCAGGATTTATAAAAAATAAATTCATTCCATTTTACTTCATGCATTGGCTGATGCTACCATTTTTAGAAAAATACCGGCAAACGCAATCTGTGTATAGCGATGTATTATTTGCACGTGGAATATGTTTTCAGATTCCACGCGGCGAATCGGGATTTCCCATCTCGCGCCATGTCGCGGACGCTGGCAGTCCTGTCGCCGTTTTCTGCATTGTGGTACCAAAAAATGGATTGCCATGATTTTTCATCGTGCTGCATACATCTTCCGCATATATCAACAATATCAAAAACATCCATGTTACACCAACCAGGCGCGCCCTTGATCTCTGCGAAGCCGATACCATGCGTCACTGACGGATCAACTTGTACTGCTCCACAAAGTGTGGTTAGAATCATGCCTGAAAAATATCAGCACGCATTCGTGATGCGCTCTTGATGAACCGTGTCGCTGCATGGTGAAATATTGCATTCATATCATTTCATGCTTTTTCCAGCGCAACGGCAAAACAAGACGAATGACGCATTGTTAATATTTTTGAGCACAGCTTCACGGATAAAACCACTCCGTTGCATACAAACATTGCCAAGTGACAATATGCATTGTTGGCATAAAACACTGTAATCGCGGCGGAGATTCATTGTGAAAATGCGCAGCATAAAATCCTGGCTGGGCCTTATCATCATCAGCATCATCGGACTGCAAGTCGCAGGCCTTACCGCGTACGTTGTCGCCTCATCGATTGCCCATTCCAAGGACAGGGAATCGGAAAACATGCGCGTGGTGAATTCCATGCTGGTCCATTCCTTCGAACAGTTCGTCCAGTCCAGCACCAAGGAATGCGAATTTCTCGCAGGTTCGCAGCCCGTACACGACTACTTCACCCAGGGCGGCCAGGAGCCCCTGGCCGCGTTCCTCAAGCTGGAGGCGGCCAAGAACGATGCCTTCGACACGCTGTTCGTCTTCGATGCCAAGGGCATCGCCGGGTACCTGCTGATGCAGGGGGGCAAGGAGGCGCGGCAGCTCGACATTGCCGACAGGGAATATGTGCGCACCGTCCTTTCCGGCAAAAGCTACGTCCAGAGCCTGCCCGTCCAGTCCAAGACCACCGGGCGGCACGCACTGGTCTTTGCCAGCCCCGTGCGGGTGAACGGAGCTGTTGTCGGCGGGGTCGGGCTGGCGCTCAGCGTGGACGACCTGGTGACGACCTACATCCGCTCGGTGAAGGTGGCGGGTTCGGGGTATTCGTACATTCTGAACGGCAACGGCGTGCTGGCCTTCCACCCCAAGGCGGAATTGATGCTCAAGGATGTTTCCGGCGAGGCGTTCGTGCAGGCCTCGCTGGGCACCAGAGAGGGCACGCAGGAATACCAATGGGAAGGACGCGGCAAGATTCAGGTCTGGCAGGCCATTCGGGGCACTCCGTGGACTGCGGTGACCACTGCCTATTCCGACGACCTTTCCGCAGGAGCCCGCAGGCAAAGCTGGACCATCGCCGGCATCGGGCTGGTTGCCGCCCTGGCGGCCATAGCCGTGCTGCTGGCGGTGACCAGCAACTTCATCGTCCGGCCACTGCACGCCATCACCGAGCACACCGCCCGCATCGCGGCGGGCGACTTTTCCTCGGAGCTCAAGGGCGTCTTTCGCTGCGAACTTGACGACCTTTCCCGCCAGATATCGGCCATGCTGGGCGAGTTGAAACGCAAGCTGGGCTTCTCGCAGGGCATCCTGCAAGGGCTTACCGTACCGTTCATCGTGTCCGGCCCGGACGGAGAAATCCTGTTCCTGAACAAGGAGATGGTGGCATTCGTGGGGCTGCCCCAGCCGCCGGAAAAGTACCTGGGCATGAAGAACGGCGAATTCTTTTACAATGACCGCAACCGCCAGGTCATCACCACCAAGGCATGCACCGAAAAGCGGTCGATCAGCGTGCCCAGCGTGGAAATGCAAACCCGCGACGGGCGCACCAAGACCTGCGCCGTCGATGCCGCCCCCCTTCTGGACCTGGACGGCAACGTCATTGCCGGGTTCGCCCTGGTCACCGACCTTACCTCCACCATGGAGCAGCAGCGCCGCATAGAGGCGCAGCACGGCAAAATGCTGGAAGTGGCCTCTCGGGCGGGCATGGTCTCCAACCGGGTGTCCACCGCCACGGAACAGCTGTCAGCCCAGGTGGAACAGTCCAGCCGAGGGGCGGAGGAGCAATCGCATCGGGTTGCGGAAACCGCCACGGCCATGGAGGAAATGAACGCCACGGTGATGGAGGTGGCCAGAAGCGCATCCCTTGCCGCAGAAACCACCGACAACGCGCGCGACCGGGCGCAGGAGGGCGAGACGGTGGTCGAGCGGGTGATCCGCGAAATCGCAGAGGTGCGCCAGCATGCGCTGGACCTGAAGCAGGACATGGGCGCGCTTGGCCAGCAGGCGGAGGGGATCGGCCAGGTCATGAACGTCATCAACGACATTGCCGACCAAACCAACCTGCTGGCCCTCAACGCGGCCATCGAGGCGGCTCGGGCTGGTGACGCGGGGCGGGGGTTTGCCGTGGTGGCCGACGAGGTGCGCAAGCTGGCCGAAAAGACCATGACCGCCACCAAAGAGGTGGGCAGCGCCATTGGCGGCATTCAGGACGGCACCCGCAAGAACATCGGCAACGTTGACCGGGCTGCGGCGACCATCGAGGAAGCGACCCATCTGGCCAACACCTCGGGCAGCCTGCTGAAGGAAATCGTGCGCCTTGTGGAGCACGGCTCGCAGCAGGTGCGTTCCATCGCCCGGGCTTCGGAGCAGCAGTCCATCACCAGCGACGAAATCAACCGCGCCATAGAAGCGGTAAGCCGCATTTCGGCGGAGACAAGCAGCACCATGCGGCAATCGGCGCAGGCAGTGGTGGAACTTGCGGACCAGGCCCAGGCGCTGAACCGCATCATTGCGGACATGGAAGGCGAGCAGGACCAGGGTAACGGGTGAGGCGTGCCGTCCACCCCGTCGTCCCCCATCCACTGACCTGCCGCCGACCTGCCGACATCGGGCAAGAAAAAAGGGAGACCGTGACATGCGGCCTCCTTTTTCCTTGTGGCGAAACCGGGATAATCGAACCTGCCCCCGGCCGACCAGTACGCCCGTGACGCGGTACGACAGGGCGCGCATGTCATGGCAGCCACCGCCCATCCGCAATGGCAAGGTGTGCGCCTTGAAGGTGGCGGGCATGGTTGCGGCCTGCACTGCATGCCATGGCAAGGACGCGCACATGAATGCACGCGGTCATGCAGTCATGCACTGCCCCCCTCCCCAAAACTTCACCGGTGGCCCGCAACTTGACGCGCACGGCGATTGCGAGCAGATACTGGCGTACATGGTAGTGCGTTGGGCTTTGGGGCATTGATTATCGTTATCCCGCAAGGCGCACAAGACACGTCACTTCAACCAGGAAGGAGTCGGCATCCATGAAAGTTCGCGCGCAGATACCCACCGTCAAGAACGCAACCAACTTCAATACAGTGGCGGACAGCAAGACCGCCGTGGGAAGCACCCTCGACAACCTCAAGGCCGCCATTGCCGGTGAAACCGGTGCGAATGCCAAGTACACGGCCTTTGCCAAGGCCGCCAGGGAACAGGGCTACACGCAGATCGCCCGCCTTTTCGAGGCCACGGCAGCGGCAGAGCTGATCCACATCGATCTTGAGTATACCCTGGTGGCCGAAATGGAACCCGGCTACCAGAAGCCCACGGTGGCTGCCCCCGCCGCCAAGGCATGCGACCTCAACCTTATTTCCGGGGCCAATGGCGAGATTTACGAAACGTCGGACATGTACCCGGCCTTCATCCGGAAGGCTCAGGAAGAAGGCAACGCAAAGGCCGTCCACGTGTTCTCGCGGGCCAAGCTGGCCGAATCGGTGCACGCCGAACGCTACCTGGCCGCCTACAACGACATGGACGCGCCGGACGACGACAAGTTTTACCTGTGCCCCATCTGCGGGTACATCCACAAGGGCGAGGACTTCGAGAAGTGTCCGATCTGCTTCCGCCCCAAGGACACCTTTACGGCGTATTGAGCGGAATCCGCGCGGGTTCGCCGCGTTTGCGGGCCGCGCATTTCCCGCGCGCGAACCCGCTGACGGCAGCCGCGCCAGAGAAAGGACGCACCGTCCACAACAGAAAAAGGGTTCCACAGTGATGTGGAACCCTTATCCTTTCTGGTGGAGCTGAGGAGAATTGAACTCCTGACCTCTTGAATGCCATTCAAGCGCTCTCCCAACTGAGCTACAGCCCCAGGCGTGTTGGGACGCACCGGCTTGGCCGGGCGCGGAGCAGACATTGCCCCAGCACACCGGGTTTGTCAACAATCAGGCAGGAAAAACGTGCGGTGGGGCGCATCCCGCTGCCGTGCACCGATCTCATCAGCATCCGGGCTCAACAGGGCTCCACAGGCCACCACAGGGGCTCGTTGGAATCACCGGGCCGTTGGAACCTCTGGGATATCAGGCCCCGCCAACGGTCATGAACCCGCGCAAGGCCGAAGCCGCAGGATGAAACGCAAGGAAAAACCCCCGCCTGCCCTTGCGGGCATGGCGGGGGTTTTGAAACGGGTGGGTCAGGTGGCCCGGCCTTGGGCCAGGCGGCCGCATCGTCTCGGTGCGATTACCATCCGTTCATGGTGCCCTCCCCTGGGCGCTACGCCACCGGCTCGTAGAAACAGCGCTTGGGCGAGTGGATCTTGCCAGCCTTCTTCAGCGCGTCGATGGCCTTGGAAACGTCCTTGGAATCCACGGCGAGGGCCTTGGCGATGTCACCGGGGCGCACGGGCTTGCCCGCTTCCTTCATGGCTTTCAGAACCTGATCTTCCATGGGTGTGCTCCTTTGTAATTAAAATAGGAATAATTACTGATAATGAAATGGCCGCCGCTCGTCAACCATTTCACCCCGTACCCCACCACTTTTCCGCCAACCAAAACCTTGCCGCACCCTAACACGCCCACGCCGCGTGTTCCACGCCTTTGCCGCACCCGTTCGCCCCCCCCCCTGCCCCACGGCCTTTCCCCCAAGACCATGAGACTTGGGGCCTTGAAGCTCTGCCCGACACAACGCTTCGTGCGTAGAAGCGTGTGCCGCCGGGCAGATCGCCCGAGGAGCTTTGACCGAGGGAAGCTGCCCGGCAGGGAATGCGGTGCGGGATTCCTGTGGCTGAAGGCGCATACGCTTCATCATCGCGGCGAGAGCACCACGCGCATTGGCGTCACCGGGGGCAGATCGCCCGAAGGCGCCTTGCGCCGGAGGGAAGCTGCCGCCGAAGAGACGCCGCGCATGAAAAGATGGGGGTCCAGGGGGCGTAGCCACCGGAACGCGGGGGTGCAGGGGGTGTTCGTTACAACACCCCCTGCCCGCCGGAGGCATAACGAAATCGGGCGTTACCAACAGGGCAAAACTGTCTTCGTAGAAGCGTGTCCAAACAACGCTCCTCCTCTCCCCTCTTCTCCTCTTCTCTCTTTCCCATCCCCCCCCTCCCCTTCCCCTCCCACACCCCGTTGACCGCCCCACCATTGCACCGTACACCCTTTGCACATGCGCCGCGCCTACTGCGCGTTACCCCGCGCCCACCGCGCGCTGCGCGTTCCACTGCCCGCCGCACCACACGCCGGGCCGCCACACCGACCACCAAGGAGACGCCGCATGACCGCTTCCGCCAACTCCATGGCCCGCACCCCCGTGGCCGATGCCCTTACCGCAGAGGCCTCCGTGGCCCACATCCGCATCTGCGGCTGGGTGCGCACCCGACGCGACGCCAAGGGCTTCTCGTTTCTCGAAATCAACGACGGTTCGTGCCTGGCCAACATCCAGTGCATCGTGGACGAAGCCCTGCCCGACTACGCCGTGATCAAGGACGTGAATACCGGCGCGGCAGTGGACGTGCGCGGCGAACTGGTGGAATCGCCCGGCAAGGGCCAGAAGTGGGAAGTGCGCGCCGCCTCTCTTGCCCTGCTGGGCGGGGCCGACGCGGAAACCTATCCGTTGCAGAAGAAGCGCCATTCCGACGAGTTTTTGCGCACCATCGCGCACCTGCGCGCGCGCACCAACAAGTTCGGCGCGGCCTTCCGCATCCGGTCGGAAGCCGCCTACGCCATCCACGAATTCTTCCGCGAGCGCGGCTTCTTCCACGTGCACACGCCCATTCTCACGGGGTCGGACTGCGAGGGCGCGGGCGAGATGTTCCGCGTAACCACCCTGCCCGCGTCCGGCGCTGCGGTTCCGCCTTCCGGCAACCGCTTCGAGGCCGATTTCTTCGGCAAGGAATGCAACCTCACCGTGTCCGGCCAGTTGGAGGCCGAAGCGCTGGCCATGGGCCTTGGCAAGGTCTACACCTTCGGCCCCACCTTCCGCGCCGAGAACTCCAACACCGCCCGCCACGCAGCGGAATTCTGGATGATCGAGCCGGAATTCGCCTTCGCGGACCTGAACGACGACATGGAACTGGCCGAGGCCATGACCCGCACCGTGGTCGCCCGCGTGCTGGAGCGCTGCGCCGCCGACATCGAACTGTTCGACCGCTTCGTGGACAACGGACTCGTCGAACGGCTGCGCACCATCGCGGACCAGCCCTTTGCCCGGGTAGCGTACCGGGATGCCATCGAGCTGCTGAAGACCTGCGGCAAGACGTTCGACTACCCCGTGTCCTTCGGGCTGGACTTGCAGACCGAGCACGAGCGCTACCTGGCCGAGGAGCACTTCGGCAAACCCGTGATCGTGTACGACTATCCCAAGTCCATCAAGGCGTTCTACATGCGCCTGAACGATGACAACGAGACCGTGGCCGCCATGGACGTGCTGGTGCCGCGCATCGGCGAACTGATCGGCGGCAGCCAGCGCGAGGAACGGCTGGACGTGCTGGAAGCACGCATCCGCGAGATGGATCAGAACCCCGACGACTACTGGTGGTACCTGGATCTGCGGCGCTTCGGCTCCGTGCCGCACGCGGGCTTCGGGCTGGGCTTCGAACGGTTGCTGATGCTGCTGACCGGCATCGCCAACATTCGCGACGTGGTGCCTTTTCCCCGGACTCCCGGCAATCTCGAATTCTAAACATCGTCATAAAAATCTCACGCACGCGCGGCGCCGGGGCAACCCTGCGCCGCGTTTTCGTTTTCCACGCCGCAATGCCTGCCCGCAAAGCAAGCAGTAGCACCATTTTTTCGCTACCCCCATTGCCCAGCCACCACTGACGGGGTATGGTGAATGCAAGTCCGTCCGTCCGGTTCGGGCCGGCCCTGCGTGTACCGCGTTGCCGCGCGCCAGCATGCCACCGGGTTGTGAACAAGGGAACGGACAGGGGGAATACATGATCAAGCCATCCCGCATTCTGCTGGCCATCGACGGAACCCAGGGTTCCTACCGCGCGGCGCACCAGGCCGCCCTCATCGCCAACCTCACCGGAGCAGAGGTCATCCTGCTGCACTGCGCCGACCCGCATCCCTCGCTGTCCCTGCCGTTTTCCACCGGAAAAACCGGAGGGTTACAAGAGCTTGCCGGGTATGCGGCACCCTCAACCCACGAGCGGGTCGGTCCCGCGCGCGACATCCTTCAGGACCATCAGGTCCGGTACATGGAGCACACCGTGGAAGGCCCCGCGGCGGAAACCATCCTGGGCGTGGCCCTGCGCGAACACTGCGACCTCATCGTCATGGGGCGTCACGGCACGGGCAACGACGACGAACCGGACGTGGGCCGCACTGCCGAACACGTGGTGCGCGCGGCACCGTGCACCGTGATGGTGGCGGCCTAGGGACTGTTTCCGAAAACCCTCTCCCCGCGCTCCTTACCCGACCGCACAACGACGCGACCGCCGCCCCCCCCATGTGGGAGAGCGGCGGTCGTACCGCGTGTCGGGCTCTGCGCGTTGCACCCCTGCGGCGACTAACGCCCCTTGCGCAACTGTCGGATACGCGTTTCCACCACCATTTCATTGGGGTACGTCTCGCGTACCGATTCGAACATGGCCAGCGCATCCGCCGTCCGGCCCTGCTGCTCCAGCGCATCGCCCAGCAGGAACCCGGCCAGCGCCTTCAGTTCCTTGTCCGCGCCGGGCATGGCCAGTATCTGTCGCGCCAGGTCCGCCCCCCGCGCAAAGTGTTCCATGGACATCTGCACATCGGCCAGGTCGTACAGGCATTCGGCCCGGCGGGCCTCGGTGGCCTTCAGTTGCAGACACTGGTGCAGCACGTCCTCCGCAATGCCGAATTCGCGCCGCGAGGCATGAATGCGCGCCAGCCGCCGGTGCGTCCGGGCATTCTCGTCGCCCGGCAGGTCCGGCACCTCCATCAGCTTGCGCCACACGTCCGCCGCACGGTCCCAGCGCCGGGCCGTCTCCAGCAGGCCGCCCAGCCGCACCAGAATCTCGCGTGCCTTGTCCCCGTCCATGCCGAACTCAAGGTACATGGCCTCCAGCAACTCCATGGCCGCCTTGTCGTCAGCCCGCACGTCCTGGGTAATCTGCACCAGCCGCTGCCACGCCTCCCACCGCTCGTCACCCTCCGGGTTCAGACGCAGGTACCGCTCCAGCAGCTTCTCCGCCTCGCCGTAACGCCGCTCCGCCGCCGCCGTGCGCGCATCCGCCATGTCGTCCGGCGGCGCCGCCTTCTCGCAGCCAGCCAAAACAACTGTAAGTACCAAAATGAAAGACAAAAGCACGGAGAGGGAGAACCTTTTGAAAAAGGTTCTCCCTCTCCGTACCTCT